>PLSW01000057.1 GCA_003165275.1 Caulobacteraceae bacterium
CGCACCACGTCCGCGGCTCCGCCGCCTTCCGGGCCGGGAACGTCGGCCAGGCCGCCGCCGACATCGGCCGGGCCGTCGAGCTGTCCCCCAACCGCGCCGAGCCGCGCTGGAACCTAACCGCCGTGCTGCGCGCCCGGGGCGACCTGGCCGCGGCGGAGGCCCAGGGCCGCGCCGCCGCCGCCCTCGCCCCCCACGCCCCGGAGGCCTGGAACAACCTCGGCGCCGTCTTCCAGGACCAGGGAAGGGCGGGGGAGGCGGAGGCCTGTTTCCGCAAGTCCATCGAGCTTCGCCCCGACAACCCCAACGCCTGGACCAACCTCGCCTGGGCCAAGAGCATGCTCGGCGCCGGCGCCGAGGCNNCGCCGCCCGCCAGGCCCTGGCCCTCAATCCCGAGGACGCCAACAGCTACAACAACCTCGGCTCGGCCCTGATGCTGCAGGACCGGTTGGACGAGGCCGCGGACGCCTTCCGCGCCGCTGTGGCCAAGAAGCCGGCCTTCGTCATGGCCCACTCCAACCTGCTGTTCTGCCTCAACTACAGCCCGGACCTGTCGGCCGAGGCGATCTTCGCCGAATACCGCCTGTGGGACGCCGCCCACGCCCGCGCCCTGGCGCCCGCCGCGCCGGTGTTCAGCCTGGACCGCGATCCGGACCGCCGCCTGAGGGTGGGCTACGTCTCCGCCGACTTCCGCCACCACGCGGCCAGCTTCTTCACCCAGCCCTGGCTCGCCGCCCACGACCACACCCAGGTCGAGCTCTTCTGCTACGCCGAGGTGCGCAACCCGGACGCCACCACCGAGCGGTTCAAGGCCCTCGCCGACCATTGGCGCTCCACCGTCGGCCTGAGCGACGAGGCGGTCGCGGCCCAGATCCGCGCCGATGGGATCGACATCCTGGTCGACCTCGCCGGCCACACCAGCGGCAACCGGCTGGCCGTCTTCGCCCGCCGCCCGGCGCCGGTGCAGGTGGCGCACATGATCGGCTCCGGCTGCACCACGGGCCTCACCGAAATGGACGCCTTCCTCACCGACATCGCGCTCGCGCCGCCGGGGTCGGAGGCCGTGTTCAGCGAGGCCCTCGTCCGGCTGCCCCGGGTCCCCCTGGTCTACGATCCGCCGGAGGGGATGCCGGACGTCGGCCCCCCGCCGGCGGCGCGCAACGGCCACGTCACCTTCGGCTGCTTCAGCCGCACCGCGCGGATCAATGACGCGGTGCTCGACGCCTGGGCCGCCATCCTCGCCGCCGTCCCTGGGGCCCGGCTGATGCTCAACGCCAAGCCCTTCCAGGAAGCCGGCGCCCGCGCCGCCTTCACCGGGAAGTTCGCCGCGCGGGGCGTCGCGACTGACCGCCTCGACCTCGTCTACACCACCCCCCAGCCCACCACCTGGGCCGCCTACGGCGAGATCGACATCGCCCTCGACCCCTTCCCGCACAACGCCGGCACCACCACCATCGAAGCCCTGTGGCTCGGCGTGCCGGTGGTGAGCCTAGCCGCGCGCCCGCCGGTGGGCCGCTTCGGCAAGAGCCTGCTGGGGGCGGTGGGGATGGACGACTGGGCGACCGACGACGTGGCCGGCTACGTGGCCAAGGCCGTGGAAGCCGCCGGCGACCTCGAGGCCCTGGCGACCCTGCGGGCCGGCCTGCGCGCCCGTTTCGAGGCCTCGCCCCTGCGCGACCCCCGGGGATTGGCCGCCGCCACCGAGGGGGCCTATCGCGATCTGTGGCGCGCCTGGCTGACGCGGACCGAGCTTGCCGAAGCCGCGGCCTAGGCCGCCCATTCCGACCGACGCCGCCCCGCCGCCGGTTGCAGCTTGCGCATCTTCCCGGACGTGGCAAGCAGAATTACGGTGACAGGATATCAATTGCCGTATTCGGCGGAGCTCCGCGCCGACTTTGCGATTGAAAATTGCGCAATTGATATCGTGTCACCGTAATTCCGTAATTCGGATTGCGAGCGTCGGTCAAGAGTTCGAGTCAGGGTTGAATCGCTACATCGTCAAATTGGCTATCGGCGCGGACGCAAGACCGTGAGTCCGGCTAGCGTCACCAGGGCAGCGCCGGGCAGGCGCGGCGCCGACCAGCCACATGCCGACGCCTATTCCGACTGGAATGATGGCCGAGGTCTGGGCCGAACCAAGTCGCGCGCCGAGAACTGCGCCAACGCCTCCGCCAATACTTCCGCCCACCACCACGCTCAAGACGTAGCTGAGTGGAGCGAACAGCACCGCGACAACGGCGGGCGCCCAAACGGCGCCGACAAACCTACCTTCCCGTGCACGATGAAGCAGGACGAGGACGAGTGAAACCGTCGCGACGATCGCTAGGCTTGCGAGCGACATCGATACAAGGAAGAGCATGCGGCGCTCCTCTGATCCGCGCGCAACGAACTTCGGTTACGGCCAACCAGACGCCCTACGCTCCGCGTCCGCCAGGGCTATTGGCGTTGCTTAAACAGGGCGTCGAAGTACGAGCCGACGCCGGGCTTTTCGGCAAAGAGAAATTTCTCGACCAGGTCGAACCCCTGGGAATCCAGAAAATCAACGATTTCGGACAAGGTGGCGCCGCCCGCGTAGGACTCGAAATCCGCCGCTTCGGCCAGGATATAGCGAAATCCGCCCAAACACGGCTGCGCGCCCTTGAGGATCACCAGCTCCGCGCCCTGCGTGTCGAGCACCAGGCAGTCGTATTTCGACAAGTCGACGCCTTCCCGCTCGACCATCGTGGGTAGAGTATATCCCGTTAACTCGATGTCTTCACAAAACTTGACGTGCGGCCAAATCTTCTCGTGATCGGCAAATTTGAACAAGGAGGATGAGGCGCCGTTATTGTCCGCGACGTGGAATACTCGCCGTTCCCCATCGGAATCCAAGAGCAGGTAATTATAGCCTACCTGGCGCGGATAGGGGGCGATGTTGGCCGCCAATCGCGCGTACACCTGAGGGATGGCCTCCACCCACACCACATCGAGTTTAGCCTTCGAATAGGTGTGGGCCTCGCGGCCATCGTTTGCCCCAATATGAATTACGCCATGAGACTTCAGCAGGTATTCCGGTAGTGAGGAAAACGACCGCTGAATGTAGTTCGCCAAGTTAGCTTTCAAACGACCGATCATGTCACAATCATATGGTCGGACCTATACGGTCGCAAGCTCAAACCGAGAGTCCTCCGGACCCCACTTCGGCCAGCCGAAAATGGGGTGGCGCACCGTGGGTGACGACGTTGGCGCCGATCTTGACCGGCTCTTTCTCGCCCCGTCCAAGGCGAGGCCCAAGGCGAGGGCCCTCGCGGGCTCCACAGCCGTGCTGATCGTGGGGCGGATCCTGGAAGCGAGGCTCTGGCGCCTCGCCGATCAGACCGCGCGCCGACCCGTAACCAACCGATAGATGATGACAATGACGGCGATGACGAGGAGCAGGTGGATAAGCCCGCCGCCGATATGGGCCACAAAACCCAAGAGCCAGAGAACGAGCAGAATGACCGCAAGAGTGTAAAGCATGGCGTCCTCGTTGTTGGTCCCGATGGGTCTTGCTCATGAACCCGCAAAGCCAAGCTTCGTTCCATGCGGAGCGGCCGAGCGGGCTCCGCATCGACACCCGCCAGCGCCGGGGGGTAAGGGCGACCTTTGGCGACGGATTGTTTGCCCTTCTTTCCCGCGAAGGCTTCCAAACCTCCGCTCCTCCCGGCGAATGCCCATAGGCGCTAACTTAGGCGCGTTGGGCCTGCCGTGAGCTGCTCCCCCTGCTCGTCATCCCGGCCGGAGCGCCCTTGCGCGGAGAGCCGGGACCCAGCGGCTCGCAAGGACCGGTGGGCTCGGCTCCTGGGTCCCGGCTCTCCGCTTCGCTCCGGCCGGGATGACGAGCCGTGGGGCGGCGAGCCCAACTGACCCTAGGTTAGCGCCTATGGGCGGAGGCCGGGATGAGCGGGTGTTGGTGTTGCGGATGATCGGAATTCACCAACGCGTCCGCACATACAGCCGGCGTTTGAGCCCTACACCTCGGTATCCACCGTCGCCTGCATCGCCGCCGGATAGCGGGGGCCGCTCACCGTGCGCTCGTTCACCAGCGCCTCGACCTCGGCCATGACCGCGTCGCCGAGCACCACCGCCGCCGCGCCGGCGTTTTCCCGCATGTGCTTCGGACGGCTGGTCCCCGGGATCGACACGATCCCCGCATCCTTGCGCATCAGCCAGGCCAGGCACAGCTGCGCCGGGGTGCAGTCGGCCTTTGCGGCCAGGGCCTCGAAGGCGTCCAGCAGCTTCAGATTGGCCTCGAAGGCCTCACCCTGGAACCGGGGCATGCCGACCCGGAAATCCCCCGCCTTCAGCTGGCTGACATCCCGCACCCCGCCGGCCAGGAAGCCCCGCGCCACCGGGCTGAAGGCGACGAAGGTCACGCCCAGCTCGCGGCAGGCGTCCAGAACCGCGATCTCCGGGTTGCGGGTCCAGGGGGAGTATTCGGTCTGCAGGGCCGCGATCGGATGCACGGCGTGGGCCCGGCGCAGGGTGGGGGCGGACACCTCCGACAGGCCGATGGCGCGGATCTTCCCCGCCTGCACCAGGTCGGCCAGGGCGCCGACGCTGTCCTCAATGGGCACGCGCCGGTCCCAGCGGTGCAGGTAATAGAGGTCGATCACCTCGACCCCCAGCCGCTGCAGGCTCTCGTCGCAGGTGGTCTTCAGCCGCTCCGGGCTGCCGTTCAGCTCCCGCTGCTCGCCGTTGGTCATGCCGCATTTCGACGCCAGCACGAACCTGTCCCGGTGCGGCCCCAAGACCTCGCCCACCAGCCGCTCGTTGTGGCCCAGCCCATAGACGGCGGCGGTGTCGAAGAAGGTGTAGCCCGCGTCCAGGGCCCCCAGCAGCACCCGCTCGGCCTGCTCCCGCGGCGGCGGCGGGCCGTAGGCGTGCGACAGGCTCATGCAGCCGAGGCCGATGGCGGAAACCTGGAAGGGGCCCAGGGGACGGGTCTGCATGGGGCGGCTCCGGGGGGCGGCGGGGAGGGGGGAGGGGAGCCCGGAAAAGCCTCGGAACGACGGCGCGCGTCAAGGTGGGGCGCTATCGCGGCTCCCCACTTTCGACCCCCCGCCCGAAAAAACAGGCTTCCCCAGTCCCGCCCCGATTGGCTACCTCCGCCCATGATCATCGCTCCCGCCGCCGACGCCGACCTCGAGGCCATCGCCGACCTGGTCAATTCCGCCTACCGCGGCGACTCCTCCCGCGCCGGCTGGACCACCGAGGCCGACTACCTGGACGGCCAGCGCACCGACGCGGGCTCCCTGCGGGCCGACCTTGCGTGCAAGACAGGCTCGGTGATCCTGGCCCTGCGCGATGCGCCGGGCGGGCCCATCCTCGGAAGCGTCTGGCTGGAGCGGGACAATC
Source organism: Caulobacteraceae bacterium (assembly GCA_003165275.1). Lineage (GTDB taxonomy): Bacteria > Pseudomonadota > Alphaproteobacteria > Caulobacterales > Caulobacteraceae > Poindextera. The sequence goes on from PLSW01000057.1 coordinate 5,374, forward strand.
CGGAGTGCTGGTACCTCGGCATGCTGACGGTCAATCCCGACCTCCAGGCCCGCCAGCTCGGCCGCGCCCTGCTGGCGGCGGCGGAGGACTACATCGCCGAGCGGGGCGGGAAATACATCGTGATGACGGTGATCAACATCCGCGACACCCTCATCGCCTGGTACGAACGCCGCGGCTACGCCCGCACCGGCGACACCAAGCCCTTCCCCTACGACGACGAAAGGTTCGGCCTGCCCCTGCGCGACGACCTGGCGTTCGTGGTGCTGGAAAAGAGGATCGGGGGGTAGCGAGATCTTGTCCTCCACCGCGAAGCGGGGGAGGTGTCGCTGAGCGAAGCGAAGTGACGGAGGGGGCGTCGGCCCGTCGCACATACAGCTGACCGACGCCCCCTCAGTCGGCTTCGCCGACAGCTCCCCCGTTTCACGGTGGAGCAAAAGGGAATCCATCCCCCTGCGTCACCCTTGCCCCGCCCGCGCTTCCGGCGTTTCCTCCGGCAAATCCCGCCCGAGGAGCGCGCCCATGACCCCCGACGACCTGATGTTCAAACCCGGCCTGATGGCCGGCCAACGGGTGCTGATCACCGGCGGCGGCACGGGGCTGGGCAAGGTGATGGCGGAGGCCTGCCTGATGCTGGGCGCCGTGGTCTACATCTGCGGCCGGCGCGGCCAGATCCTGGAGGCGGCGGCCCAGGAACTGATGGAGGCCCACGACGGCCGCTGCGTGCCCATGGCCTGCGACATCCGCGTCCCCGAGGCCATCTCCGACATGCTGGACGCCATCTGGGCCGATGGCGGCCCACTCACCGGCCTGGTCAACAACGCCGCCGGCAACTTCATCAGCCGCACGGAGGACCTGTCCACCCGCGGCTTCGACGCCATCGCCAACATCGTCTTCCGCGGCTCCTTCTACATGACCCTGGACTGCGGCAAGCGCTGGCTGGCGGAGGGGACGCAGGCCTCGGTGATCTCCATCCTGACCACCTGGGTCTGGAACGGCTCGCCCTTCACCGTGCCCTCGGCCATGTCCAAGGCCGGGCTGAACGCCATGACCCAGTCCCTGGCGGTGGAGTGGGGCGGCCGCGGCGTGCGCTTCAACGCCATCGCCCCGGGGCCCTTCCCCACCGAGGGGATGAGCGCGCGGCTCAATCCGGGGGCCCAGGAACGCGCCTATTCCGACATGAGCCACAACCCGATGAACCGGGTCGGCGAGATGGCCGAACTGGCCAACCTGGCCGTCTATCTGCTGGCGCCGGGCTCGGAATATGTGAACGGCCAGACCATCGCCATCGACGGCGCCGCCTACCAGGCCACCGGCGGCAACTTCGCCGGCCTGCGCGCCTGGAGCGAGGAGCAGTGGGACCAGGTCAAGCAGATGATCCGCGCGACCAACGAGAAGGACCGGGCGCAGCGGACGGTGTGAAGGGTGAGAGGCCTTCTCCCCTTGGGGGAGAAGGTGGCCGCCGTAGGCGGACGGGGTCGCGCCGGCCTATCCGCGCGGTGTCGACAATGCAGCTCAGCGGCCGGCGCGACCCCTTCCGGCGCTGCGCGCCACCTTCTCCCCCAAGGGGAGAAGGCCTCCGTGTCGCTATTGGCCGGTGTGGGCGCGGATCCAGACGATCGTCCTAGCCCGCCGCCACCATCTCCCCCGCATCCCCCCGCGCCAGCCGGTTGATCTCTCCCAGCAGCTGCGCCGGCGAGAACGGCTTGGGCACCACCCCGTCCATCCCCGCGGCCACATAGGCGCGCTGGTGGTGGCTCATGATGTCGGCGGTCATGGCGATCACCGGCAGGCCGGCGGCGGGGCCGGGGAGGGCGCGGATGCGGCGGGTGGCTTCCAGCCCGTCCATCTGCGGCATGTTGATGTCCATCAGCACTAGGTCGTAGGCGGTGGCGGTCACGGCCTCGATCGCGGCCGCGCCGCTGTCGACGGCCTCGGCCTGCGCCCCCAGGGCCTCCAGGGACTTGACCCCGACGATGCGGTTCACCCGGTTGTCGTCCACCACCAGGATGCGCAGGCCCTCCAGGGGCGCGGCGCCCATCTCGTCCGCCGGCGACGCGGCGAGGGCGGCGACCTCGGGGGCGCTCATCTCGAACCAGAAGGTGGAGCCCTCGCCGGGGCGGCTGTGGAAATCCAGGTCCCCACCCATCATCCGCGCCAGGCTGCGGGCGATGGCCAGGCCCAGGCCGGTGCCGCCGAAGCGCCGGGTGGTGCCGCTGTCGGCCTGCTGGAAGCGGTCGAACAGGCTGGCGCGGGCAGCCTCGGGCACGCCGATGCCGGTGTCCTCCACCTCGCACCGCAGGCGCCGGGCCTCGCCTTCGCCAAGGACAGTGAGGCGAACCTCCACCCCGCCGACCTCGGTGAACTTCACGGCATTGCCGACGATGTTGAACAGGCATTGACGCAGGCGCAGGGGGTCGATCAGCACATGGCCGAGATCCGGCGTGGAGAGCGTCAGCTTCACCCCCTTGGCCTGCGCCTGCGGGGCGATCAGCTTGATCACCCCCTCGGCCAGGGCCCGGGGGTCGGTGGGCGCCGGCGACAGCTCCAGCCGGCCCGCCTCGATCTTGGAGAAATCGAGCACGTCGTTGATCAGCTGGCCCAGCATGTCGCTGCAGCCCAGGGCCTCGTCCAGCAGCCCGCGGCCGGCCTCGCTCAGGGCCTCGCGCTTCAACAGGTTCAGCACGCCCACGATGCCGTTCATGGGGGTGCGGATCTCGTGGCTCACCGAGGCCAGGAAGCTGGACTTGGCCGCCGTCGCCGCCTCGGCCGCACGCCGGGCCTCGTTCAGCGCCAGCTCCTGGCGCTTCTCCTGGTCGATGTCGAGCATCAGCCCCACCGACCGTGTGGGCTCGCCCTCGGCGTTGCGCTCGATCTCCAGATAGAACCGCACCCAGGCGTAGCCGTCGCCGCGCACAAGCCGCAAGTCCGCCGGCTCCAGGCTGCCCCCGGATCGCGCCCGCTCCTCTAGGCCATGCGCGATGGAAACGTCGTCAGGATGGAAGATCTTGTAGGATTCACCCGCGGCCGCGGCCAGGGTCTCCTCGGTGACCAGGGCGACGAACTCCCGCGACATCCAGAACCCACGCTTGAGGTGGTCGTATTCGAACACCCCGGCCCGGGCGCCCTTGAGGGCCATGCGCAGGCGCAACGACCCGGCCTTGGCCTCGTCCCGGGCCACCGCCATGGGGGTGATGTCCTGGCTGAGGCCGTACATTTCATAGAGGCCCGAGGCCAGCCGCGGGCCGGCGCGATAGTGCACCCGCAGGTGAGTCCAGGCGCCCCCGGCCTCCTGGTAGCGCATCTCCTCGATGGCCGACCCGCCCTGGGTGGTGATCCGCTCACGGATCTCCCGGTCCTTTTGGCGATCGTCCGGATGCTGAAGGGTCTCCAGGAAGGCCACCGGCACCGGCGCGCCCACGTCGTCGTAGCCGAGGGCCAGCTCGCTGGAGAAGCGATAGATCGCCGTGTCCGGATCAAACCGCCAGGTGCCGACCTTGGCGTCGTGCAGCAGCCGCTCGCGGGTCGACAGCGCCGTGCGCAGGCGCTCGATCTGGGCGTATTCGGTGGACACGTCGACCAGGGTGGCGCAGGCGCCGCCCCCGGCGGCGCGAACCTCCAGCCGGTACCAGCTCTCGGCGTCGCTCTGGCAGATGCGATAGACCGTGCCGGCGGGACCCTCCGCCGCGTCCGCGCAGGCGGCCTCCAGCACCCCGTCCAGCGCCTCGCCGATCAGGTCGCGGCGACGGCGTCCTAGGCACTGGATCAAGGCCATGTTGACGTCGACGATCCGCCGGTCCTCGCCGATCAGGGCGAAGGGAAACGGCAGCTGGTCCAACGGCGATGGCCCCGCCGCACTCGCTGATGAAGTGTCTGAACGGTGCATGGTGGCTCCCTAGCGACGCCACTGTGCCTGAAGGGCTTTAAGAGAGCCTTGACGCCGAACGTGTTCGCCGAATCGCGTTTCAGACTTCGAGGGGGTCAGGGGCGCGGTATACTGGACAAGCCCGGTCAATCCCCGGTGAACCGCGGCGGCCGTTTCTCGAAAAAGGCCGCGATCGCCTCGGCATGGTCCGCGGTCATCGCCGCCAGCAGGTACTGGTCCAGGTCCATGAAGGTCGAGGTCGGGTTGAGGGCCGTGGCCGCCTGGGTGATGGCCCGCTTGGCCATGCGCACCGGGATCGGTGGCAGGGCGGCGGCTTTTTCGGCCCAGGCGCGGGCCGCCGCCAGGGCGCCCCCGTCATGGGCCAGCTCGTCCACCAGGCCCCAGGCATGGGCCGCCTCGGCGCCCAGGCGCTCGCCGAAGATCACTAGCCGCTTGGTCCGGGCGGGGCCGATCAGGTTCACCAGCCGGGGCTGGGTGTGCCAGCTCATGTTCATGCCCAGGGGGATCTCCGGCAGGCGGAAATGCGCGCCCCGCCCGGCGATGCGGAAGTCGCAGGCCGCCGCCAGGGACAGGGCCCCGCCGATGCAGAACCCCTCCACCGCCGCTATGGTCACCTGATCCAGGGCCTCCCAGGCCGCGCACATGTCCGGCCCCGCCCGCATCGCCTCGCGCCGGTCGATCAGCGGGGCGTGCTCGCGCTCGAGGCGGGCCGGGTCGGCCAGGTCCGCCCCGGCGGAGAACACCGGATCCCCGGTCAGCACCACCGCGCTGGTGGACGTGTCCCCCCGCAACCCCTGCGCCACCTCGGTCAGGGCCAGCATCACCGCGCCGGAGAGGGCGTTCAGCCGGTCGCCCCGCTTGAGGGTGACGACGGCGACGCGGCCTTCGCGGGTCAGGGTGACGGGGGACGGGGCGTTGGTCATGGGGCTCTCCTTGAGGGCCACCTTGCCGCAAACGGCCGGGCTGGAACACCGCCCCCGCGCCCTTCGACACGGTCACTGCGCTCCCTACTCAGGATGACGAAGAGGGATGGGCTGCAAGACTATACGTCATGCTGAGTAGCGCGCCCTTCGCGCGCGTGTCGAAGCACGCAGGATGCGGCAGCCGACCGAAGTGCAGCCCCCATCCTTCAGGGATGGGGATCGGTAACCGGGGCAGATTCCCGGGC
>PLSW01000178.1 GCA_003165275.1 Caulobacteraceae bacterium
GTCACCCTGAATAGTCCCCATGCCCTGCAATTTGCCCCGGTTACGTGCTCACACAAAGAGGTCGGATGGGCCGGCGCGGCCCCTCATCCGTCGCGCATTCGCGCGCCACCTTCTCCCGCGAGGGGAGAAGGCCTTCTTCGTAAGGCTCCTCAATCACTGTTTCCGCAGCGTCATCGGAGCCCCGTCCACCCTCCGCTGGACAAGCTTCGCTGCCGGGATTATCGTGGAATAAATTCCACCAACCTGGGATGCGACGTGGTCCTCGCCGTTGAAGTCCAACCTGTATCCACGCCCCTCAACGGCTTGGCCAAGGCGCCGCGGCGCGCCGCTGGCCGGGTGCGGGTGGAGTCCATTCTCGACGCCACCGACCGGCTCATCGGCGATGCGGGCGCCGACGGCCTCGGCCTTCCGGCCGTGGCGGCGGCGGCGGGAACCTCCGCCTCCAGCCTCTACCACTTCTTTCCCACCCTGGACGCCCTGCTCACCGCCCTGCTGGGGCGCTACAACGCGCGGCAGGACCAGTGGCTGGCCCGGGCCCTGACCGAAAACGCCCCCTATCGGCGCTGGGCCGACCTGTTGAACACCCAGATGCGGGCGGCGCGGACCTTCTACGACCAGCATCCGGTCTACGGGGCGCTCATGCGCCGGGCCCTGGCCTCGCCGGTGCTGCGGCAGGCCGACGAGGCCCATGTGATGGAGATGGGCCGGACCATGGCCGGGGTCCTCGACGCCTGCTTTCACCTGCCGCCGGTGACGGACCTGGAGCGCCGCGCCGCCCTGGTGGTGATGATGATCGACCGCCTTTGGGCCCAGTTGCCGCTGGAAGACGGAAAGATTTCCAGCTTCTGCTTCGAGGAGAGCCGCCGCATGGCCGAGAGCTATCTGGCCAACTACCTGCCCGCCTACCTGGCCCCGAAGGATGTCGCCGCATGACGCCGATCCGCACCCTGGCCCTCGGCGCGATCCTCGCGGCCCTGTCCGCCTGCCAGGCGCCCGCCCCGCCCAAGAGTCCCGCCGAGCTGGCCGCCCAGGCCGCGGCCATGACCCCGGCGGACCCCCGCCTGGCCGACCTCTATGCCCACGCCTGCAAGGCTTGCCACGCCGTGGCCGCCTCCGGGGCGCCCCTGGCCGGCGACCGCGCCGCCTGGGCGCCGCGCGCACAGAAGGGCATGGCCGCGCTGATGGGCAGCGTTGTGAGCGGCTACAAGGGCATGCCGGCCGGGGGCCAGTGTTTCTCCTGCACCGGCCAGGACTACCAGGCCCTGATCCGCTTCATGGCCGACCAGCCGGTCAACTGAGACCGAACGAAAAAAAAGATTGCGGGAGGACGTGCGATGACGACGAGAAGAAACCTGATGACCGGCGCCGCCGCCGTCGGCGGCGCCGCCGCGATCGGCGGGACCGGCGCCGTGGGATACCGGGCCTGGCGCGACCGCGAGCCGGCGTCGCCGCCCGCCACCGACAGCGGCGGGCGCCTGCTCTGGCGCAACTGGTCGGGCATCCAGTCCGCCTACCCGCGGGACCGCGCCGCCCCGTCCACCGAGGACGAACTGGCGACGGTGCTGAAAACCGCGCCGGGGCCGATCCGTCCCGTGGGCGCCGGCCACAGCTTCATGCCCCTGGTCCCCACCGCCGGCACGCTGCTGACCCTGGACCGCATGGGCGGCCTCTTCGACCACGACCCCGTCGCCCTCACCGCCCGGGTCTCGGCGGGCATGCGGCTGGGCGACCTCGGCCCGGCCCTGGCGGCCATCGGCCAGGAAATGCCCAACCTGCCGGACATCAACAAACAGTCCATCGGCGGCGCCCTCGGCACCGCCACCCACGGCACCGGCAAGGGGCTGAAGGCCATCCACGGCGAGGTCCAGTCCTTCCGCCTGGCCACGGCGCGGGGGGAGATCCTCGACTGCGACGCCGACCACCATCCGGAGATCTTCAACGCCGCCCGGGTCAACCTGGGCGCCTTCGGGGTGGTCACCCAGGTGGTGCTGAAGAACCGGCCGCTCACCCGCGTGCACAAGCGGGTGGTCCTGCGCGACCTGAACGACGCCTGCGACGACTGGGAGCACCTCAAGGCGACCAACCGCAATGTGGAGTTCTACGCCATCCCCTTCACCGGCAAGGCGGCGGTGATCACCGCCAATGTGACCAACGCGGCGGTGAAGCCCCGGGGGGCGGATACCGACTCCGCCGTGCTGATGGACCTGAAGCGGCTGCGCGACCTCTTCGGCTGGTCCCCGCACCTGCGCCGTTGGATCGCCGTCCAGGCCCTGGGCTCCACCCCGCCGGAGGACATGGTCGACGAGGGCTGGAAGCTGCTCTCCAACGAGCGGCCGGTGCGCTTCAACGAGATGGAGTTCCATCTGCCGCAGGAGGCGCAGATTCCCGTCCTCAAGGAGGTGGTCGCCGCCATCGAGGCCCATCGCAACGACGTCTTCTTCCCCATCGAGGTGCGCACCATCGAGGCGGACGACGCCTGGCTGTCGCCCTTCTATCAGCGCCCCTCCGGATCGGTGGCGGTGCACGCCTACTACAAGGACGACTACAAGTTCCTGTTCAAGCTGATCGAGCCCATCTTCCGCCGCCACGGCGGCCGGCCCCACTGGGGCAAGCTGAACTCCCTGAGGGCGGCCGATTTCAAGGCCCTCTACCCCCGCTGGACGGACGCCATGGAGGTCAGGGCCAGCCTCGACCCCGACGGCCGGTTCCTGAACGCCTACCTGAAGAAGGCGCTGATCGATGCCCAACAAGATGTCTGACAAGAAACCCTCGCGCCGCGGCGCCCTTACCGCCCTCGGCGCGGCCGGACTGGCCGGCGTCGGCGTGATCGCCCTGCGCCGACCGGATCGCGGCGCGGGCGGGCACGACGCCTATTTCAAGGCCGTCTCGGCGGCCCTGAGGGAGGCGAAGATCGCCCAGCCGACCCTGGTGGTCGACCGCGCGCGCCTGGCGGCCAATATCGCGGCGGTGAAGACCAACCTCGCCGGCTCCAATATGGGCGTGCGGGTGGTGGTCAAGTCCCTGCCGGCCATCGGCCTGATCGACGCGGTGGCCGACGGGCTGAAGACCGACCGCTTCATGGTCTTCAATGGCGAGATGCTGGGGGAGATGCGCCAGCGTCGCCCCGAGGCGGACCTGCTGCTGGGCAAGCCCCTGCCGGCCATGCTCGCCGCCGAGCACCTCGACAAGTTCACGGGCTCGGACGCGGCTCATCCTGGGCCGCAATGGCTGATCGATACGCCGGAACGCCTGGCCCAGTATTCGGCCCTGGCCCGCGCGCGGAACCTCAAGGCCCGGGTGAATTTCGAGATCGACGTCGGCCTGCACCGGGGCGGCTTTGCGGACGCCGCCGCCCTGGCCCGGGCCGTCGACCTGGCCAAGGCCGATCCCAATATCGAGATATCCGGCCTCATGGGCTACGACCCCCACGTGCCCAAGACCCCGCGGCCCAAGGCCGCCTTCGCCCAGGTGCAGCAGGTCTACAAGGCCGCCCGCCAGGTCCTGGCCGAGAAGCTCGGCGGCGATCCGGGTCGCTTCACCCTCAACACCGCCGGCAGCCCCACCTATCTGCTGCACGCCCACGACCCCTACGCCAACGAGGTCTCCATCGGCTCGGCCTTCGTCAAGCCGGTGGACTTCGACCTCGCCACCCTGGCCACCCACGTCCCCGCCGCCTTCATCGCCACCCCGGTGATCAAGGCCCTGCCGCGGATGCAGATCCCCTCCCTGGAGGCCCTGAGCTCGGTGATGACCTTCTTCGACCCCAATTCGGAACGGGCCTTCTTCATGTTCGGCGGCCACTGGATGGCCGTGCCGGTCTCGCCCCCCGGCCTGCAGTACAACGACCTCTTCGGCCGCTCCTCCAACCAGGAACTGCTCACCGGCTCGCGGCGGGTCGACCTCAAGCCCGACGACTATGTGTTCCTGCGCCCCAAACAGAGCGAGGCGGTGTTCCTCCAGTTCGGCGACATCGCCGCCTACGACCAGGGCCGGATCACGGAGCGCTGGCCGACGTTTCCAGTCTCGGCGTAGGGCGGGGCCGCAGCTCCTCCCCCATTTATGGGGGAGGTGGCGCGAGCGCAGCGAAGCGACGGAGGGGGCAAGTGGAGGGGCGCAGACTTGCCCCCTCCGGCCCCTCGCGTTGCTCGGGTCCACCTCCCCCATAAATGGGGGAGAAGCTTAGGGCCCTCGCCTTGCCTTCCGTTTGAGCGTCACCCCCCAATGCCGGCTTGGCATTCCCCCCGCATCCCCTCACTCTGCCCGCAACCACGACACCACCCGGGGGGGGACCACCATGAACCGCGCCGCGCTGCTCGCCTGCCTGCTGCTCCTCGCCGCCTGCGCCGCCCCAGCGAAACCCGCCCCGCCGCCGACCGCCGACGCCGCCACCACCCGCACGATCTCCAGCGGAACCCTGGTCGGCTTCACCGACCCGGACACCGGCGCCAACGTCTGGCGCTCCATCCCCTACGCCAAGCCCCCCGTGGGGCCCCTGCGCTGGCGCGCGCCGCGGCCGCCCGAAGCCTGGACCGGAACCCGCCCCGCCATCGCCGCCGCCCCCTGGTGCCCGCAGCAGCTCAGCGGCCTCGACGGAGTGGCCAAGGAGAAGTTCGGCCAGGTCATCGGCCAGGAGGACTGCCTCTATCTCAACGTCTACGCCCCCCCGATGAGCGCGGCCCAGGCGCTTGCGGCGAAGCTGCCGGTGATGATGTGGATCCACGGCGGCTCCAACACCTGGGGCCGGGCGGCGCAGTATGACGGCGGCGCCCTGGCCGCCCGCTTCCACGTGGTGGTGGTGGTGATCCAGTATCGCCTGGGCGCCCTCGGCTGGATGGCCCACGCGGCCCTGCGCGACGGCGGGAGCATCCCCGACGACGCCTCCCCCAACTTCGGCACCCTGGACGCCATTCGCGCCCTGGAGTGGATCAGGCAGGACATCCCGGCCTTCGGCGGCGACCCCGGCCGCGTCACCATCTTCGGGGAGAGCGCCGGCGGCCAGAACGTCTCGGTGCTGCTCACCAGCCCCCGGGCCAAGGGCCTGTTCCAGCGGGCGATCTCGGAGTCCGGCGGTTTCGAGAGCGTCCCCCTCGCCAAGGCCGAGGGGCTGGAGGGGAACGATCCCGACTCCGCCCGCGCCGTCGCCCCTCGCATCGTCGGCGCCGGCAAGCCGGTCACCGGCGAGACCCTGCGCGCCGCTCCGGTCCAGGCGATCTTCGACGCCTACACCGACAAGAAGGACTACCACCCGGCTCGGATCATCGCCGACGGCATCGTCCTGCCGGCGGCCGGCAGCTATTCGGCCCTCTCCACCCCCGCCGCCTACAACGCCGTGCCGGTGATCACCGGCACCAACCGGGACGAGATGAAGCTGTTCAACGTCTTCGATCCCAAGCTGGTGACCTTCCTGTTCGGCAAGCTGCCGATGGTCCGCGACCCGGCCCTCTACGCCGCCGCCGCCCGCTACCCCAGCCGGGTCTGGCGGGCCAACGCCGTCGACAAGCCGGCCGCCGTCATGACCCAGGGCGGCCAGCCCGCCGTCTGGACCTACCGCTTCGACTGGGACGAGGAGGGCCGCTTCCTCACCGCCGACCTCGGCCAACTGCTGGGTGCGGCGCACAGCGTGGAGATCCCCTTCGTCTTCGGCCATTTCCAGCTGCTGGGCGCCTTCGACCCCATCGCCTTCAACAAGCAGAACGCGCCGACCCGCATCGCCCTGTCCGACACGATGATGAGCTACTGGGTCCAGTTCGCCGCCACCGGCGATCCCGGCCGCGGCGTGGACGGCAAGCTGCCCCTGTGGCGCGCCTGGTCCAACACCCCCGGCGCCCCGACCCAGATGGTCTTCGCCACCCCCAAGGGCGGCGGCGTGCGCATGTGGGCGGACCGGGAGTCGGGGGCGCGGGTCGTCGCCGACCTGATCGCCGATGCGACCCTGACGCCGCGCCAGCGCTGCCAGATCCTGAAGTCGATCACACTGCAGAACCCGGAACTGAAGCCCGAGGCGGCGGCGGGTCATTGCTACCAGGCGCCGTAGCATCGGTGCGCAAGCGCGCGCGCTTTGGACGTCGCTGAGTGAAGCGAGGTGATCGACGATCGAGACCTAGCCGTCGATCGCATGGCCAGCCTACTTTCGAGGCCGGGGCCAACTCAAGGACGACGCCGAAGGCGTCGCCGCGTAGCGGCGGGCCCAAGGGGGCTCGTCCTTGACTTGGCCCCGGCCTCGAAAAATCATTCCATCATGCGTTCGACGCCTCAGACTGACAGTGGGATTTGGTGCGGGTTTGAGATGAACTGGGATCGCCGCTCCCCTCCCTGCTCGTCATCCCGGCCGTAGCGAAGCGGAGAGCCGGGACCCAGGCGACTGGGCGCCGGCCACTGGGTCCCGGCTCTCCGCGCAAGGGCGCTCCGGCCGGGATGACGAGGCATGGGGTTGGATCTACGTGATATCAACGCGCTCCAGGGCCACGCTTGGGCCCCTCGCGCCCCTCTGATTGGTGTTCGCTCCCTTTTCGCGCTAGGATCACCGCCAACAACGGCCCCGCACGGGCCGCCAGGGCAGGGGGTTTCGATGAAACGCTCATTCGCGTTCGCTCTATGGGCGGCGCTCGCCGCTCTCGTCCTCGCCGCGCCGGCGGGCGCGCAGACCCTCTCGGTGATCTCCGCCAGCGCCAAGGTCTGCCAGCTCACCGGCCAGACCGACTGGTACAGCGGCCAGCCCACCAACGCCCAGACGGAGGCCCGCTACGGCCTCTTCGGGGTCGACCTCGGCTTTCCGGTGGAGGCAGACAAGGGCGAGCTGCTGTTCCTGTTCGGCGACACGGTTCCCAGCGGCCACAACCCCATCCTGATCGGCCCGCCCGACGACGCCGTGGGCGTCACCACCCGCACGGCCGCTCCCGACCCGACCGACTGCCTGGACATGAAGATGTTCGGGACCAAACGGGGCCTCGACCACCCCACGGTGACCCCGGCGATCGACCAGGGCTCGTTCAACGTCCCCACCGGCGGCGTCGAGGTCGGCGGCCGGATCTACGGCTTCTTCTGGACCAACCACTGCCTGGGCCCCGATGCGTTCGGGCCCAATGCGGTCAACCCTCTCGCCCTGCCGCCCCCGGTGAGCTGTCCGGAAAACGGGACGGCCACCAGCCTCGGCCGCGGTGTCATGGCCTGGGCGTCGCCGGCGAACCCCCTGGCCTTCACCCAGGTCGCCCCGCCCTATGCGAGCACCTTCGTGCCGCAGATGCCGAAGGGCTTCGTCTATGTGACCGCGGCCGTCCCGCCGACCCCAAAGGGCGACATCCCCATCTTCGGCGTCGCCCGCTACCGGATGGGCATCCCCTATCTGGCCATGGCGCCCCAGGCGACCATCGGGGTCTTCGAGACCTGGAAGTTCTACGCCGGCATGGGGCCCTCCGGCCCCAACTGGGTCAGCTATCAGACCTGGCAGTCCGGCCAGGTGGGCGGCCAGTGGTCGCCCCCCGCGGGCGCCGAACTCTACGCCAACAGCCCCAACGTCTGGAGCGCCTCCCACGACGAGCGCTGCGTGGGCGAACATTCGGTGACCTGGAGCGCGGAGCTGGGCGTGTGGCTGCTGACCTACACCTGCGGCGGCGCGCAGGTTGAGGCCCGCACCGCGCCGGAGCCCTGGGGCCCGTGGTCGAAACCCACCATGCTGCTCAGCGCCGTGCAGACCCCCAGCGTCTTCTGCACCCTGTTCTGGAAATGGCTCGGCGGCGGCGGCTGCCCGGGCCTCACAAGCCAGCAGATCCCCGCCTTCAGCTTCGGCTACTTCTACGCCCCGTTCGTGATGAGCCGCTACACGGAGGTGACCAAGGCCAAGTCGCCCAAGGCCAAGGCGGCGACCATCTACTGGCTGCTGTCCACCTGGGATCCGTACCAGGCGTCGGTGATGAAGACGACGGTGGAGGTGGGGCCGTAACATGGAGGCCTTCTCCCCTACCGGGAGAAGGTGGCCGCCGAAGGCGGACGATGGGTCGCGCCGGCCCATCGCGCGGTGTCGACAACGCAGCTGATCAGCCGGTGCGACCCCTCATCCGGCCCTTCGGGCCACCTTCTCCCCCAAGGGGAGAAGGCCTCCGACGTCACTTCGGCAGATACGTCCGCATCACATCGTCGATGATCCGCTCCAGCTGGTTGAGCGTGTTGCAGGTCTTGGCCACGTGGCAGAAGCGGCGGTACTTCTCCATCTCCGAGTCCCCCCGGGTCCAGAAGCTCTCCGGCTCCGGGTTCAGCCAGATCACCGCCCGGGCGCGCTCGTTGATCGTGCGCAGGACGTCGATGCGCGGGTTGACGTAGTTGGTCCGCCCGTCCCCCAGGATGATCACCGTGGTGTGCCGGTCGATCTCGTTCAGGTGCAGGTCGGTGAAGTCCTGGAAGGCCTGGCCGTAGTCGGTGCTGCGCATGCCGATGCGCGATAGCACGGCGGCGATGGCCGCCTCCGCCGCCTCCTCGTCCAGGATGTCGCCCACGGCCACCAGCCGGTTGGAGAAGGCGAAGGCGTCCAGCCGCTCCACCGCCTCGTTCAGGCTGTAGAGGAACAAGAGCAGGAACTGCGCCACCGCCGCCACCGAGCCGGACACGTCGCAGATGGCGACGATCTTCGGCTTGGCGATGGTCTTGTGCTTCCAGACGATGTCGAAGGGCACGCCGCCGTTGACCATGCTGCGGCGCAGGGTACGCCGCACGTCCAGCTTGCCGCGCACGGCCCGGCGGCGCTGATGGCTGTAGCGGGCGGCCAGGCGCTTGGCCATGCGGCGCACCAGGGCCTGCATGGTCCCCATCTGGTGCGGGTCGATGGCGGTGAGCTTCTCGTCGGCCAGCAGCTGCTCGCGCATCCGCCGGCCGCTCTCGCCGGCATAGAGGTCGTGCTGGCGCTCCACATAGCGGGCGGCCTTTTCCATCAGCCCCTGGCGCCGGCGGGCCAGTTGCTCGGCCAGACCCTCGTCCCCGCGCTCGCCCGCCGCGGCGATGGCCTGCTCCACCCCGCGCATGCCCATCTCGTCCAGCAGCCGCCGGGTGATCAGCCGCCGCTGCGACGACAGCCGGATCTGCGCCGCCCCGGCCCGCTCCCCGGCTGCCTCCATGGCCTGGGCCAAGCCGGCCGCGTCGTCCTCCAGCAGCATGCGGGCGAGGTCGGTCTCCGCGTCCCCGGCGCCGCCTTCCGAGGCCGGGGGCGGCGGCGGCGCGCCGGCCTCGCCCCCGGCGCCGGCTGAGGGCGGCGGCGGAGCGTGGAATTCGTCGCGGGCGAAGAAGGTGTCGAAACAGGTCTCGAACCGGCCGACCTCGCCCTCGGTCTTGGCCAGGGTGGCGCAGAGGGCGTCCCGGAACAGCTCCCGGTCGGCGTAGCCCACCGTTTCCACGGCGATATGCGCGTCGATGGCCTCGGCGGGACTGACCCGCACGTCCACCGCCCGCAGGGCGCGGAGGAAGTCCTCTAGGGTGCGCTGCATGGGGGGATCCCAGGCGCGCGGATGGGTCTCGCCGGCGGTGCGACGGCCCGACGCCCCCTCAGTCGGCTTCGCCGACAGCTCCCCCGTTTCACGGTGGAGCACAAAGGACGTTGTCCTCCGCCGCGAAGCGGGGGAGGTGGATCGGCGCGAAGCGACGAGACGGAGGGGGCGTCGGTCCGCCGTAACCCCGCAGGCGAGATTGAACCCAACCCCACCCCCATCACCCCGCCGCCACGGCCGGCGCCTGCGCGCGCAGCATCTCGCCGATCTGCGGCTCCACGGCGACGATGTCCTGCTCGAACTTCAGCAGCACGTTCAGCGTGTCGCGCACCATCTCCGTCTCCAGGGCGTGGGCGTGCAGCAGCAGCAGCACCCGCGCCCAGTCCACGGTTTCCGAGATCGACGGCGACTTGCGCAGGTCCATCTTGCGCAGGCTCTGCACGAAGCTGACCAGCTGGTGGTTCAGCCGCGTCTCCACCCCCGGCACCCGGCTGGCGACGATCCGCTGCTCCAGGGCCTCCTCGGGCAGGGGGATGTGCAGGTGCAGGCAGCGGCGCTTGAGCGCGTCGCCCAGGTCGCGGACGTTGTTGGAGGTCAGGAACACGATCGGCGGCACGATCGCCTTGACCACCCCCAGCTCCGGGATTGAGACCTGATAGGCGGACAGGATCTCCAGCAGAAACGCCTCGAAGGCCTCGTCCGACTTGTCGATCTCGTCGATCAGCAGCACCGCCCCGCCGGGCGCCTTCAGGGCCTGCAGCAGGGGCCGCGGCTCCAGGAAGGGCTCGGAGAAGAACAGGTCGCCCATGTCGTGCAGCCGGTCCATGGCCGCGTCCATCGACGGCGCGTCGCCAAGGGCCTCGCCCATCCGGTCCTTGAGGATCTGGGTGTAGAGCAGCTGCTTGCCGTACTTCCACTCATAGAGGGCGCGGCTCTCGTCCAGCCCCTCGTAGCACTGCATGCGGATCAGCGGCAGGCCGAGCAGGGTGGAGGTGGCGATGGCCAGCTCGGTCTTGCCCACCCCGGCCGAGCCCTCGACTAGGATCGGCTTTTGCAGATGGCTGGCCATGAACAGGGCCGTGGCGATGCGGCGGGAGGCGATATAGCCCTGCGAGGCTAGCCCCTCAATGATGCCGTCGACGGAGGCGAGGGCGGCGGGCCCGGAATCGGCCGCCGCGGGAGGGGAATGCGTCAATGGAACAGCTTTCGAAAATCGGGTGCGTCAAACGTTTGTTTTAGTCCCGGTATTTGGCAGGGGAGGGGCGGGGGAGGCAATCGGGAAATGGGGGGGGGCTGGTGGGGCCCAGTTACTAGGCGACCCAGATGGTCTGGCCGTAGCACCCTAACGACACCACCCCGTCGATCGCATGCCAAGCCTGACCGCAACCCCATAATCCGCTCATCCCCGCGCAGGCGGGGACCCAGGGGACTGGGCGCGGGCCGGCGGAAATCCCCTGGATCCCCGTCTGCGCGGCGCCTACGCGCGCTTTCGCGGGGTTTGGAAGCCGGGAGCGTGTAGGGGCCTTGCACCCCACTCGGGCGGCGCACGATCGATTGGTTTCGGCCGTCTCGGCGGGGGATGGCTTCCTGCGGCTCGGCCGCCCTGCTACCCCTGGCGCCAGCCTCGCCGGAAGGACGCCCCATGAAGCCCCCCATCAGCAAGACCCGGCCCGGCGACAAGGGGCCGGGCGCCTATGCGCCGCCCACCCCCAAGGTCTCCCGCCAGAAGCCCGGCAAGGTGCTCACCGCCGCCGAGAAGGCCGCCTTCCTGGCCTCGCGCCCCGATCTGAAGCGCTGAGGGATATCCAACAAACCGGATTGCGCCGGCCCGACGCCCCCTCAGTCGGCTTCGCCGACAGCTCCCCCGTTTCACGGTGGAGCAAATCATCCGTTGTCCTCCACCGCGCAGCGGGGGAGGTGGCGACCCGCGGAGCGGGGCGACGGAGGGGGCGTCGGGCCGACGCAGGGCCTTGAGAATGGCTACACTTCACCCATTACGACCCGCCCCCCAGCCGCGCGCGGATATCTCCGTACGCCGCCGCGATCAGCGCGCTCAGCGCCTCCGCGTTCACCGGCCGGTCCGGCCGCAATTTCACGTGCCGCATGCGCTTGCCGGCGCCCTCCAACAGGCCCGCCGGATCGTCCAGGGCCGCGCCGTGGAAGAAGCCGACGTTCACGTGCGTCCGAAAGGCGTTGACGTAGCCGAACGCCGCGTCCCCCACGAGGGCTGCCGGATAGCCCTCGTGCAGGATTTCGCGCACGTCCGCGCCGCAGTCCCGGAAGGGTTCGAACCAGACGCGCGCGAGCTGCCGAACCCGCCGGCAGGGTCGGAAAACAGGGCGTCGGCGCCGGGGTCCAGCCGGACCGGACCGGCGAACCAGGCCTCGATCCCGGGATCCCGCCGCATCCCGCCGGAGAGCCGGAAAAGGTCGTTCATCCGTCCACCTCCACTGGCGCCTCCAGAGAAAACGCCGGCCCGAAGCTCCCGTCGAGCGGCGTCGCAAACCCCAACACCAGATCCTCCCCCTCGGCGCGCACCGCAACCGGGCTCCCGTCCGCCAGCCGTACCCCCGGCCCCCCGGCGGCCAGCCCCTGCACCCGCAACTCGGACCCCGTCGGCGAGCCCAGCACGATCAGGTTCAGCCTGTCCCCCGTCACCGTGAACCGTACCGGATCGCCGTCCGCGGTCACCCCCTCCGCCCGGGTCCAGGGCCGGGCGCCGTAGATCGCCTCCCCATGGGCCCGCAGCCAGGCGCCGAAGGCCTTCAGCCGCGCCGCCTGGGGTTCGGGGATGGAGCCGTCGGCGCGGGGCCCGACGTTGAGCAGCAGGTTGCCGTTCTTGGCCGCCCCGTCGATGAAGTCCCCCAGCAGGGTCTCGGTGGAGGCGTAGTCCGCCTCCTGATCATTGCGGTTGAAACCGAAGGAATGGCTCATCCCCCGGGTCGCCTCCCACTTCTTGGCCTGGATGGTGGGGAAGCGGGCGTATTCGGGCGTGCGGAAATCGCTGTGCGGCACCACGGGCGGGATCACCCCTTCGAAGGCCTTGGGGTTCTTCTTCATCGCCGCCTTGAACCGGCCGTCCAGCAGCCGGCGGACCAGCTTCAGATGCAGGAAGGGGGTGGCGGCGTTGGCGCAGGTCCAGCGGTCGTTGACCACGCCTTCGTCCACGGCGTTGTAATAGTCTGCAAACAGACGAAACAGCGGCGCCTGCCGGGTGGGCCACGAGATGTCGTTCCACACCACGCTGGGCTCATAGCGGTCGATCAGCTCGCGCACCTGCGCGTCGGCGTAGGCGGGATAGGCGCCGCCGGGGACCGAGCCGATGAAATCGGCCAGGGTCTTCAGGGGTTCGGGATTGAACGTCCAGTCGATGCCGCCGGAATAGTAGACCCCGAACCGCATCCCCGCCGCCCGCACCGCCGCGGCCAGCTCGCCGACGATGTCGCGGCCGCTGTTCCAGCCGGCGCGATGGGGGTTTTCGACATCGCTGGGCCAGAGGCAGAAGCCGTCGTGATGCTTGGTCACCAGCACCACGTAGCGGGCCCCGGAGTCGCGGAAGGCCTCCGCCCAGGCCGCCGGATCCCAGGCCTTCAGCCCGTCGACGAAGGGCTGTTTGAAGTCCTCGTACGGCGCGCCGCCGAAGGTCTGTTGGTGAAAGTCCGCCGAGGGCGTGCCCGCGACCTTGATCGCATTGGCGTACCATTCCGTGTACGGCGTCATCGCCACCGCGCGGTCGTAGTCGGTCTTGAAGGCGTCGGAAATGCTGCCCAGCTTGGCGGCGAAGGCGGGGATGGCGAACAGCCCCCAATGGATGAAGATCCCGAACTTGGCCTCGTCGTACCAGGCGGGCAGGGGGCGGGAATTCAGCGAGTCCGCCGTCGGCGCATAGGTGATCGCGGCCATGAAGTCCCCCGTGCGCGCCGTTCCGGCGCGTCGCGGCCGGATCATCCGACGCGGCGGGAGCGGCGGTCAAGGTCGGGGTGCCCCCCTCCTGTCACCCCAATTCTCCGTCATCGCCGGGCTTGTCCCGGCGACCCAGGATCACGAACGGTGCAAGCGACCCGCAACCGCTGACGTACGCACGATCGCTGCGATCCGCGGCGCGCCATAACCGGTGTCGCCAGCGATCCTGGGTCGCCGGGACAAGCCCGGCGATGACGGAGGATAGATGAACTAGGGTGATGGAGGCGCGCTTCGAACCAGCGCCGGCCCCGTCCACTCCCAGTGCCACGGCTCGAAGGTGTAGTTCACAAACCCGAACCGCCAGGCGTTGGCCGCCAGCCAGCCGTAGGCGACCGACCGGGCCATGTGGGCGCGGTTCTCCCCGGCGGTGGAGTCCGAGCCGCGGCCGGGCAGGGGCGGCAGGGCCAGGTCCAGGGCCCGCCCCGTCCGGTGGGCCGAGCAGGTCGCCCGCCGCACCCCGTCGCAATTGCCGTCATGGGCGCAGCGCTCGGCGTCATAGGCCGGGCTGCGGAAGGACGAGACCAGGCGCAGATCGTTCGGCTCCATGCCCCAGGTCTCGCGGCGGGCGGCGGCGACCATGGCCCGATAGGCCGCCATGGCCTCGTGGGTCAGCTGCATCGGATGGTCGGCGAGGGTCTCGGCGGCGGTCGCGGTTTCCAGGTCGGCCGGCTCAGGTGGCGGTGGGCAGACCCCGGTGGCGCGCAGGCGCACGAAGGGCCGGCTCTGCTGCCAGGCGGTCTTCATCACCGCGAACTCGGCCGGCCCGAAGAGACCCGTGGGGGCGATGCGGTGGAAGGTCTGCCAGCGCGACAGGGCCCAGGCGAAACCGGCGCTGTCCACGGGACAGTCCGTGCCCAGCACCCGGCTGACCAGCGGGACATAGGTGGCCCAGCCCTTCTCCGCGGCGCCGTAGGGCGACCAGACCATGTCCGCGACGCTGGCGCCGTTGCGATGCGCGGCGGCGGCGAAGGCGGGCCAGCCGGCGCAGGGACCGGCGGCGCGGGCGGGGCCGGCTGCGAAGGCGGTCAGGGTGATCGTTGTAAGAAGCAAGACCAGGGCGCGCATCCGAAGGACTTTAGCGTGACCCGGCGGTTTTGCACGCGGGCCTTAACAACCGAGGCCTTCTCCCGCAAGGGGAGAAGGCCTCGGTCCACCGACCTTGGTCATCGCGCCCTCACGCCGCCGCAACCCGCGCCGCCGCGCGTCGCTTCCCCACCTGCCCCAGGTGGGTGTCGCCGAACGCCGTGCCGTACTTCAGCCCGTAGCCCAACGCCCGGTCGAAGGCCACGTGCGCGCCCCAGATCAGGCCGAAGGGCAGCAGGGCGGGCTGGACCTGGGCCGCGGCGATCACCGCGATCGGTCCCAGAGAACTGTGGGCGACGTTGTAGCAGGCGGCGCCCGTCCGCCGGCCGGCCAGATAGCCCAGCAGGCTCAGGTCCGGGACCAGGAACAGGATCGCGAACAGCGTCCAGTCCTGGCCGCTCGTCCAATACCAGGCCGCCAGACCGGCCAGGGCGGCCACGGCCTCCAGCCGCAGCAGCACCGCCGGGCCGCCCGCCACGAAACCGCTCCGGGCGCCGCCGTCGTCATCGAACATGGTCATGGTCGCTCTCCATCGACGACGCGGCCGGCGGCCCGGCAAATTCCGGTTCCGCGCATGGACGTTGGCGTCTATGCGGATCAGAATGGCCGCAACGGCCCAGTGACGGCGCCCGCCAAATGTGTGGAACGGGTATCGGAATTCGTTAGGGACGAACCTCGGGAGATCGCCTCGGATGGCCTACGAACACATCCTCTATTCGGTCACGGACGGGGTGGCCGTCGTCACCCTCAATCGCCCGGACAAGCTCAACGCCTGGACCGCGACCATGCACAGGGAGGTCAAGGCCGCCATGCGCGCGGCCTCAGACGACGACGCGGTGCGGGTGATCGTGCTCACCGGCGCCGGCCGCGGCTTCTGCGCCGGGGCGGACATGGACCTGCTGCAGGGCATCACCGAGGGCGGGCGCGGCGCCGAGGCGGCCGAGGCGCCCTTCGATCCGGCGGCGCGCGAGGATTTTCGCAAGACCTATTCCTACTTCCCCTCCGTCCCCAAGCCGATCATCGCGGCGGTCAACGGCGCCTGCGCGGGCCTGGGCCTGGTCATCGCCTGCTACGCCGACATGCGCTTTGCCTCCGACGCCGCGGTCTTCCTCACCGCCTTCGCCCGCCGCGGCCTGATCGCCGAGCACGGGGTCAGCTGGCTGCTGCCGCGCCTGGTGGGCATGGCCAACGCCGCGGATCTGCTCTTCTCCTCCCGGCGGGTCGGCGCGCCGGAGGCCAAGGCCATGGGTCTGGTCAACCGCGTCATCCCCCACGGCGACTTCGAGGCCGAGGTCATGGCCTATGCGACCATGCTGGCCCGAGAGGTCTCGCCGCGCAGTTTGCGCGAGATGAAGCGCGAGATCTGGAACGCCCAGTTCCAGGGCCTCGGCGAGGCTATCGAATCCGCCAATGCCGACATGGCGGGCAGCTTCATCTCCGAGGACTTCAAGGAGGGCGTCGCCCACTTCGTCGAAAAACGCGCCCCGGCCTTCACCGGCCGCTGAGCGCCCTCAAACCCGTCAGTAGGACCCAACAGTATGGACTTGAACGCCGCCCCCTCCGCCATCGATGGCGACATCTGGATCAACGCCGGCCAGGCGCTGCTGCCCGACGCCATCGCCCTGCGCCGGGCGATCCACGCCGACCCGGAGATCGGCCTCGACTGTCCCAAGACCACGGCCAAGATCCGCGCGGCCCTGGAAGGCCTGCCCCTGGAAATCCACGAAGGCCCCTCGACCACCGGGCTGATGGCCATCCTGCGCGGCTCGACCAACGGCCGCACGGTGCTGCTGCGCGGGGACATGGACGCCCTGCCGCTGCACGAGGACACCGGGCTGGAGTTCGGCTCCAAGACCGAAGGCGCCATGCACGCCTGCGGCCACGACACCCACGTCGCCATGCTGGTCGGGGCCGCCAAGGCCCTCTGCGCCGAGCGCGACCGGCTGGCGGGCACGGTGATGTTCATGTTCCAACCGGGCGAGGAGGGCTATCACGGCGCCCGCTTCATGATCGACGACGGCCTCCTGGCTGATCCCAAGCCGGACGCGGCCTTCGCCCTGCACGTCTCGCCCAATGTGCCCTCGGGCATCTTCGCCGGCCGCACCGGGCCGCTGCTCGCCTCCGCCGACGTCCTCCAGATCAAGGTTCGCGGCGCCGGCGGCCACGCCGCCATGCCCCATGACGCCCTCGACCCGATCCCGGTCGCCTGCGAGATCGTCATGGCCCTGCAGGCCTTCATCACCCGCCGCATCTCCGCCTTCGACCCGGCGGTGCTGACCATCGCCAAGATCGAGGCCGGCACCACCAACAACATCATCCCCGAAAGCGCCCTGATGGTCGGCACCCTGCGGACCATGAGCGAGCACACCCGCGCCAAGGCCCACGAAGGGATCAAACGGGTGGTCGAGCACGTGGCCGCCGCCCACGGCGCCGTCGGCGAGCTGGAGATCATCCCCGGCTTTCCCGTCACCGTCTGCGACGGCCGGATCACCGGCCTCGCCGAACGCACCGCCGTCGAACTCTTCGGCGCCGAGGCTTGGCGCACCATGCCCACCCCGATGATGGGCGCCGAGGACTTCGCCTACGTCCTGCAACAGACCCCCGGCGCCATGGCCTTCCTGGGCGCCACCCCCGAGGGCGGCGACTGGCGCACCTGCTGCTCCCTCCACTCCAACCGCATGGTCCTGGACGAAAGCGTGATGGCCAGAGGCGTCGCCATGCACTGCGCCATGGCCCAGGCGTTTTTGAACGGCGAGGCGGTGTTGGGGGGATGAATAAGAGGCCTTCTCCCCTTGGGGGAGAAGACCATCCCGCCGAAGGCGGACGGATGAGGGGTCGCGCCGGCCTGTCCGCGCGGTGTCGACAATGCAGCTCAGCCGCCGGCGCGACCCCTCATCCGGCGCTTCGCGCCACCTTCTCCCCCAAGGGGAGAAGGCCTTTGTCTTAGCGTTCCCGCCCTCCGGAGACCCGCCCATGCCGCGCCGCATCGTCGATCTGTCCATCGCCATCGAGGTGGGCGTGCCCTCCGATCCGCCTGGCATGGAGCCGCAGATCCAGTATTTCACCCACGCGCAAGGCGTGGCCCAGATGGCCGCCTCCTTCCCGGGTCTGACCCCCGCCGACATGCCGGACGGGGAGGGATGGGCCGTGGAGCGGGTCGCCCTCTCCACACACAACGGCACCCATATGGACGCCCCCTGGCACTTTCATTCGACCACGGACCATGGCCGCAGCCCGGCGCCGTCCATCGACGAGACGCCCCTCGACTACTGTTTTCGCCCGGGGGTGAAACTCGACTTCCGCCACCTGCCGGACGGTTATGTCGCCACCGCCGCCGACGTGGAGGCCGAGCTCGCCCGCATCGGCCACACCTTGCAGCCCTACGACATCGTGGTGGTCAACACCGCCGCCGCCGCGGCCTTCGGAACCCCGGCCTACATCCACACCGGCTGCGGCATGGGCCGGGAGGCCACCCTCTATCTGACCGAACGGGGCGTGAAGGTGGTGGGCACCGACGCCTGGTCCTGGGACGCCCCCTTCAGCCACACCGCCAAGGCCTGGGCCCGGGACCATGACCCGAAGATCATCTGGGAAGGCCACAAGGCCGGCCGCGAAATCCCCTACTGGCAGATGGAAAAGCTCTCCAACCTGGAGGCCCTGCCGCCCTTCGGCTTCGAGATCTCCTGCTTCCCGGTGAAGATCAAGGCCGCCTCCGCCGGCTGGTCGCGGGTGGTGGCGATTTTCGAGGATGCGTGAATGACGCCCGTCGCGCCTAGGCCTTCTCCCCTTGGGGGAGAAGGTGGCCGCCGAAGGCGGACGGATGAGGGGTCGCGCCGGCCCTTCCGCGGCGGTGTCGATACGCCACCGCAATCGCCGGCGCGACCCCTCATCCGGCGCTTCGCGCCACCTTCTCCCGCAAGGGGAGAAGGCCACTGGATTGTTGGCCTCGCATGATCCCCCCCATCGCCAAGAACGCCGTCGTCATCCTCCTCGACAGCCTCAACCGGCACATGCTGGGCGCCTACGGCGGGACGGAGTTCGCCACCCCGAACCTCGACCGCCTCGCCGCGCGTTCCGTACGCTTCAACCGGCATTTCACCGGCTCCCTGCCCTGCATGCCCGCCCGGCACGACATCCTCTGCGGCGCCCTGGACTTCCTCTGGCGGCCCTGGGGATCCATCGAGCTCTGGGAAGACGCCATCACCTGCCAGCTGCGCCGGGCCGGGATCGTCAGCCAGCTGATCAGCGACCACCCGCACCTGTTCGAGACCGGCGGCGAGAACTACCACGTCGACTTCAACGGCTGGGACTACCAGCGCGGCCACGAGGGCGACCCCTGGAAGACCCGGCCGGATCCCTCCTGGATCGGATCGCCGAAGTTCTTTGATCGGCACATGCCTTATGACGACAGCCGCGGCTGGTTTCGCGGCGAGGCGGACTTTCCGGGCCCCCGCACCATGCAGGCCGCCGCCGACTGGATCGAGGACAACGCCGGCCAGCACGAGCGCTTCTTCCTGTTCATCGACGAGTTCGACCCGCACGAGCCCTTCGACACCCCCGAGCCCTACGCGTCGATGTACGATCCGGACTGGTCCGGCGCCCACATGATCTGGCCGCCCTACATGCAGGGCGCGGTCGAAAAAGGGGTGATGACCGAGCGCCAGGCCTTCCAGGTCCGCGCCCAGTACGGCGCCAAGCTGACCATGATCGACCATTGGCTCGGCCGGGTGCTGGCCAATCTGGACAAGCACGGCCTGTGGGACGACACCCTGGTCATTCTATGCACGGACCACGGCCATTACCTGGGCGAGAAGGACATCTGGGGCAAGCCCGCCGTGCCGATCTACGAGCCCCTCGGCCACATCCCGCTGATGATCAGCGCCCCGGGCGTCGCCGCTGGGACCAACGAGGCCCTGACCACCAGCGTCGACCTCTTCGCCACCCTCGCCGACCTCTTCGGCGTCGCCGGCGACGTTCGCCAGCGCACCCACGGCCGCTCCCTGCTGCCCCTGCTCAGCGGCGAGGCGACGTCCGTGCGCGACCACGTGCTGACCGGGGTCTGGGGCCGCGAGGTGCACCTGATCGACGGGACGCGGAAGTACGCCCGGGCCCCCGCCGGCGCCAACGCCCCCCTGGACATGATGTCCAACCGCTGGTCGACCATGCCGACTCACATCCTCACCCGCCAGCAGGAGCTGCCCCTGCCGGACGAGCGGGCGGTGCTCGGCCGCATGCCCGGCAGCAAGGTCCCGGTGATCCATCAGCAGTGGGACGAAAGCGACCCCGTCCCCTTCTGGGCCGGCCGCCGCTTCAGCGGCAACCACCTCTACGACCTCGCGGAGGACCCCGGCGAGACACGGAACCTGGCCGGTTCGGCCCTGGAATCCGAATACCGCGACCGCCTGCGCGCCGCCCTCGAGGAGGTCGAGGCGCCCAAGGGCCAGTTCGAGCGGCTGGGGCTGGCGTGAGGGTGGGAGTTTCAAAGGCCTTCTCCCCTTGGGGGAGAAGGCCTCAATCGTACGAACGCGCCGAGGTGACTCCGTGACCACCACCACCACCGCCCCCTACCTCGACCCGACCGCCCCCGAGGACGCCCGCGTCGACGACCTTCTCGCCCGCCTGACCCTGGCGGAGAAGGTCTCGCTCATGGCCGGCGCGGCGGCCTTCTCGCTGACCGCCATCCCTCGGCTTTCCGTGCCGTCCCTGCGGATGACCGATGGCCCCACCGGAGTGCGCTCCAACACCGGCGAGGCGGCCACGGTCTTCCCCGTCGGTGTGGCAATCGCCGCCACCTGGAACCCGGCCCTGGCCCGCGAGGTCGCCGCCGCCATCGCCCGGGAGGCCAAGGCGCTGGGCGAGCACGTGGTGCTGGCGCCGACCATCAACATCGTCCGCACACCGATCTGGGGCCGCAATTTCGAGACCTATTCGGAGGATCCCCTCCTCGCCGCCGAACTGGCCATCGGCTACGTCGACGGCCTGCAAGGGGAGGGGGTCGGCGCCTCGCTCAAACACTACGCCGTCAACAACCAGGAGCATAAACGCCTGGTGGTCAGCGCCGAGGTGGATGAGCGCACCCTCCGGGAGGTCTACACATCGGCCTTCGAGCGGGTGGTGAAGGCGTCCAATCCGTGGACGGTGATGGCCTCATACAACAAGGTGGGCGGGACCTACGCCTCGGAAAACCCGCTCCTCCTGACCCAAATGCTCAAGGACGAATGGGGCTACGACGGGGTGGTGGTCTCCGACTGGGGCGCCGTCCATTCCACCGCTCCCGCGGCCAACGCCGGCCTCGACCTGGAGATGCCCGGCCCGGCCAAATGGTTCGGCGACAAGCTGCTGGCCGCCGTCCAGTCCGGCGAGGTGAGCGAAACACAGATCGACGCCGCCGCCCGCCGCCTGGTGCGGCTGATGGTGCGGGTGGGCCTGCTGGACGGCGCCCCGCGCCCCGGCGGCGAGCTGCGCAGCCAATCCCACCGCGCCATCGCCCGCCGCGCGGCGGAGGAGGCCATCGTCCTGCTCAAGAACGACGGCGATCTACTGCCGCTCAGCAAGACCGCCACCCGCTCCGTCGCCGTCATCGGCCCCAACGCCGCCGCCAGCCGCCTGCAGGGGGGCGGCAGCTCCCGGGTCAATCCCGGCCGCCGCGCCACCCCCCTGGGCAGCCTGCGCGACCTGCTGGGCGAGAGCGCCGAGGTGCTGTTCGCGGAAGGCGTCGATTCCGAGCCCGTGCCCCCCATGGCCCAGGGCCGCATGTTCAGCCCCACCAAGGCCCGCGACGCCGCCGGCCTGCAGGCCGAGCACTTCGTCAGCGCCGACTTCAGCGGCGAGCCGTTCAAGACCGGCGTCGAGCGCCACCTGGCCAAGTGGGTCTCAACCATGACCGACGCCCCGCGCCAGCCCCTGGGCTCGATCCGCTGGACCGGCTGGTTCTGGCCGGCCAAGGACGGCCCGCACGAACTTTCCGTGCGCGGCGACGGCGACGTGACCGTTTTGTTGGAAGGCGAGGCGCTGATCACCCCCGATACGCCGAGCACGGATGATCGCTACGACCTCGGCGGCTCCAACGCCCTGCGTCGCACGGCCGCGGTGGAGCTGGTCGCGGGCCGCGGCTATCCGATCCAGATCGACTATGTCTGGGCACCCGCCCGGGACGAGAGCCATTTCGAGACCTTCAGCCTGGGGGTGCGCCAGCCCTCCGGCACGATGGACGAGGCCGTGGCCCTGGCCCGCGCCGCCGACGTGGCGGTGGTGGTGGTGGGCTCGGCCTCCAACACCGAGGCGGAAGGCTACGACCGCGAGGACATCGAGCTCCCCGGCGCTCAGAACGCCCTGGTGGAGGCGGTGCTGGCGGCCAATCCGCGTACGGTGGTGGTGGTCAACGCCGGCTCGCCGATGAACCTGCCGTGGGCGGACAAGGTCCCGGCCATCCTGGTCAGCTGGCTGACCGGGGAGGAGGGCCCCGACGCCCTCGCCGCCGTCCTCTTTGGCGACGCCGCCCCCTCCGGCCGCCTGCCGGTGACCTTCCCCCGGCGCAACGAAGACAATCCCAGCTTCCCCCACTATCCGGGCGGCGACTCCGCCGACTACGGCGAGGGGCTCTTCGTCGGCTATCGCCACTTCGACCGCGCCGGGGCCCGGCCTCTCTACCCCTTCGGCCACGGCCTCACCTACACCGCCTTCGCCTACGAGGGCCTGGCGGCGCCGGCGACGGCGAGGGCGGGCGAGAGGGTCGAGGCGACGGTGACCCTCCGCAACACCGGCGCGAGGCCCGGCAAGGAGACCGTCCAGCTCTACGTCGCGCCGCGGGCCCCGTCGGTGGAGCGCCCGGCCAAGGAACTGAAGGCCTTCTCGAAGGTCGAGCTGGCGGCGGAAGAGACGCGGACCGTCACCCTGACCCTCGACGCCGGCGCCTTTTCATACTGCCAGGTCGGCCAGGGCTGGGTCGCCGAGCCCGGCGACTACGACCTCCTGGTCGGCGCCTCGGCGACGGACATCCGGCTGAAGGCGACGGTGCGGCTGGGTTAGGGGGATGGCGAGCCGTAGGAAAAAGGCCTTCTCCCCTTGCGGGAGAAGGTGGCGCGCGGCGCGCGACGGGTCGCGCCGGCCCATCCGATAAAATGTTGAAGCAACACGGCAATCGCCGGCGCGACCCCTCATCCGGCCCTTCGGGCCACCTTCTCCAGCAAGGGGATAAGGCCTAGGTTTCACCGCCTAGGAAGGTGGGGTTGGCGTCGAACTTGAAGATGTGTGCATCCCCTAGC
>PLSW01000225.1 GCA_003165275.1 Caulobacteraceae bacterium
CGCACGGGAATCTGCCCCGCTTACTGGTGAGGGCGACCGAAGGGAGCGTCTCGAACCACGCATGCTGGTCATGGAACACGCCCGGAACGCCTGGCGGTTCCGGGTGTTCAGGCCTTCGTGGGGCATCGGCCCCTCCCCGCGATCCCTCGTTTGGCGACCTGATTGACAATGCGGCTTCCGTCCACCCCTCGCCGCCGCGCCGACCCCCTGGGCGCGGTCGTCGACGCCATCCCGCCGCTGCTGCTGTTCGCGGCCCTCGCCGCCTGGCTGCGCCGGGAGGAAGGCGCGCCGCGGGCTGCCGACGAATTGCCGCCGGAGCCGCGGTTCCTGGCCGGCCTGGGACGCCGGCGGCCGGCCGCCGGGATCCTGTGGCGGGCCTGGATGCGGTTCAACCAGGACAACATCTCGATGATCTCGGCCGGGGTGGCCTTCTTCATGCTGCTGTCGATCTTTCCCGGCCTCGCCGCCTTCGTGGCCCTTTACGGCCTGGTCGCGGACGTGGGCGCGGCCACGGCGCAGCTGAGGATGCTGGCCCATGTCGTGCCTCCCGACGTGCTGGCGTTCGTCGCCGACGAGATGACCCGGTTGGCCGGGGTGCGGACGGGGGGCCTGTCGATCGCCTTCGCCAGCGGCCTGCTGTTGGCGATCTGGAGCGCCAACGGGGCGGTCAAGGCGTTGTTCCAGGGGATGAACATGGCCTTCGACGAGCCGGAGCGCCGAGGGTTCATCAGGCTGACCCTGATCACCCTGGCCTTCACCCTCGGAATGATCTTGGTCATCAGCCTGGTGATCACCGCCCTGGTCGGCGGGCCGGCGGCGGCCGCGGCGGCGGGCCTGGGGCCGCGGGCGGCGATGATCGTCCAGGCGGCGGCCTGGCCGCTGATCGTGGGGGTGGTCGCCGTCGGCGTCGCCCTGCTCTACCGGTTCGGACCCAGCTGCGCCGAGCCGCGCTGGCGCTGGGTGAGCTGGGGCGGGGCGGTGGCGGCTCTGTTGTGGCTGGGGGTCTCGATGGTGTTCTCGGCCTATGTCCAGCGCTTCGGCCACTACGATCGCACCTACGGCGCCCTGGGGGCGGTCATCGGCCTAATGCTGTGGCTGTGGCTGTCGATGCTGATCGTGCTGGCGGGCGCCGAGCTCAACGCCGAGATCGCGCGGAGCGAGACCCGGTCGCGCGGCGGGAACCGGCGTCCGGCCTGACAGCTTTACCTCTTCGCTCAGCGAGGAGCCCCCCATGCCCAAACCCGCCCTGGCCAGCGGCCCCAGCCGCCGGTCCATTCTCGGCGTCGTCGCCGGCGCCGCCGCCGTCCCGGCCGTGACCGCCGCACCGGCCGGCCAGACCGCACCGCCGGCCCGGTCGCCGCGGGAGCCCGTCCCGGTAACCCTCAACGTCAACGGCCGCGACCACAGCCTTAGCCTCGATTCGCGCACCGCCCTCCTCGACGCCCTGCGGGACCACCTGCACCTGACCGGCTCGAAGAAGGGCTGCGACCAGGGGCAGTGCGGGGCCTGCACCGTACTGATCGAGGGCCGCCGGGTGCTGGCCTGCCTGACCCTGGCCGTGGCCGCGCAAGGCGCGCGGATCACCACCATCGAGGGGCTGGCCGGGCCGGGGGGCGAGCTGCATCCCATGCAGCAGGCCTTCATCGAGCACGACGGCTTGCAGTGCGGCTACTGCACCCCCGGGCAGATCCTGTCGGCGGTGGCCTGCGTGCACGAGGGCCACGCCGGCTCCAAGGGGGAGATCCAGGAGTATATGAGCGGCAACCTCTGCCGCTGCGCCGCCTATCCGCGCATCGTCGAGGCGGTGATGGCCGCCCGCGGCCGGATGGAGCGCGGCTGATGCGCCCCTTCGTCTACGACCGCGCCGAGGACATCGCCCAGGCCGTGCGGCTGGGCCGTGAGACCGGCCAGGGCCAGACCCTGGCCGCCACCCAGTATCTGGCCGGGGGGACGACATTGGTCGACCTGATGAAGCTGGACGTGCTGCGGCCCGAGCGGCTGGTGGACCTGAAGGCGCTCCGGGGCCAGTACGCCGCCATTGAGGCCGGACCCTCCGGCCTGCACCTGGGCGCCCTCGCCCACATGTCCGACGTGCCCGAACATCCGGCGGTGCGGCGGGACTATCCGGCCATCGCCCAGGCCCTGGACCTCGCCGCCAGCCCGCAGCTGCGCAACATGGCCACCCTGGGCGGCAACGTCCTGCAGCGCACCCGCTGCACCTATTTCCGCGACACCAGCTGGGCGGCCTGCAACAAGCGCAGCCCCGGCTCCGGCTGCGCGGCCCTGGGCGGGGTCAACCGCAACCACGCCGTGCTCGGGGTCGACGACAGCTGCATCGCCCTCTATCCCGGAGATCTCGCCTGCGCCTTCGCGGCCCTGGACGCGCGGGTGGAGCTGGCGGGGCCGGACGGGGCGCGGGCCATCGCCGTTGAGGACCTGCACCGGCCGGCCGAGGGCCGCCCGCACATCGAGACCACCCTGCGGCCCGGGGAGATCATAACCGGCTTTTCCGTGCCGGCGGCCCCCTGGACCCGGCGATCCCTCTATCTGAAGATCCGCGACCGGGCCTCCTATGAGTTCGCCCTGGCCTCTGCGGCCGTCGCCCTGGACCTGGACGGCGACCGGGTGCGCGAGGCGCGGATCGCCCTGGGCGGCGTCCACTACCGCCCGCGCCGCTCACGGGACGCGGAGGCCCTGCTGGTCGGCAAGCCGCTGACCGAGGCGAGCGCGGAGGCCGCCGCCCACGCCGCCTTCGCCGGCGCCGTGGTCCGCGATGGCAACGCCTACAAGCCCGAACTCGGCCGCCGCACCCTGGTGCGCGCCCTGCTGCAAGCCCGCGCGATGGAGGCCTGATCATGTCGCTGGAAGACGCAGGGCGCCTCTACGGCCGGCCGACGACCCGAGTGGACGGCCCCGCCAAGGTCACCGGCGCGGCCCGCTATCCCTCGGACGAGCCGGTGGCCAATCCCGCCTACGCCGTCCTGGTCACCAGCCGCATCGCCCGCGGCCGGATCACCGGCATGCGCCTGGAGGCGGCCCAAGCCGTGCCGGGGGTGCTCGACATCCTCAACTACCAGAACGTCGGCGGCCAGGCGTCACCCCCGCCGCAGATGGACAAGGGCCCGACCACCACCACCCTGGAGACCGACCGGGTCTGGCACGATGGTCAGATCGTCGCTGTGGTCGTGGCGGAGACCTTCGAGGCGGCGCGGGAGGCGGCGAACCGGGTCGAGGTCGACTACGCCGAGGAGGCGCCCAGCGCCACCTTCGACAGCCCCGGCGCCGAGACCGAGCCGCGCAAGACGGACGAACAGCACAAGGACCCGGCCAAGGGCGGACGCGGCGGGCGCCTTCGCGAGCGCCGCGGTGAAGGTCGACGCCCGCTATTCGACCCCCACCCAGCACCACAATCCCATCGAGCTCTTCACCACCACCTGCGTCTGGGACGGCCAGCACCTGACCATCTACGAGCCCAGCCAGTCGATGTACGGGCTGAAGGCCGGGGTGGCCAAGCAGCTGGGGCTGCCGCCGGAAAACGTGCGCACGGTCTCGCGGTTCGTGGGCGGCGCCTTCGGCTCCAAAGGAGGGCCGACCGCCCGAACCGCCTGGATCGCCATCGCCGCGCGGCGGCTGCGCCGGCCGGTCAAGCTGGTCCCCACCCGGGACCAGGGCTTCACCATCGCCACCTATCGCGCCGAGACCCGCCACCATGTGCAGCTGGGCGCCGAGCGGGACGGCAAGCTGACCAGCTTCAGCCACGAGGGCTGGGAGGTGACCTCGCGGCCGTCGAACTACAATGTCTCGGGCACGGACACGACGGCGCGGATGTACGCCTGCCCCAACATCGCCACCCGGGTGAACATCGTCCACGCCGACCGCAACACCCCCGGCTTCATGCGCGCGCCCCCCGACACGCCGTACATGTTCGCCCTCGAGAGCGCGATGGACGAGCTGGCCTACGCCCTGGAGATGGATCCCATCGAGCTGCGCCGGGTGAACGACACCCAGGTCGATCCGGTGGACGGCAAGCCGTTTTCCAGCCGCTCGCTGATGAAGTGCTTCGACGCCGCCGCCGAGACGTTCGGCTGGCAAAGGCGCACGCCTCAGCCGGGCTCGATGACCGACGGCGACTGGCTGGTCGGCTGGGGCTGCGCGACGGCCTGCTATCCCTCCAACATCGGCCCCGCCGCCGCGCGGCTGTCGCTGACCCCGGACGGGAGCGCCACCATCCAGCTGGCCGGGCACGAGATCGGCAACGGCGCCTATACGGTGGTGGCCATCACCACCGCCCAGTCCCTCGGCATTCCCATCGAGAAGGTGCGGGTGGTGATGGGGGACAGCGACCTGCCGCCGGTGACCGTCGCCGGGGGCTCCAACAACGCCGCCACCACCGCCCATGTGGCCGCCAAGGTCTGCGAGGCGGCCCGCGCGCGCATCGCCGCCGCCGCGGTCGCCGACAGGGCCGGCGCCTTCGCCGGCGCCGATCCGGCCGGCCTGCGGCTTGAGGACCGCGCCCTGGTCGGACCCGGCGGCGCCCGCGAGTCCCTGGCCAAGGCCGTGAACCGGGTGAGCGGCGGGGCCCTGGAGGTGCATGCGGAGAACCTGCCGGAGGGCCTGCCCGCCTCGGCCATGGCCGGCCTCTACCAGGGGGCCGCGCAGATGTCCCGGGGCACCGGCCGCAAGGACGTCACCGCCTTCGCCTTTGGCGCCCATTTGGTGGAGGTGCGCATCCACCGGCTGACCCGGGAGGTGCGCGCCCCGCGGGTGGTCAGCGCTTTCTCCGCCGGCACCATCATCAACCCCCTGACCGCCTACAGCCATTTCATGGGCGGCGCGATCTGGGGCCTGTCCTCGGCCCTGCTGGAGCACACCGAGATCGACCGCCGCTTCGCCCGCTACACCAACGACAACCTCGCCGACTACCTGATCCCGGTGAACGCCGACGTGCCGGACATCGAGATCATCGTGGTCCCGGAGGCGGACGACCGGGTCAATCCCCTGGGCATCAAGGGCATCGGCGAGATCGGTATCGTCGGCATGAACGCCGCGGTGGCCAATGCGGTGTTCCACGCCACGGGCAGGCGGATTCGGGATTTGCCGGTGAGGATCGAGCAGCTGCTGTAGGGCGCTGGACGGACAGGCTTGCCCGCCGCCGCCGCCCTCGGGCAAGCTTGACTCAATTCCTAATTTCGGCAATTTTCGAAATATGGAATCGGAAGCCGCGATCGAAGCCCTGTCCGCCCTGGCCCATCCCGGCCGCATCGAGGTCTTCCGCCTGCTCGTCCGCGTCGGGCCCGGGGGCATGCCGGCCGGGGACATCGCCAGGGCCCTGGATACGCCCGCCAACACCATGTCCACGCAACTGGCGATCCTCACCCGCGCCGGCCTGATCCGGCCGCGCCGGGACGGCCGATCGATCATCTATGCGGCCGACTATCCGCAGGTCACCGCCCTGCTCGGCTTTCTGATCGAAGATTGCTGCGAGGGCCGGCCGGAGATCTGCGCGCCCGTCGCTGCCCTGGCCGCCTGCTGTCCCGCCCCGGTCTGAAAACAAGGCGCCCCACATGTCGATCTTTGAACGCTACCTGACCCTCTGGGTCGCCCTCTGCATCGTTGCGGGCGTGGCCCTGGGCCACTTCTTCAGCCCGGTTTTCCACGCGATTGGCGCGGCCGAGATCGCGCATGTGAACCTGCCCGTGGCCGGGCTGATCTGGCTGATGATCATTCCCATGCTGATGAAGGTGGATTTCGCGGCCCTGAGCCAGGTCGGCCGTCACTGGCGCGGGATCGGGGTGACCCTGTTCATCAACTGGGCGGTCAAGCCCTTCACCATGGCGCTGCTGGGCGCGGTGTTCATCGGCTGGCTGTTTCGGCCCTACCTGCCGGCCGGACAGATCAACAGCTACATCGCCGGGCTGATCCTGCTGGCGGCGGCGCCCTGCACGGCCATGGTGTTTGTCTGGAGCAACCTGACCAAGGGCGAGCCCAACTTCACCCTCAGCCAGGTTGCGCTCAACGACGCCATCATGGTCGTCGCCTTCGCTCCCCTGGTGGCGCTGCTGCTGGGGCTGTCGGCGATCACCGTGCCCTGGCCCACCCTGCTGCTCTCCGTGGGCCTCTACATCGTCGTGCCCGTGGTCCTGGCCCAGGCCGTCCGCCGGCTGCTGCTGGGCCGGAGCCCCGCCGCCTTCGACCAGGCCCTGAAGCGCATCCAGCCCCTGTCCCTGTCGGCCCTTCTGGCGACCCTGGTGCTGCTGTTCGCCTTCCAGGGCGACGCCATCGTCAGACAGCCGCTGGTGATCGT
The DNA here is from genome assembly GCA_003165275.1 of Caulobacteraceae bacterium. Taxonomy (GTDB): domain Bacteria; phylum Pseudomonadota; class Alphaproteobacteria; order Caulobacterales; family Caulobacteraceae; genus Poindextera. Next base: position 6,305 of record PLSW01000225.1, read on the forward strand.
GCTGCTGGCCGTGCCGATCCTGATCCAGGTCTATTTCAACGCCGGCCTCGCCTATCTGCTGAACCGCGCCACCGGCGAGGCCCACTGCGTCGCGGGCCCGTCCGCCCTCATCGGCGCGAGCAACTTCTTCGAGCTGGCGGTGGCCGCGGCGATCAGCCTGTTCGGCTTCACCTCCGGCGCCGCCCTGGCGACGGTGGTGGGGGTGCTGATCGAGGTGCCGGTGATGCTGACCATCGTCGCCATCGTGAACCGCTCGAAGGGCTGGTATGAGGCGGGCGGCGCCGTGCGCCGGGCGGCCCTGGGAAAGGCATGACCATGGCTGACGACTTTCCGATCACCGTCTATCACAACCCCGCCTGCGGCACGTCGCGCAACACCCTCGCCATGATCCTGGCCGCCGGTTACGACCCCGCGGTGGTCGAGTACCTTCAAATCGGTTGGACGAGACCCCTGCTGGACGACCTGCTCGCCCGGACCGGGCTCAGGCCCCGAGACCTGTTCCGCGAAAAGGGAACCCCGGCCGCGGACCTCGGCCTGCTCGCCGACGGGGTGGCGGACGAGGCGATCCTCTCGGCGATGATCGACCATCCGATCCTGGTGAACCGCCCCATCGTCGTCACGCCCAAGGGCGCGGCCCTGTGCCGTCCGTCGGAGCGCGTCTTCGACCTGCTGGACCGCCGCCCGGAGCGGTTCACCAAGGAAGAGGGCGAGGTTGTGACGTTTTGAGCGGGGCGGAAGGCGGGTCTCTGAACGGCAAGCAGAGCCTGGCTAGGCCGATTTGCCGGTAAAGGGGGTGGGGCCGTCGGAAGCGGTCGCCGCGGGCCGGCCGCCGACGGCGACGATGGCCCGCACGGCGCGCGCATATTGCTTGGCCTCAAGCTCGCTGGCGGGCCTGCGGGCGGTTTCGCGGGATCGGTCGGCGAAGGTTCGGATCGCGTCCGCCGCGTCGTCGATGAGGCGGTAGCGGTTCAGCCAGGCCTTGCGCTTGGCTGAAGGCACCTCGCCCGGCGAACGACGGGCCTTCGCCTTCGGCAGGACGAAGAAATCGTCGGTGAGCCGCGCCGCGCCTAGCTCGGACCAGAAGGCGTCATAGTCGGCGCGCCATGTCGGTGCGGCGGTTCCGCGGCTGCGGGCGTGGCCGGCGTTGGAGACGGCGATCAGCCTGTCGGCGTGAAAAACGTCAGCCAGGGCGTAGGCGGCGTGGACCAGCGCGTCCTTCGGACGAAGCCCCCACAGGTCGCGGGTGGCCGTCACCACCGCGGTCTTGCTGTCCGCGCCGGAACAGCCCTGGAGGCCGCCGATCCACAGATCGGCCGGTCGCAGCGGGTCGGCGGAGCCCACCACCAGGGTCATGCCCGCAAGGCTTCGGTCCTGGTTCGGACAAATCAGGCTGAGGTGCAGCTCCCCCTCCCGGGAATGGTGGAGACTGCGGGACAGGTGGAACCGGTAGATCGCGTCCGAGCGGCCGACCATCTCGGCCACGACGAGGCTTCGCCCGCGAAGCAGATCCCCCACCGCGTTGCAGCCCAGGGCCGCCACCAGACGGTCGTAATGCGTCGTCAGGAGCCCAACGCTGGCGGTCTGGCCAAGGGAGCGGTTGAGAAACCTTTGGCCGGGCTTCCTGGCCAGGTCGTAGGGTATGGTGTCGACGCCGGTCAGGTCACGCAGGCGAGCCAGAGCCGCCATCCAGCGCAATGTCGTCCGCGGCGAGCGAACCGCTCGCCAGGCCAGCCGCCGCGCGGTCGCGGCCTCGCCGGCGAGGGCCTTCAGGACCAGGACCCTCAGGAGAAGCCGCGCGCCTTCGAGCGGACCTACGGGGCGGGCGTCAGGTTGGGATGAAACGCCTGAAGCAATTGCGGGCGGGCCACCCGAAAAACCGACTACAGAACCCATACAACGTTCGCCCCCGCGTGATCGTCGCCTCAGGATGTCAAGGATGTAACAGAGTCACTTCCGCCACACAATTCGTCCGGCGTCACGGACGCCTGCGACAGAGTCACGGGCCCGGCCGGCGTTCACCCGCCTTCGGTCCGCCGAGCGGTCGGGGCGGCCGCCCTTGCGCGGGGGCGGGGCGGCGGACAGAGTGGCCGGCCTGACCCACCGATAGATCACGGCATCCCATGCGTTTATCCGCCTCCGCCCTGGCCGCCCTCGCCCTCGTTGCGGCCGCCCCGGGCGCCGCCAGGGCCGCCGACGCCGCGGACCATCCGCTGCTGCACGAGATCTCCGGCAAGGTGAGCGCCGAGCAGTTGCGGGCGACCATCGCCCGGCTGGTGGCCTTCGGCACCCGCCACACCCTCTCCGACACCCACTCCGAGACCCGCGGCATCGGCGCGGCCCGGCGCTGGGTGAAGGGGCGGTTCGAGGCGATCGCGGCGGACTGCGGCGCCTGCATCGAGATCGCCACGCCTTCGCAGACGGTCACCGGCGCCCGGGTGCCCAATCCCACCGAGATCATGGACGTGCTGGCCATCCAGCGCGGGACCGAGGACCCCGACCGGGTGGTGGTGATCGCCGGCCACCTGGATTCCCGGGTCACCGACATCCTCAATTCCACCAGCGACGCCCCTGGCGCCAACGACGACGGCTCCGGCACGGCGGCGGTGATGGAGGCGGCCCGGGTGCTGTCGAAACACAAATTCCGCGCCACCATCGTCTATGCGGTGCTCTCCGGCGAGGAACAGGGGCTCTACGGCGGCAAGGTGCTGGCCGACTACGCCAAGACGCGGGGCTGGCGGGTGGAGGCGGACCTCAATAACGACATCGTCGGCAACACCACCGGGCTGAACGGCGTCCACGACGACACCCATGTGCGGGTCTTCTCCGAGGGCACCAAGGCCGTGGAGACCCAGAAACAGGCCGACCGGCGGCGCTACAACGGCGGCGAGGTCGACTCCCCCGCCCGCAACATCGCCCGCTACCTGGAAGGACTATCCGACAGCTACGTCCCCGGCCTCGCCGTGGCCATGGTCTATCGCACCGACCGCTACGGCCGCGGCGGCGACCAGGTGCCGATGCTGGAGGCCGGCTTTCCAGCCGTGCGGCTGACCGAGGCGCGGGAGAACTACACCCGCCAGCACCAGGACCTGCGCACGGAGAACGGGGTGCGCTATGGGGACGTGCTGGAGGGGGTGGATTTCCCCTACCTGGCCAAGGTGACCCGGCTGAACGCGGTGGCCCTGGCCGCCATGGCCTCCGCCCCGCCGCCGCCGGGGATGGTCAAGATCGACGGGGCGGTGTCCGACGACACCACGGTGACCTGGACCGCCTCGCCGGGCGCGGCGGCCTATGCGGTGTGGTGGCGGGGAACGACGGAGCCGCAATGGCGCCACGCGGTGACGGTGAAGGACGCCATGACGACGGTGCTGAAGGACGTTGTGATCGACGACTGGCTGTTCGGGGTGTCGGCGATTTCGGCGGACGGGTTCGAGAGCCCGGTGGAGTTTCCGGGGCCGGCGGGGAGTTTCGTCAGCGTGGGGGATGGGAAGTAGGCGTTTGCGGAGATTGGTAGAAGCAATTTGGCGGTCATCGAGGCGGGGAAGAGCATGCGCGGCAACAGGCTATTGCTGCTGATCGGAGGGCTACTGATATCTTGCCCCGGGCATAGCGAGGCTAGAGCGGCCATGCTGGTGATGACGTGCCACGAACTTGTTCAGGGCGTTCCTGACCCCGACGGCAATCAATATGTTCTGAGCGGCGACGTACTCGAAAACCACGTATTTGGCAGAGTATTCTTTCTTTCATCGTCAAAACTCACGATGCTGACTCCCCGCTCCCAAGAAGGTCAGAGCACCTGGTCAAAACACAAAGTCGAAGGACACAAGCTTTATCGGACCGTGTACTGGAAGAATCACAAGAAAAGAATAGTTCGTATATTCAACCAAGTATACGATTTTGACGCCCAGACCGTTCTCGATGATGCAATCGTGCCTATCCGGTTGACGCACACA
>PLSW01000093.1 GCA_003165275.1 Caulobacteraceae bacterium
CGAAGAGGGGCCCGCTCGCCGACACGGGCACGCCCTCGTGCTCGGGGTGGTGGCGGGCGGTGAGTCGGAGCTGGTCGGTCGCGCCGGGGTCCCAAGCCTCGCGCAGCGTCTGGGCGAGCAGGCGGGGTGGCAGCGCCCCCTCGACCTCGATGTCAGCGCGCTGCATCTGGGTCTGGAGGGCGTGGAGCTGGCGGCTGAGTACCTCGCCGGCGCCGGTGTCGCCGCCCCCCGCCAGGCGGATCAGCTGGCCCGCGCTGCGCAGGCTGACCTGGAGCGCGACCAGGACCTGAATCTCCTGCGCCTCGGCGACGGGAGCCGCGTCGTCGAGGAGGGTGAGGTAGCTGCGCACGATCGGGCTGTGCAGGTCGAGGGTGCGTTGCTCAGCGAGGTGGCGAGCCAGCGCGTCGGGATCCTCGGCCAGAGTGCGCACGACGAGCTGGAGGGCGGAGATGGGGGTGCCGCGGCGGGCCAGGCTNNCTGGCCTGGACGGCCCCCCAGGCCCCCATGCGCCGGGCCTTCTCGCCGGAGTCGGTGAGCGCGAAGGACGTGCCGCGCACCCGGAGAACTGCGGTCCAGGTGCCCCGCCGTGCGTCCTTGACCACGCCCAGCTCGCCGCGGGGGATAGGGACGGCGAGGATGGTGCAGTCGCGCAGCACCGGGGGGAACGCGGGCTGCTCGGCGAGCGGCCGGGACTCGCCGCCCCGCGTGGTGCGCAGAACCTGGCCCCGCCGCGGCTGCGGGGAGCGCCAGGTGCGCCTGCCGTGGAGGAGGAAGTGCAGGACGGCGGGGAGCCACTCGTCGAGCGCGCGTCCCGAGATGGGGACGAACGCGGCGGTGGCGGTGAGACCGACGACCAGAAGCAGGGCCACCACGCCGCCGCCGCTCCCGTGAGCGCCCAGGAGCACGACCATGCCGACGAAGGCCCCGGTGCCGAGGATCGAGATCTGCCCGAGGCGCACGCCGAGCAGGAGGCCGCGCCGGTCGCGCGGGCCGAAGTGGTACCGGACGTCCGCGCCGCTCATGCGGGACTCCCTTCCTGCTGCTGGGTGCTGCGGCGGGGGGTTGTGCTGGTGCTGGCGACCCCGGCGTCGGCGGCTTGCGGGCTACCGCCGCGCTCAGCGGGGAAGGCGTCCAGTGGCGCGGGGATTGATCCCGCTTCCGGGGTGTTGCCGGGCGGCTGGCCGCCACCTCCCGGCGATGGGCCGGACGGCGCGCCGCCCGAGCCGGGACCACGCTCGGGCTGGCCGCCGGTGCCGGCTAGCTTCAGCTGGTCCGGTCCCGACATACCACCCGGACCACCGCCGCCTCCCGGGGTCGGAACGGCGCCGGAACCCTTGCTGAGGGCGGCGCCGCCGCCCACCGCCTCTGACGTTCCGCCCGACGCGACCGCGGCGCCGACCCGCTGGCCGGTCCGGATGGCGGCGGCTCCCGCGCGCTTGCCGAAGCCCGAGGCTCCGCCCACCATGCCGGCGACCGCGGTCGCCTCGAGGATGGGGAGGAGCCGGAAGATCGCGAAGGGCGCGATGGCGGCGAGCAGGAAGATGAGCGCCGCGGCGACCAGCGCGCCGAAGTTCGCTGTGTTCATCCCTGCGGCCAGGGCTTGCGCGCCCAGGACCAGGACGAAGGCCATNNGCTTCAGGGCGTGGTGGGCACCGGGGCACAGCGAGGCCAGGGCGATGAGGGGAAGGAAGGCGGCGACGATGTAGACGGCGGCGTCGCGGGCCAGCAGCTCGAGGTAGCAGACGAGCGTGGCGGCGATGAGGACCAGGGAGGCGAGCACGGTCAGGAAGTCGGTGCCGAGGTTCGCGGTCGAGAGCTGCAGCGACCACGTCGTGAGGCCGTACAGGCCGCCCACCACCTCCCAACTGGTGGCGAGGTTGGTAAGGGCGAGGAGCTCTGATACCAGCCAGATCGCGATGAAGGTGACGAAGATCGCGACTGGGAGCCGGACGACAAGCAGGCGGATCATCCCCGGGATGTCGCCGCGGATCACCCCCGACATGACCGAGGCGATGACGACCAGCACCATCAGCCAGGCGGCGATGACGACCGAGCCCGGTGGCCCGGTTCGCCCGGATGCGCTGCCGCTGCCGTAATAGGCGCCGAGGAACCACGGAGCGGTGAGGTCGGGGTTCGCCGGGTCGGCCGCGAACAGGCCGATGACGTAGGTGGTCGCGGTGGCGGCGCCCTGGGTGATCCAGTTGGCCACCGCGTCGATCGCCGGCCCGAAGATGAGGCTGGTGATGATCCCGCCGCCGCCCGAGTAGCGGGGAGAGGCCGCCGGCAGCGGCGTGTCCGTGGGCGCCGTGGTGGACGAGGCGGTGGGTAGCGGCGGGGCGGTGGGACCCGCGCTCGCCGCGGGCGTCGGGGAGGCGGGGTCCGCCCGGACCGCCGCTGGCGACGCCAGGGCTGCGGTCAGCGCGGCCAGCACCAGAAGGAGTGCGCCGGCCGCCCGCGCGCGGACACGCCGCCGCCGCTGGGTGGGTGCGCTCACGGTTGCGGGCGGCGCGGGCCCGCTCACCCGCTCACCTGGGTGCCGAGGTCATAGAGCCACTGGATGAGTGCCGGCGCCGCCCCGACGACGAAAACCCCGACCAGAGCGCCGAGGACAGTGATCTTGGCCTTGGACATCTGGTACGGGTTGCCGCTGTGGGAGCTGAAGGCCCACACGGCGGCGCCCACCACCAGACCGACCAGGCAGGCGACCAGGGCGGCCCAGCGAACGCCGGAGACCACCGTGAGGATCTGCGAGCTGCCGGGAAGGCTGGAGGGATCGGGTGCTGGGTTGATGAAGCTGGGGTCTGAGCTGGAGCCGGCCGCGGCCAGAAAGGGATGGAGAAGTGGGACCAGGTCGGAGAGGATGAGCATGTTGGGCGCCCTCGTAAATGGCGGATGGATGGGCGCCATGGGATCAGGAGGGCCGTAGGGATCCCGTAGGAATCGTTAAGAGCCGCGGCGGTGATCGCCCACTACGCTCCAGGCGCCACGCACGCGTCGGCGCCGATTCGACGCGTCTGCCCCTACAGACGCGAAGGTTCGGGGCATTTGCCCCTACAGGCTCGTTCTATGCGCTCCGTTCGCCACTACGGACGCGTAGTAGGCGATCCGACACCGTTACCACCCTGTTACATCTCAAGTAGCATGCCCGCCCCATGAGGGCGCTCGCGCCTATCGCCCACTACGCCTCGATCGCGTCCTAGGGGCGACGGCGCCCACCTAACTGCGCGCCGGAGACCATGGCCGCCTAATTGGGTGGGTTTCCGGGACGGGGCCGCTCCTGTCCTGGTGTCCGCCCAGGGGCGTGCTCGGTCAGGACCCTCCGCACCTCCTCGGTCACCGAGGTGTGGTGGTGCCGGGCGCTCTCTCGGTAGCGTGCGAGGAGGCTTTCGGGCAGACGCGCCGTGACCCGGGGACTGCGGCCCGTCTCCGTGCC
>PLSW01000107.1 GCA_003165275.1 Caulobacteraceae bacterium
GGAAGGCGCCCGCGCCCGCCGCGGTTACCTGCGACCGGGTGGGCTCGACTTCCAGCGCCGAGATGACGACCACCGGAAAGTTCGCACCTCGCGCGCGCAGCGCAACCAGCAACTCCACGGCGTTCATGCCGGCCATCATGTAGTCCGTGACGAGGAAGTCGATCGACCCTAACTCCGCGCTAGCGAGCAAGGCCTCCGCCGAATCGAACAACAGCACCTGCGCGCCATGGCACCGCAGGAGGTCGCCTGTCGAAAGCCGCACCTCCTCCTCGTCGTCGGCAATTGCAATGATGCACGGATGCGACACGCAGGAGCCTTCCATCGGCAAACCGAAAGCCCCAATCTGAAGGCGGCGTCGCGGCTTGCACTCCTATACTTCAGTATAGGTGACAGTCCGCCGGATGAGGCCACATCAGCCCACCGCTCCATCCGGTTGGTCTCGTGGTCCAAGCTTTTCGAACAGATCCGCCTGGACTGCGTCCAGGCTCTCGGGAGGCTCACCGGCCTCGACCGAGGTGGCTCCGCCGGCCCTCGCCCGCATCGCCTCCAGGCGCATCTTGTCCAGGATCGTCTCGCGCCAACACATTTGCGTCCTCCGTCTCGCGCAGCAACGACTGTTAGCGGCCGGGCCGACGGACGAAACCTATACCAAGGTTTGTTATAGCGCCTTGGTATACCCCTCCGGGGTCACAGAATATCTGGTTCACAACAGAAATGAGGTCGCGCCAGAAAGTATAGATGCAGGACACGTAACCCAAGTTCATGTTTGGCGGGCTCGATGCGAGAAGGAGCCCGCCATGCGTATCCTGATCATTCAGCCCAAACCCCGCGCGGCGCGTCAGCTCACCGAGCTGATGGCCGGCGAAGGCTGGCCCCTGAGGATAGCCGAAAACGGCGCCGACGGCCTTCAGCTCGCCCATCTGGACGAGTACGACATCGTCCTGCTTGATGCAGAGTTGCCCGATCTGAGTAGCCTCGACCTGATCCGCCGGATGCGATCGGCGGGCGTGGCGACGCCGATCATCGTCCTTTCGGGAGACAACGACGTGGACCGCAGGATCCGCGCATTTGCGGCCGGTGCGGACGATGTGGTGCTGAGGCTGGTCGATCCCGGCGAACTTCTGGCGCGCATTGCGGCCATCTCCCGCCGTGCCCACGGCCACGCCTCGTCAGTTATCAACATCGGTGCGATCAGCGTGGACATCGATCGCCAGACGGTCGAGGCCAACGGTCGGCCGCTGAGGTTGACGGGCAAGGAGTACGCCCTCTTCGAGCTGCTCGCGGTGCGCAATGGCGCCGTGGTCAGCTGCGGAACCATCCTCGATCACCTCTATGGCGGACTCGACGAACCCGATACTGACGTGGTTTCGGTCTTCATCTGTCGCCTTCGGCGCAAGCTGACCCAGGCTGGCGTACCCGCCGGCGTCCTGCAGACTGTCTGGGGCCGTGGCTTCAGCTTGAGGGCGAGCCCGCCGCCGGCGTCCAGACTGACGCGGGCGGCGTAGCCATGGGATTGTTTCGCACCCTCACCACGCTGGGCATCGGCGCCGTCGCTGGCTACTACGCCGCGCAGCATGCCGACCCCGCCAGCCATGAAGCCGCGCGCCGCCCGTCACACGCCGCGCCTGGGCTCCGCATCGTGGTGGTCGGCCGTGAGGCCGCCCTAGCCGGATTTTCGGCTCCAACCGGGCGCGCGGATCCGGCCGAGGCGCCCGCGACCGGCCGCACCCCTTCAGCGAGAGGCAAGGCCCATGTCCACAACGCTCAGTAGCGCAGCGCGCGATCGCCTCCTGTCGCTTGGCCTCGGCGTCGTCGGAGCGCTGTTCAGCGCCTTCGCTTGGCGGGTTGCAGACGACGCGCTTTGTCATCAGGGGGGCTCGGCCCTGGGCATGCCGGCGCAAGAAGCCTGGGTGGCGCTGGGCGGTTGGGCGGTCCTCGGGCTTGTCGGGGGACTCGCCTTCGTCTGGCGGGCGCTGGAAACACGTCGCCGGTGGACCGCGTTCGCCGCCCGCCTGGAAGCCTTGGTGGACGGAGACCTCAACTGCCCGATCCCGATGCTGGACAAGACCGGCGCGTTGGGGCGCTTGGCCCACGCGGCCTTGGCTGTCCGCGAAAGGGCCATCGCCGTCGAACAACTCCTCGCCCTGGAGCGCGGCCGCGCGGATGATGCGCATCGCCTTAATCTGCGAATGCAGGATGCGGCGCAGGACGACCGCCGACAACTGGTCGCCACCCTCACGACCCTGGGGGCGCTGCGCATGGCCTGCGGCCCCGCCCCAACCGCTTCGGCAGGCGTCAGGCCGACGCCGTCCACCCAAACGCTCGCCCCAACGCCCATCCAGAGGCGCGACAATATCATCGCGCTGGCCGGTGCGATTTCCCCACCAGACCCGGAGCTGCGCCGTTTGGTGGAACGGCTCGGTCGCCGCTGACCAGTTTGTCTCGATCCGGGCCGCCCCGAAGCGCATCCTTGCCGGTTAAATCCGACCGTCAGATCGGTGGGCGGTCGTCAGCCCGTGATCAGGCGGCGCTCGTTGTGCGCGGCTCGGCGAAGGTGGTGACGTAGGCCCCTAGGCGGACGATCTCCTCGCTGGCCTGCGCGGCGAGGACGTCCGCGTCCGCCTCAGGGACCCGCAGTCCGCTGAGCACCATGGCGCACATCTGCTGGGCCAGGCTGACCGCCAAGGCGGCCGAGGGTTCCTGCACGATTCGGGTCAGCGCCATCTGGGTCACGCCGAGCACGAAGAGGACCCCGGCTTCCAGGGTTGCGACTCGGAACCGGCCAGCCACGAGGCCTCGCGAGACATCGTCGACAAGACCGCGGTTGAGCGGCCTATCCAGCGAGGTATGGCTGCCATGGACGCGAACCAGGAATCCGGCCCGTTCGGGTTCGTCGAGCGCGAAGCGGACATAGGTGCAGCAGGCGCGCGCCAGGCGCCGCGCCGGATCCTCGATGTCGGCGTTCGCGCGGTCGATCGCGCGCTCGACGCCCCCCCGAATCTCGGCCGAAATGGCGCGGACCAGGGCCTCGCGGTCGGCGAAGTGATTGTAGAAGCTGCCCTTGCCGACGGCCGCCGCTTGGACGATGTCGTCCACCGTGACGGCGTCTACGGGACGCTCGCTAAACAGCCGGCGGCCCGCGGCGATGAGGGCGCCGCGGGTGCGCTCGGCGCGC
>PLSW01000232.1 GCA_003165275.1 Caulobacteraceae bacterium
CTGTGGCGACTGGAGGTCGCCAACAGCCTGACCGCGGCCGTGCACCGCAAACGCATCGACGCAGGCTTCCGCCGGGCCGCCCTTGCCGACCTTTCACTCCTGGACATCACGACCGACCCACAAACGGTCTCCCATGCCTGGGGCGAAACATTAGGGCTGGCGGATCGGTTCCGGCTTACCCTGTATGACGCCGCTTACCTTGAGTTGGCACAGCGGCGCAGGTTGCCGCTTGCCACGCTCGACGACGATCTACGGGTTGCCGCCGCCGCTCTTGGCGTCGTCTTGCTTGCGGACGGTTGAGCCGTGCGCGCTGTCGCTACGTCAGCGTCACACACGATAACGTTCTCCCCGCCCCTCCCGAACCAGATTCGACGAGATTGCGCCTGTACGGATATTATCCGTATGAAAAACTTGCACGGACAACGTCCGTATGCTATGCAGTGGCTCGACAACGATACGCAACCAAGGAATTTTTATGTCCCACGCCACCAACAAAGAGCCGAAAGCCGAGCGCCTTGAAGTACGCCTCACGCCAGCCGCGAAGTCGCTTCTGACAACAGCAGCACAGGCGAGGCATACGACGGTGACCGACTTCCTGGTTTCAAGCGCCGTCAAGGCGGCTGAAGAGGCGTTGACGTCAACAAAGGTCTTCTACGCTACTGAGGAGGGATGGGATGAACTGATGAACTATCTGGACGATTCTGAAAACACTTAAATCTTAAGAACGGTACCTATTTAATTACATACGGATAACAAAACAAATAATTTCCTAGGAGAGCATGAATATGAGCCACACAACCACTACCACAATGATCAGGCCGATCTCGCCAAACCATGTCTTTGCCACGTTTGACTGTGGAGAGCCGGGACTAAACGCCTGGCTTCAGCATCGCGCGCTTGCCAATGAACAGACCGGAGATTCTCGGACCTTCGTCTATCTCGATGCGCAAAACCGGGTAATCGCTTTTTACGCACTCACAAACGGTGCCGTGATCCGGGTCGGACTCACCTCCTCGATGCGGCGGAATGCACCCGACCCGGTCGGGCTCCTGCTGCTCGGGCAGGTCGGGGTGGACGTGCAGCACCAGCAGCAGGGTGTCGGCAAGGCGCTGATGGTCGACGTGTTCAAGCGTGCCAAGTTGATCGGACAGCACACCGGCTTCCGGGCGCTTGGCACCAACCCGATCGATGTTCCAGCCCAGCAGTTCTACACGAAATTTGGGTTCCGGCTGATGCCCGGGATCTCGCCCGCCTTGATGCTCCTCCGGCGCAGAAACATTCCCTGACGGTCGGTCCCGATAGGACCTGCCTGGAAACGTTGGCCTCGCTGCCGCGGCTGCCGCACTCACACCGGAGCGGCAGCCGCGGGACGTCGCCGTAGCCGTTGGCGACCAGTGTGGCCAAGCTGAGCTGAGCGGCCGGAGATGCCCGTCCGGCAGAAGGCCGTCAGCGTGCCGTCGGCGGCGATGCACGCTCGAGGTGTCGGGCCGTCCGCCATTGCCGTCTATCCGATGTCCCATCACACGCGATAACGTTCCCTTATCGCGTGTCTTGCGACGCGGCCACAATTGGCGCCATACTCCCCCAACCCGCTGGAATCGGCCGTAATGCCTCCCCTCCCCGCCCCGCCCGGCGCCGCCGCGCTCGCCGCCGCCCGTGACTACGCCGCCGGCGCCTACGCCGAGGCCACCCGCCGCGCCTACCGCGCCGACTGGACCGACTTCCTGGGCTTCTGCCGCGCCGCCGGCTTTTCCCCCCTCCCCGCCGCGCCGCAAACCGTCGCCGCCTACCTNNCTCGCCGCCATCGGCCAGGCCCACCGCCTCGCCGGCGAGGACTGGCAGCCCTCCCACCCCGCCATCCGCGCCACAAGGCAAGGCATCGCACGCCGCCACGGCAGCGCCGTGCGCCGCTCCGCCGCCCTGGCCACGGCGGAAATCCGCAAACTGGTGGCGGCCTGCGCGGGCGACCTCGCCGGATTGCGCGACCGCGCGCTGATCCTCGTCGGCTTCGCCGGCGCGCTGCGCCGCGGCGAACTCGTCGGCATCGACCGCGAACACCTGGTTATCCGCGACGCCGGCCTGCGCCTGACCCTGCCGCGCAGCAAGACCGACGCCGCCGGCGAAGGGGCGGAGATCGGCATTCCCCGCGGCCTGCGGCGCGAAACCTGCCCGGTGCGCGCGCTGGAGGCCTGGCTGGCGGCCTCGGACTGCCAGTTCGGCCCGGTATTCCGCAAGGTGGACCTGTGGGGCAACATCGAGCACCGCCGCCTGCACCCCGACGCGGTGCGCCAGATCCTGCTGCGCCGCGCCGGCCAGGCCGGCCTCGAAGTGCCGGCGGGCGAGCGCCTGTCGCCGCACGGATTGCGCGCGGGCTTCGTGACCGAGGCCTACATGGCCGGCGCGCGGGACGAACAGATCATGGCGCATACCCGCCACGCCGACCTGAAAACCATGCGCGGCTACGTGCGGCGGGCGAAATTGCTGACCGACAGCCCGGCCGGCCTGCTCGGGCTGTAGCGATGGCAGGCGTCGCTCAACCGGCCCCCCTCCCCTGCCCGGGCTTCCCCCCGCTGGCCCTGCCGCAACCGGACTGGCTGCAGACCACCCTCGCCGTTACCGGCCCGGCCGAGAACCTCGCCGCCTTCCGCGCCGCCGCCGCCGGCGCCGGGGTGGTACCGTGGGCGATGGACTACGACCGCCTAGAGGAGGATTGGTTCTACCTGCTGATGGCCCCGCCGCCGCCGTATCGCGCCATCAGCGCCCAGGGCGCGCGCATCCTGGCCCGGCAACTGCGCGACGCCGCCTGGACGCGCCACGAGGCGGCGCTCGACCGGGTCGGCAACAGCCGGGCCTGCCCGTTCGACCTGCACCGCCTGCTGCCGGTGCCGGCCGGCATCCTCGGCCTGGGCGAAGACCACCCACGGGCGATCGCCTGGCTGTGGCAACACTGGGGCACCACCTGGCCCCTGCGCCGGGTGGAGACGCTGCCCGACGCGGCGGCCTTCCGAGTGCGGTTCTGGAGCGCCGACTGGACCCCCTGGCCCGTTCTGGCCGACCTGCGCAGCCGCTGGCCGGAACTGCGCCTGGAGGTCCGGCCGGTGTACTGAGGCCGGGGGCGGAAGGATTGAGTCTTGTCTCGACCCCTCCCCCCGGCCCCATGGGCGCGAAGATAAGGCTGGGGTCGCTGCCCTGGACGGCCGGAACTAACCAACGGGCCTCCTGGTACGCATAAGGGGACGGAACGTGAACATCATGCCGCCTTGCTGAGCGTCTCGGGAGCACCGCGCGGCGGCTTCAATCCGTCATGGTTTGCCGACGCGTATTTTGATGGCGACCAGACATAGTCTCCGGTCAGGTTGATGTGCTCCCAGCCCAGCGGAGAGAGATGCCCCAAGAGGGTTTCGGGGACATTGTCCGTCTGGCGCAGCGTGGCGACGGCGCGTTCGAGGTATTTGGTGTTCCACAGGATGATCGCGGTGATGACCAGATTGAGGCCGGACATGCGGTGTTGCTGGTTCTCATAGGTGCGGTCACGGATTTCGCCGAGCCGATGGATGAACACGGCACGTGCCAGGCTGTTGCGGGCTTCTCCCTTGTTCAGCTCCTGCCCGGTCTCACGGCGGAGTTCAGGGTCCTCGATCCAATCTAGTGTGAACAGCGTTCGCTCCAGCCGGCCAAGTTCCCGCAGTGCGGCAGCGACGCCATTCTGCCGGGGGTAGGAGGCGAGTTGCCGCATGATCACGGAGGGAGACACGGTGCCGGCCCGAATGGAAGCGACGATGCGCAGGATTTCCGACCAGTAGTCGCGGATCAAGTCGACATTGATCCGCCCGCCGATCAGCGGCTCCAGGGTTGGGTAGTCGGATGGCTTGCCGAAGCTGTAGAGCCGCCGGTGCTTCAGGTCGGGAATGCGGGGTGCGAACTGGAAGCCCAGCAGCGTGCACAGGGCGAAGACATGTTCGGAATCGCCGCCGCCGTCGGTGTGGCGGCGGCGGATGGTGACGTCGCCCTGGTGGTAAACCAGCGCGTCCAGCACATGCAGCGCTTCGCTCGCCGTCGCTGCTATCAGCTTGCTGAAATAGGGTCCGTAGCGGCCCGAGAGGTGAGTATAGACCTTGAACCCTGGCCGTTGGCCGTAGTGGGCGTTGCGGCGGCCGGCGTCGCGGCCGAGGCCGGCGGCTCGGAAGAACTGACCGTCCGACGACGAAGCCGTGCCGCTGCCGAAATTGGCGGCGAATGGCTCTTGCTCATGCTGGCTGAGCAGACACCGCAGGGCCGCTGCGTAGGTTTCCTCGCGGATGTGCCAGTCGGATGTGGTCGCCGCGCCGGCGCCCGATCGCCGCCACGTCGACCACTGACAACGTGTAGTGGCGGATCAACTCGCGCTGCTCGGTAGGCGGATCGAACAGCTCCGCGATCTGGGTTGCGCTCAGTCGTTGGCGTCGCGTCACTCATGCCTCCCGGGCCTTGATCCCGGCAGACCAGCCGATCCGGGCCAGGGAGTCGATCAGGGTGCTGCGCTTGATGCCGAAGGTTCGACAGACCGCGGCCTTGGTGGCGCCGTCATCGAGCGCTGCCGTCACCGCGGCGAGCTTCTCGGCACCGATGCTGGCGGGGCGGCCGCCATGCCGACCGCGACGCCGTGCCGCGGCCAGCCCGGCCTGGACCCGCTCCTGGATCAGGGAGCGTTCGAACTGCGCGAGCGACCCGAAGATATGGAACAACAACTCGCCCTGCGGCGTGGTGGTATCCATCTGCTCGGTCAGCGAACGAAAGGCAACGCCGCGTTGCTTCAGATCGGTCACCGAGGTCAGCAGATGCGGCAGCGATCTGCCGAGCCGGTCCAACTTCCAGACCACCAGGCAGTCGCCCGGTCTGATGAAGGCCAGCGCCTTGGCCAGCCCGGCACGGTCGCCACGGCTTCCAGTCGCGCGATCCTCGAACAGGTGGCGCTC
>PLSW01000255.1 GCA_003165275.1 Caulobacteraceae bacterium
TCCAAGTGTGGGTGAGGGGCGGCGGCTAACCCCGCTCCTCCCCCCTTTTGGCTAGGCGATTCACGCGTCTCAAATAGCGTTGCCGCAACAGCGGTTTTTGGGACAGACAAAGGAGGCCTTCTCCCCTCGCGGGAGAAGGCCCAGGTCAATTGGCCCTCGGTTCGATGCCTCTTCGTCCTGGAGAGGTCGGTATTCCCTGCCAAAGCGATGCCAAAGCGGGGGAGGAGCGAAGAACCTACGACAAACTGGCCATCGCCGAGCGCTCGAAGTCCATCAGTTCGTCCGTGCGGCCTTCGTGGACCTTCACGGCCCAGTTGGGGTCCTGCAGCAGGGCGCGGCCGACGGCGACGAGGTCGAAGTCGCCGCGGTCCAGGCGGCGCAGGAGTTCGTCCAGGGAGGCGGGCTTGGAGGCCTCGCCGGCATAGGCGGCGATGAACTCGCCGGACAGGCCGACGGAGCCGACGGTGATGGTCGGGACCCCGGTGATCTTCTTGGCCCAGCCGGCGAAGTTGAGGTCGGAGCCCTCGAACTCCGGCTCCCAGAAGCGGCGCTGGGAGCAGTGCAGGATGTCGGCGCCGGCGTCGACCAGGGGCTGCAGCCAGGCCTCGAGGGCCGCCGGGGTCTCGGCGAGCTTCACGTTGAAGTCCTGCTGCTTCCATTGAGACAGGCGGATGATCACCGGATAGTCGGGACCCACCGCGGCGCGGACGGCCTTGAGGATCTCGGCGGCGAAGCGCGAGCGGCCGGGCAGGCCGGGGCCGCCGAAGGCGTCCTCGCGCTCGTTGGTGCCGTCCCAGAAGAACTGGTCGATGAGATAGCCGTGGGCGCCGTGCAGCTCGACGGCCTCGAAGCCCAGCGACTTGGCCGCGGCGGCGGCGCTGGCGAAGGCGGCGATGGCGTCAGCCACCTCGGCGTCGCTCATTCCCTCGCCGAACTTCTTGCCGGGGCTGGAAAGGCCGGACGGGCTGTCATATTGGCCGGGGTTGAAGTTGGGGTCGCGCGAACGCACCGCCCCCACGTGCCACAGCTGCGGCGCCATCGCCCCGCCGGCCGCGTGGACCGCGTCGATGACGGTCTTCCAGGCGGCGAGCTCTTTTTCGCCGTGGAAGCGCGGGATGTTGGGATCGTTCAGCGACGCCGGACGGTTGACCCCCGTGCCCTCGGAGATGATCAGCCCCACCTCGCCCTCGGCGCGGCGGCGGTAGTAGGCGGCCACGTCCGCCGTGGCGACGCCCCCGGGGGAGAAGGACCGGGTCATGAGCGCCATGACCACGCGGTTCTTGAGCTTCAGGTCCTTGAAGGCGAACGGTTTGAACAGGGCGTCGACGGCCATCGGGGGGCTCCGGTAAGGCGATAGGAAGTGTGGCCGGACCCTAGCGGCTCGGACGGAAATGGACAGTCCAGAAAAACTACGCACCCTGTCAGGGACGCGCGCCGCTCGCCAAATGCGCGTCATGGGCTGGCGCCGCGCGGGATTCCGAGGGAATGCTGCGGGCCAAATCGAAGGCGCGATGCGCCGGCCGGCCAGCGCCAGGGGACCAGAATGCGACGTTTCCAGATCACCGCCATCGCCGCCGCGACGGCCCTCGTGGCGTTCAGCCTTTCCGTCGGCGCCGGGGCGGCGGACGCGCCGGCCAAGCCGGAGGCCGCGGCCGACAAGCCCGGCCTGCCGCCCTTCCCCGCCGACGCCTCGGTTCATCAGAGCATCCATCTGGGCGCCAAGACCCTGGGCTACACCGCCACCGTCGGCTCCCTGCCGGTCCGCGACGCCGAGGGCAAGAAGATCGCCGAGGTGGTGTTCACCGCCTACACCCTGGACGGACCGCACGATCCGAACCGGCCGGTGACCTTCGCCTTCAATGGTGGGCCGGGCGCCGCGTCGGTCTATCTGAACCTGGGGGCCATCGGGCCCCGGCGCATCCAGTTCGGCGCCCAGGGCGACAGCCCGTCGGACCCGGTGGCGCTGCGCGACAATCCCGGCACCTGGCTCGACTTCACCGACCTGGTCTTCATCGACCCGGTCGGCACGGGCTATTCGCGGTCCCTGGTCAAGCAGGACGAGACCGACAAGACCTTCTTCACGATCGATGGGGACATCAGCTACCTCTCGCGCATCGTCTACGACTGGCTGTCGAAGAACGGCCGCATGGCCTCGCCCAAGTATGTGGTCGGCGAGAGCTACGGCGGCTACCGCGCCCCGGCGATCTCCCACTATCTGCAGGTCAAGATGGGGGTGGGCGTCTCCGGGGTGGTGATGCTCTCCCCGGCCCTGGACGGGCGCAACGCCGCCGACCCGGACACCTCGCCCATGTCCTGGGCCGCGACCCTGCCCTCCATGACCGCCGCCAACTATGAGCGCCAGGGCAAGACCCTGACGCCGGCGCTGATGGCGGATGTGGAGGCCTACGCCCGCACCGACTACATCACCGACCTGCTCCGCGGGGTGCGCGACCAGGCCGCCGTCGACCGGATCGTCGCCAAGGTCGCGGCCTATACTGGCTTGGACCCCACGGAGGTTCGCCGCGCGGGCGGGCGGATCGAGAGCCGCGCCTTCCTGCGCGAGCTCTATCGCGACCAGGGCCGGCTGGGCAGCTGGTACGATTCCAACGTCACCGCCTACGACCCCTACCCCTTCGCCCCCGAACAGCGCACCGGCGATCCGATCCTGGACGGCATCTACGCCCCGACCACCTCGGCCATGGTCGACTTCGTGACGCGCCAGGTGGGCTGG
Organism: Caulobacteraceae bacterium; assembly: GCA_003165275.1. Taxonomy (GTDB): domain Bacteria; phylum Pseudomonadota; class Alphaproteobacteria; order Caulobacterales; family Caulobacteraceae; genus Poindextera. The sequence continues at coordinate 2,732 of PLSW01000255.1, forward strand.
AAGGTCGACGCCCACTACGAGGCCCTGAACGGGGAGGTGAACCAGCACTGGGAAAAGCACTGGTTCACCAGCATTGAATCGGCCTCCGACCTGCGCGAGGCCCTGGCCATCGATCCGAAGATGAAGGCGCTGATCGTCCACGGTTACGACGACCTGTCCTGCCCCTATTTCCAGACCGAGATGGTGGTGGCGCAGATCCCGCAGATGGGGGCGGCGGACCGGCTGGAGGTGCGGGTCTACCCCGGGGGCCACATGTTCTATTCGCGCCCCGAAAGCCAGGCGGCGCTGCGGCGCGACGTCATGGCCCTCTACGGCGCCCGGTCTTGATTTCGCCGATATCCGGGTGGGTTCTCAGCGGGCGGGCTGCGGCGACTTGCGCCAAGGTCGCCTATATTGCTGAGGGGACGAACCGGGTATGAAGATCAGCGGCGCCGATATAGTTGAATCGGACCGGGCGTCGATTGGAGTGCGGTCGTGAACATTGTCATCGAGTACGACTCCAGCGCCGCCAACGCCCCCGCGGGGTTCAAGGAGGCCGTCCAGGCCGCTGTGCAGTTCTACGACTACCTGATCGTCAATCCGATCACGGTGCCGATCGTTTTCAGCTACGGCGAGATCCAGGGCCAGACGATCTCCAACAGCGCGGCGGCGGAAAGCAGCACCAACGGCAATATCGAGAGCTTCAGTTCCGTGGTCAGCCTGCTGACCGCGGCGGCGACCTCGCCGACGGACAAGACCGCCATCGCCAACCTGCCGACCACCGACCCCACCAACGGCGGGCAGTTCTGGGTGTCGGACGCCCAGGCCCAGGTCTTCGGCCTGGGATCGGAGCCGGGCTACACCGATCCAGAGGACGGCTTCGTCGGCATCAGCAGCAAGCTGAACTTCAGCTGGGATCCGACCAACCGCGCCGTGGCCGGGGAATACGACGCCGTCGGCGCCCTCGAGCACGAGATCGCCGAGGTGTTGGGGCGCTACGACTATCTCGGCGGCTCGATCACCTTCAACGGCTACAACCTCTATGCGCCGCTGGACCTGTTCCGCTTCACCGCGACGGGGGCGCGGACCGTCGCCTATGGCCCGGGCTATTTCTCCATCGACGGCGGCAAGACCCTGCAGTTGCCGTTCAACGATCCGAACAACGGCGGCGACGGGGGCGACTGGGCCTCAAGCGTCTATGGCGATTCCTACGGCAGCGCCTTCACCGGGGCGGCGGGCTACGTCTCGGCCACCGACCAGCAGGTGATGGACGTGCTGGGCTACCAGCTGGCGCCCCTGGGCAATCCGGTGGCGGGCGCCACGCCGACCGTGACGGCCACCAACGGCGCCCAGGCCTCGTTCGCCGAGTCCGCCCTGACCGGGCTGATCACCAACGACTACACCGGCGCGCTCACCATCCTTTCGGCCAGCCTGGACGCCGCGTTCGCGGGCGCGGGAACCCTGAGCATCAATTCGGCCAACCAGACCGTGGTCTTCACCCCGGCGGCCGGGTTCGCGGGAGTGGCCACCGGCACGGTGACGATCAGCGACAACAACGGCGGCTCGGTCAGCCAGCCCATCGACTTCAACGTCGTGGTGCAGGCCAGCGCCCCCGTGGTCACCGCCCCCAACACCACCACGACCACCGTCAACGGCAATGTCACCACCATCCAGACCTTCTCGCCGACGGGCGCGCTGATCTCCACCGAGACGATCTCGGTGAACGGCGCCAAGACCCAGACCCAGTATTTCAATGCCGCCGGGACCCAGACCGCCGCCACCATCACCCAGGTGAACGGCGCCTTCACCCAGGTTCAAAACTTCGACGGCAATTGGAACCAGCTGAACGCCTCGATCACCAACACCGAGGGCGGCGGAAACTCTGTCGTCCAGAATTTTGATGGAAGCTGGAACCAGACCGGGGCGGTGGTGACCACGGTCAATGGCTCGAAGACCCAGGTGCAGACTTTCAACGCCAGCTGGGTGCAGCTTTCGGCGACCATCACCACCGTGAACGGTGCGGTGACCCAGACCCAGACGTTCGACGGAAACTGGAACCAGACCTCGGCCAACCTGACCACCACCCTGACCGATGGGGCGGTGCAGTCGCAGAACTTCAACGCCAGCTGGCAGCAGACCTCGGCCACCATCGCCACCGTGGCCAATGGCCAGACCACCACCCAGTCGTTCAACGGAAGCTGGACCTTCCTGGGCGCGACCATCGACGCCCCCTTCACCTCCGGCGCCCTGACCGACCAGCTGGACACCTATGGCGCCACCTGGAACCAGCTCTCCGAGGTCGACACCGCCGCCAACGGCGGCCAGAGCTATTTCATCTGGGGCCAGGCCGGCGGGGCGCAAACCTTCACCGCCGCCAGCGCCCATTCCACCACCTTCATCTTCACCCCGGGGACCCTCGCCGGGGACGCCATCGCCGGCCTGCACACCCTGAACCTGGGCGGCGCGATCCACGACGTCATCGATTTCGAGGGCTATGCCGCCGGGGCGCATCTGGTGCAGGTCAATTCCACCGAGTGGCAGGTGGTCGCCACGGGGGATGCGTCCGAGACCTTCAGCCTCACCGGCGGCGAGACCCTGGGCGCGGGGGACTATGCGTTCGTCGCAGGGGGGAGCCAGCTGACCCTGTCGGATAGCTCGGTGGGCGACGCCAGCGCGGGCGCGGTCGCTGATACATCGAGCGGCTCGATAACGGCGTCATCCGGGACCTTCACCAACTCGGGTGCCAGCACAGGAGTCGGCATCCTCACTCCAACTGGCGGCGCCTCGATCGGCGACGCCACGGCGGCGCCCAGCGCCGCCCTGTTCAACCAGCTCAGCGCCTCCGGCTTCAGCACGCCGCCCGCCGCGGGGGTGAGCGCCCTGGTGCTCGCCCCGTCGACGCACACAGCGGCGCTGATCGCGCCGCCGCAGCAACTTTGAGCCGGCCCTAAAGCCCCAAAATCATCTTGGCCATGATGTTGTGCTGGATCTCGTTGGAGCCGGCGTAGATCGAGGTCTTGCGGTAGTTGAAGTACATGGGCGCGGCGGGGGCGGCGTAGTCCGGGCCGGGGCGGGCAACGTTGGTCTCGCCGCGCAGGGCCGCCCAGGTGTCCTGGATGAACGGCTGGCCGTAGACGCCCACGGCCTCCAGCGCCAGCTCGGTCAGGGCCTGCTGGGCCTGGGAGCCTTCCAGCTTCAGCATCGAGGAGACCGGGCCCATGGCCTGGCCGGTGGCGCGGCCGGCGAAGACCTTCAGCTCGGTGGCGTTGATCGCCTCGACCTTGATCTGCATGTCGACCAGCTTGCGGCGGAAATCCGGGTCGTCGAGCATCCGGCCGGCGCCGTCGGCGGCCTCGGCCTTGGAGATGGTCTTGACCTTGTCGAGCATGTGGCTGAGGCCGGGGGCGTAGGCGTTGCCGCGCTCGAACTGCAGCAGGTACTTGGCGTAGGTCCAGCCCTGGCCCTCCTCGCCGATGCGGTTCGTCACCGGCACGCGGACGTTCTCGAAGAAGACCTGGTTGATCTCCTCCTCCCCCGGCATCGGCCCGTCGAGGGTGGGCAGGGGGCGGATGGTGATGCCCGGGGTCTTCATGTCCAGCAGCAGGAAGGAGATGCCCTGTTGCGGCCGGCCCTCCTGGCTGGTGCGCACCAGGCAGAACATCCAGTCCGCCCACTGGGCGTAGGTGGTCCAGATCTTGGAGCCGTTGAGGACGTAATCATCGCCGTCCCGTTCCGCCTTCATGGACAGGGAGGCGAGGTCCGATCCAGAACCGGGCTCGGAATAGCCCTGGCACC
>PLSW01000170.1 GCA_003165275.1 Caulobacteraceae bacterium
TTGGTCGGACCCTTCGAGGGGTCTTCCAGCACCAAGGCGTTGGAGACGGTCACGCCGTTGGCGAGGATGATCGTCGGATCGAGGGCGTAGACCGTGCCCGTGCCGAAGGCGCCGGTGACGCCGGCTTCAAGGGTGGTGCCGTCGACGATCAGGGCGCCGGAGAAGCCGGCGTTGTTGTTGGTCAGGTCCAGCGTGCCGCCGACGGTCCCGTTGCCGATCGTCAGGTTGTGGGCGCCGGTGAGGGCGCTGCTGATGGTCTCCGTGCCGGAGGTGACCACGATGCTCGAATCGGCCGTGATCGAGAAGGCGGAGCTGTAGGCGACGACATTGCCACCCAGCTCCAGCGTGCCGCCGTTGAGGGTCACGGCGCTGCCGCCGAGGGCGGAGTCGGAGGTGACCTGCAGCGTGCCCGCGTCGATCTTGAGGTTGGTGAAGGCGTTGCCGGCGTTGGTCAGCTCGATGGTGTTCGAGCCGGTCTTGTCGAGGGTGCCGGCCCCGGTGTCGGTGACGACGCCGCTGAAGACACTGTTGGCGCCGCCTGAGCCGAGGGTGGCGGTGAAGTTGGCGAGGTTGAGGGTGCCGGCGCCGCCCAGGGTGGCCAGGGCCTCGTTGTCGCCCAGGGTCAGGCTGGCCCCGCCGGCGATGGTGACGCTGGACGAGGCGGCCAAGGTCGAGCCGCCGCCGTCGATGACCAGGGTGCCGGTGCTGATGTTGGTGGCGCCGGTGTAGGTCTGCGCCTGGGTGAAGGTCAGCTGGCCCGAGCCGTCGAAGGTGAAGCCGCCGGTTCCGCCGACGACGCCGGCGAAGGTGTGCGTGCCGCTGTCGGTGTCGGTCAGGGTGTTGGCGCCGAGGGCCACCGTGGTGGTCGACGTGCCGCTGACGAGGCTCTTGACCGTGGTCCCCGCGCTCAGGCCGGAGATGCTGAGGGCGGCCGTGCCATTGAGGGTGACGCCGCTGCTGGAGGCCAGGGAGCCGGAGCCGCTCAGCGCCAGCGTGCCGGCGACGATGCTGGTCGAGCCAGTGAAGGTGTTGACGCCCGACAGGGTGACCGTGCTGGCGGTGGTCTTGTTGAGGTTGCCGGTTCCGCCCAGGACCGCGCTGACGGTTCCCGACTGCAGGCCGAAGGTCGCGGTGGTGTCCAGCGTGCCGTTCTGGATCGTGCCGCTGGTCAGGGTCACGCCGCCGTTGGAAACCTGGGTGGTGGTCCCGAGGTCCACGGTCCCGCCGGAGCCGACCGTCAGGCTGTTGCCCGTCAGGCCGAGGGTGCCCGCGCCGGTGATGTCCAGCACGCCGTCGACCGTCGTGGAGCCGGAGTAGCTGTTGGCGCCCGACAGGGTCAGCGTGCCCGTGGGTTGCACCGTCAGGTAGGCGGCCCCGCCGAGCGACGCGCTGACCGTGGTCGCGCCGGTCCCGGACACGAAGGCGGTGCTGGAGTCCAGCGTGCCGTTCCGGATCGTGCCGCTCGACAGGTACACACCGCCATTGAGTGTCTGGGTGGTGCCTCCCAGATCCACGGTCCCGCCGTCCACCGTCAGGGCGTTGGCGATCGCGCCGAGGGTGCCCGAACCGGTGACGTCCAGGGTCCCCGCAACCACCGTGGTGCCGCCGGTATAGGTGTTGACGCCGGACAGGGTCGCCGTGCCGGCGAAGCTTTTGACGACCTGTTCGGTTCCGGCCACCACCGCGCTGATCGTCCCGCTCTCCAGCGAGACGATTCCGGTGCCGGTCACCGTGCCGTTCTGGATCGTGCCGCCGACGAGGACCACGCCGCCATTGACGGTCTGCGTCGTGGTTCCCAGATCGAGGGTCCCGCCGTAGACATACAGGTGATTGCTCGCCGCGCCGAGGGTGCCCGAGCCGGTGATGTCGAGAGCGCCGCCGGTCAGGGTGGTGCCGCCGGTGTAGGTGTTGATCCCCGACAGGGTCAGGGTCCCCGTGCCGCCGACGCTGACGGAGCCGCCGGCGCCGCTGATCACGCCCGCGAAGGTGGTGGAGCCGGACTGGGTGTCGGTCAGGGCCTCGGACCCCAGCACCACCGTGTTGCCGACCGCGCCCGTCAGGTTGGCGATGGTCGCGCCGGCGGTGGTGGCGGAGATGTTGAAGATCGAGGTTCCGGACAGGGTCAGGGCGCTGCTGGTGGCGATCGAGCCCGAGCCGCTGAGCGCCAGGGTCCCGGCGCTGACGGTGGTGGCGCCGGTATAGGTGTTGACCCCCGACAGGGTCAGGGCGCCAATGCCGGTGAGGCTCAGCGCGCCGCCGGCGCCGGAGATCACCCCGGCGAAGGTGGTGTTGACCGGGGGCGCGGAGCCCGTCTGCTGGTCGGTCAGGGTCTTGCCGCCGAGGACGACCGACGTGCCGCTGGAGCCGGCGAGGCTCTCGATGGTGGCGCCCGCCGTGGTGGCGGAGATGTCGAAGCTGCCGGCGCCGGCCAGGGTCAGGTTGCCGCTGTTGGCGATGGCGCCCGCGCCGCTGAGGGCCAGGGTCCCGCCGTTGATGGCGGTGGCGCCGGTGTAGCTCTCGGCGGCCGTCAGGGTCCACAGGCCGCCCTGGACGTTGACCTGCGAGAACACGGTCAGGGCGCCGTTCAGGGTCGCCGAGCCGCCGCTGAGCAGGTTCAGGGTTCCGGAGGCGCCGGACACCGCGCCGAGGCTGGAGAGGGTGGCGCCGCTGGACAGGTTGATGACGTCGGAGCCGCCGCCGCCGGTCAGGGTGATCGGGCCCGAGGCCGCGGCGCCCGTTCCGATGCTGACCGTGGTCACGCCGCCGGAGGCGGAAATGCCGCCGGTGACCGTGCCGCCGGTGATGTTGATCGTGTTCGTGCCGGTGGTGGACTGGGCGAAGACGCCGAAATTGCCGACGCCGCCGTTGATCGTGCCACCGCTGACCTCGACGTCGGTGTTGCCCGCGCCTTCGGCCCAGGCGAGAATTCCGTCGGCGGTGAGCGCGTTGATCGTGCCCGCGGTGTTGGTGACGGTGACATTGCCCGCGCCGGCGTTCAGCCCGACCAGGCCGAAGTTGGCGGTGATGGCGCCGCTGTTGGTGATCGACGCGGAGCCGGCGCCGCTGTCGACCTTGGCGTAGAGGCCCTTGTCGAAGTTACCGCCGCCGACCCGCGGGCCGATGGTCGCCGCCGAGGTGATGGAGACGGAGCCGACGGTGCTGTCGGCCTGGACGCCGGCGCCCGAGGTGCTGCCCGAGCTGAGGTCCGACTTGATGGTGTCCGCGCCCAGGGTGACCGTCGCGCCGGCGTTGCCGACGGCGAAGACGCCGTAGTTGCCGACGAAGGTGTTGCCGGTCGTCGCTTCGCTGACGGTGACCGTGCCGTTGGTCGAGTTGATGTTCAGGCCGTCGAGGGTCCCGGTCAGGCTGCTCGGCCCGGTGTTGAACACCGCCGCCAGATTGCCGGCGCCCGAGAACTGCAGCGCGTTGGACGACGGGATGCCCGACGAGTTGGCGATAGTGGCGCCGCTGATGGTGATGGTGTCGCTGGCGAGGGCCGTGCCTTGCACGCCGCCGTTGGCGCCGCCGTCGAGCAGGACGGTCGAGCCGGTGGAGACCTGGCCGGTGGTGACCGCGCCGGAACCGGTGGTGTTGGAACTACCGACGCCGCCAGCGGCGTCGACGGCTTGAGCCCAGGCGGCCTCTGGGGCGAAGGCCGAACCGAGCAACAGGACCGAGGCGATCGCCGCGAAGCCGCGCAGACCGCTCTGGCGGACCACGACGCGATTGCGGCGGTGCGGGATTTTCGTGCGGTTGAAGTTCAGGCGGAACCTGAGGCTGACCACCTGCATGGCCACCCCGACCGCCGTCGTGGCGGTCAGTTTGTCCCGGTAGGTCAGCTCCGCCCTGGCCGCGGATTGGGGGGCGGCGAGGTCCGGCGAGACATCGCCGACGGGACCGACTTTGACGACCTCAAAGCGGTTCGATCGCGCGCCACGAGCGTTTGACATACGTAAATCCCCAATCTCAAAAGGCGCAATGCGCCCATTCCCCGAATCGCGAAAATCGGGTCGTACGTCGCTTTTAGGGGGAAAAACCAGCCCGGTCTTGGTGTTCAAGGGCCTACAAACTATGCAGCTAGCGCATTATTGTTCAAATTTGGACCAGGGAATGACCATTTGCGGCCGACACGCCCCGGCGCGGCTGGTAATTCGTGCTTTCCGGGTTGAAAAACTCGCTTTTTTCGCGATTGCCCGCCCTGGCGGCGCTCAATCTTGGTGCTTAATCCAAAATCAGAGCCAACTGCGGCCACATTCTGCAATAAGCCTTGAACAGTTGAGGTTACGACAGCTGAACGTTAAGAGTACATTGCCTGGAATAGCTGAAGTTCAGACTTCGTTCACCAATTGAGTATTTCCCGCAAAACCTAACTGAACGCGCTCGAAAGACGTCGTCACTTATCCCCAGGTCGTCAACAGGATCGTCGCTTGCGGACGTGCTGATGGCGATGGGTCGCGCCCCTGCCCCCTTGGAAAGAGCGGAACGAGTCCGCTACAAACTCGCCATGGGGGAGAACCAAGCGTGCGCACGCCATTGATGCCGGCAGCCGCCGAACAATCGCCGGGCGCGGCTGACCCGTCCCGCAGCGAGCCCATCGACGAACAGGGCGAGACGGCCTGGGGCGGGGTCCTCACGCTGAACATGCCGGAAGACGCCCTCCTCGGGGGCGGCGCCTGCACGCCGCTCGGGGCGGCCAGCCTGGTCGACCTGTCCGCGATCAGACTATCCCTGAGCGACCATCCCGGCGCGGTGTCCGCGCGCATGGTGTTCCTGCAGGCCGTCGTCGACGGGGTGGCCGACCTCGCCTGCGGCGGCGAGGTCCACGCCGCCCTGCGCTCGGGCCATGTGGTGATTCGGCCGGCCTCGGCCGACGCGGCGGTGACCACCCGCTCCCCCGCCCGCGTCATCACCCTGGCCCTGCCGATCCACCTCCTGGCCCCGCGCTTCATCGCCGCCGAGGCCATCCCCGCCGGCGGCGCGGTGTTCCACGCCTCGCTGGCCGGCCGGCTGATCTACGACTTCCTGGTCGGGCTGTCGGCCGCCGGCGAGGTGCGCCCGGGGCGCGTGGCGCCGATCCTGGACGCCGCGGCGGCCCTGGTCGGCCTGTGCCTGGCGGAGCGGCCGCCGGCGCCGGTGTCGCTTTCGGCCCTGGCGGCCGCGCGCGCCGACGAAATCATCCGCTATCTCGAGCGCAACTACGCCAACGCCGTGCTGACGCCGGCCTCCATGGCCGAGGAGCTGGGCATCTCGGTGCGCTACGCCCACAAGCTGCTGGAACAGACCGGCCGCTCGTTCCGGCAGGAGCTGGTCGCCCTGCGTCTGCGGGCCGCCCGGCGCGCCTTCGCCGCCAACGGCCACCCCCGCCAGACCATCGCCGACATCGCCATTTCGGTGGGCTTCAACGACCTGTCGCAGTTCAACCGGCATTTCCGCCAGGCCTACGCCATGACCCCCCGCGCCGCGCGGCAGGCGGACGAGCAGGCCGCCCTGGCGTCCCAGCCCCCGGACCGGACATCCCGCGGCGCGGGGCGCGGACGGTCCGCCGCGGCCAATGCGCCGCGCCGCAGGACATCGCCACCCTGACGCTGGCGCACCCCCCACGGCTTGTGGTTAAGAGGGCGTTAACGGGCGAGACTCACCCCCCGCCTACCCTGCCGTCCTTCACCCCTGTTTCGTTTCTCAACCTTTCAACGACTGTCAGAGCACAAGACCCATGCCCACCCTGTTTTACGACAAGCCGATGCTGCTGGATTCGGTCCGCCACGCGGATCTCGCCCTTCAGGAACTGGACGATCTGGGCTTCGCGCGGGCGTCCAACGCGATTCCGATCAACCTGGTCGAGTTCCCGCTGGTCGCCCGCGACTACCCGATCGGCTTCCTCGGCGAAGGCGACGACACCTATCCGGTGGCCATCGTCGGCCTGCAGGCGGACAATCTGTTCGTCGACGGCAAGGGTCGCTGGAAGCCCGGCGTCTACATCCCGGCCTACGTCCGCCGCTATCCGTTCATCTTCGCCGAGAACACCGAGGCGAGCGAACTGTCCCTGTGCCTGGACGACACGCCCAAGGTCATCGCCAAGAAGGGCGGCCACAAGCTGTTCGAGAGCGGCAAGCCGACCGTGGTGACCGAGCGGGCGCTGGAGTTCTGCAAGTCGTATCACGCCGCGGCCCTGGCCACGAAGCCGTTCGCCAAGGCGCTGTTCGACGCGGGCCTGCTGATCGAGCGTCAGGCCAACGCCGAGCTGAAGGCCGGCGGCAGCTTCGTGCTGAACGGCTTCAAGAGCATCGACGAAGAAAAGCTGCGCAGCCTGCCGGCCAAGACCCTGGGCCAATGGAACGCCCAGAACTGGCTGGCCCCGATCTACGCCCAGATCCAGTCGTCGCTGAACTGGGGCAATCTGGTGGACCTGATGGCCGCCCGCAAGGAAGCCGGGATCGACTGATCCCGATGCGGACGCCGGCCCTCGCAGCGCGGGGGCCGGCGGCCTAGTTTTTGCCGTCCTCCGTGGACAGTACGGACGCCACGAAGGCGTCGAGATCCCCGCCCGGAAACAGATAGCCCCGCACGCCCGCCCGCTCGGCGGCGATGATGTCGGTGTCGCGGTCGCCGATTAGCAGGGCGTTGCGAGGGTCCACCTGGAAGTCGCTCAGGGCCCGGATGATCATGCCGGGATTGGGCTTGCGGTCGGGATGATCCGGATCCCGAAACCGCTCGATCACCGCATTGGCGTGATACGGCGCGAAATAGAAGGCGTCGATATGGCCGCCCTCCGGGGCGAAGGCCGTATTGATGGCCGCATGGAACCGGTCCATCGCCGCCTCGTCGTAATAGCCCAGTCCGATCCCGGACTGGTTGGTCACCACCACCACCAGCCGCCCGGTCTCGTTGAGCCGCCGGACCGCCGCCGCCGCGCCCCCGATGAGGATCAGCTTCTCGGGTTCGTGCGGATAGCCGGTGTCGACGTTCAGAACGCCGTCCCGGTCCAGGAGCGCCATGCGCCGCCGCGCGGAACCGCCGGTCAAACCCTAGGCCCGCAGCAGGGCTTCGACCGCCGACCGGGCCTCGGCGCCGAGGTCGGGGCGCATCAGGGCGAAGGCGACGTTGGCGCGCAGGAGGCCGATCTTGTCGCCGCAGTCGTAGGTGACCCCGTCGTATTCGAGGGCGTGGAAGTCCTGGGTCGCCATCAGCTTGACCATAGAGTCGGTCAGTTGAACTTCGCCGCCGGCGCCCGCCTCCTGAGCGGAGAGCAGATCGAAGATCTCCGGCTGCAGGATGTACCGGCCACTGACGATCAGATTGCTGGGAGCAGTTCCCTGCGCCGGCTTTTCGACCATGGCCTGCATCCGGGTCGGCGCGCCGCGGCCGGCGTAGTTCTCGCGGCCGCCCTCCAGGGCGACGACGCCGTAGCGGTGGGTGTCCTCCTCCGCCACTGGCTCGACCACGATGATATTGCCGCCGACCTTGTCGTAGGCGTCCACCGCCTGGGCCAGGGCCGGGCGCTCGGCGGCCATCAGCATGTCGGGCAGGATCACCGCGAAGGGCTCGTCGCCGATCAGGTCGCGGGCGCACCAGACGGCGTGGCCGAGGCCCAGGGGGCGCATCTGGCGCACGAAGCTCATCTCCCCGGCCTTGGGCAGGTCGGCGAGGATTTCCGCCAGCAGCTCGGTCTTGCCCTTGGCGGCGAGCTGGGCCTCCAGCTCGATGTGATGGTCGAAATAGTCCTCCAGGGCCTGCTTGCCCCGGCCGGTGACCATGACGATGTGCTCGATCCCCGCCGCGCGGGCCTCGGCCACCGCATAGGCGATAATTGGCCGGTCGACGACGTTGAGCAGTTCCTTGGCCACGGTCTTGGCGCCGGGGAGCACACGGGTGCCGAGACCGGCGACCGGCATGACCGCCTTGCGAATGGGCTTGCTCATCGGAGCCTCAGACCTCCTGGTTATAGGGGCCAACGCCCGGCTGTTTGGCGAGGCGCGGCTTGACCTCCTGGCGGAACAGGGCGCGCATGTCGTCCTCGGACCGGGTGCTTTCGACCACCACCACGATTTCCGGCTTGTTGGACGAAGCGCGGACCAGCACCCAGGAGCCGTCCTCCAGGGCGACGCGCACCCCGTTGACGGTGATCACCTCCTTGATCTTCCGCCCCAGGATCTCCCCGCCGGCGGCGGCCAGGGCCTGGTAGTCGGCGACCACCGAATCGACAACTCCGTACTTGGTCTCGTCGGAGCAGTGCGGCGACATGGTCATGGAGGTGTAGGCCACCGGCAGGGCGGTCTTCATCTCGCTGAGCGTCTTGCCGGGGTTGCGGTCCATCATCGCCAGGATCGCCGCCGCCGCGATCAGGCCGCAGTCGTAGCCGTAGCCGAGGGGAGCGTTGAAGAAGAAGTGGCCGCTCTTTTCGAACCCGGCCAGGGCGCCGACCTCGGCCGTCTTGCGCTTGATGTAGCTGTGGCCGGTCTTCCAGTAGATGGTGGTGCAGCCGTTGGCGGCCAGCACCGGGTCGGTGGCGTAGAGGCCGGTGGACTTCACATCGACGATGAAGGTGGCGTTCGGATGCAGGGGGGCGAGGTCCCGGGCCAGCATCAGGCCGATCTTGTCGGCGTAGATCTCCTCGCCGGTGTCGTCCACCACCCCGCAGCGGTCGCCGTCGCCGTCGAAGCCGAGGGCTAGGTCCGCGCCGGTCTCCCGCACGGTCTTGGCCATGGCCTGCAGCATGATGTGGTCTTCGGGATTGGGATTGTATTTCGGAAAGGTCCAGTCGAGGTCGCAGTCCATCTCGATCAGCTCCGCCACGCCCATGGCGCGCAGGGCCTGGGGGGCGAAGGCGCCGGCGGTGCCGTTGCCGCAGGCGGCGACCACCTTCAGCGGCCGGGTGAGGCTGACCCGGGCTGCGGCGTCGGCGATGTAGCGGTCCATCACGCCATCGACGCGGGTGAGCTTGCCACCGGGGCGCTCCTTGAAGGCGCCGCCGAGCACGATGTCGCGCAGGGCGCCCATTTCCACCGGGCCGAAGGTCAGCGGCCGCGCCGCGCCCATCTTCACCCCGGTCCAGCCGTTCTCGTTGTGGCTGGCGGTGACCATGGCCACGCAGGGGGCGTCGAGATCGAACTGGGCGAAATAGGCCATGGGCGAGAGGGCGAGGCCGATGTCCAGCACCTCGCATCCCGCCGCGATCAGGCCCAGGGTCAGGGCCTGCTTGATCGACAGGGAATAGGAGCGATAGTCGTGGCCGACCACGATCCGGCTCGCGCCGAGACCCTGGATGTAGGTTCCCAGGCCCAGGCCCAGGGCCTGAATGCCCAGCAGATTGATGTCGGGCCCGAACAGCCAGCGGGCGTCATATTCGCGAAAGCCCGTCGCCTTGACCAGCGGCGTGGTCTCATACGCCAGGGTGTTGGTGAGGAGATCGGATCGCGGGGCGGAAAACATGAAACCTCCGGAAAGCGCCTCGGCTGGGGTCCCATAGACCATTGCGGGGCGGCAGGTGTAGCCCTTTGATCGCCCCGCGGGCCGGATCGTTCCACGGCGGGAGGGCGGTGCCCGCATATCGGCCACGCCGGACCCGGCGCTGCTTCCGGTTCGACGCCCCCGTGGGAGCATCGGCGGCGAATTCGGATCGACCTTTGCCCCCAGGTGTTGTTGGTAGCGCCGCGCCGCCGATCACGGTTCGGTCAGGTTCCAAAGCGCCGGTAACGGGCCACTAACGTTGCGAACGAACGCGACCGTAGGGACTTGGATGCTTTTGCTTGGGCCGGCCCCTGAACGACGTTATGTCGAGGACCTGAATGTTTCGAACTGAGCACAACTGCCCTCCCAGCCCAGGCGCTGCGGCGCCAGGCCAGGTCGGCGGCGGCGCCCAGCGGCTCAGCCTCTATCGCGTCTTCGACGTCGGCCTGTCGCTGCTGGCCTTGCTGTTCCTGGCGCCGATCTTCCTGTTCATCGCGGTGGTGGTCCGGCTGCAGGACGGCGGACCGGCCCTGTTCGCCCATTCGCGGCTGGGCGAGGGCGGGCGGCGGTTCAAATGCCTGAAGTTTCGCAGCATGCGCACGGACGCCGACGAGCGCCTGTATCATCTTCTGGCCAGCGACCCGCAGGCCCGGATCGAATGGGCCCGCGACCACAAGCTGCGCCAGGACCCCCGGATCACCCCGCTCGGCGTCTTTTTGCGGCGCTCAAGCCTGGACGAATTGCCGCAGTTCCTGAACGTCCTGCGCGGCGACATGAGCCTGGTCGGGCCCCGTCCCATCGTCGAGGCGGAGATCCCCCGCTATGGCCGCTACTTCGCCCACTACTGCGCAAACAAGCCTGGAATAACGGGTTTGTGGCAGATCAGCGGCCGCAACGACGTCGGCTACCGGCGGCGGGTGGCGATGGACGTGTTCTACGCCCGGCGCAGGAGCCTCGGACTCTACCTATGGATCTTGCTGGCGACGGCGCCGGCTGTGCTATTGCGTCGCGGCGCGTCCTGACTCTACCGTGGGCTAAGTTCGGTAACGAACAGCCGGAGGAGCATTCAGGTGCGGTTTCATTGGCCTCGAATGCAGGCGGTCGCCCTTAATCTAGAGCTCTGGGCGCTGATCGCCATCGGGTTGCATCTGCTGCTGCGCGCGGCGCGGTAGGGGGACAGCCTTCACCGCTATTGTCCTCCCCGCACGCGGCTAGGCGATGCACACATGTTCGAGTGGGACGCTAAACCGAACCAAGAAGACCAGAAATCTAGGCCTTCTCCCCTCGCGGGAGAATGGTGGCGCGCGAATGCGCGACGGATGAG
>PLSW01000235.1 GCA_003165275.1 Caulobacteraceae bacterium
GGGCGGCCTGGGCGGTGGGCTTGGCCTTGGGCTTCGGCTTGGCCTTGGCGTGGGCGGCGCGGTGCGGCTTGGGCTTGGCCGGTGTGTCGGATGCGGCCGGCGCCGCGGCGCTGGCGGCGGGCGGAGGCGTTGCGGCGGCGCTCGGCGCTGGGGGCGTCGCAGCAGCCTGAGCGGGCGGGTTGAGCGCGGCGCGGGCGTTGGTGATCGCCGCCGAACCACCCACGCGCTTGGCCAGCTTCTCGGTCAGCGACTTGGCGTCCTCGGGCGACATCTGCGCCAGGATCGCAGACAGGGCGCGCTCCTTCATCTTCGCGGTCATCGGCAGGCGCACGCTGTCGTCCATCAGCGAGATGCGGCCGGCGGCGTCCTTGGGCTTCATGGCCTCGTAGACGCGGATCAGCCGGGCGGTCTCGGCCTCCTGCTGCTGGTCGGCCTGGCCAAGGAGGCCGTTGATGTCGTCCTTGAGGCCGTTCATCTCCTTGATGCGGGCGTCGAGCTTGGCCTCGGCCGCGGCGATCAACTGCACCTGGGTGTCGAGGTCGCCTTCCCGCTGATCCAACTCCCCGCGACGGGCGCCCAGGCTCTGCAGCACCTGCAGTTCGGCGGGGGAGAGGCCGGCCTCCTTGGCGAGTTCGGCGGCGGTGGGGGCGCAAACCGGCGCGGCAGGTTTGGGCGCGGCGCTGGCCGCCGCGGCGACCGGCATGGCGGATTTCGAAGGCGAGGCGACGTCCTCGGCGAGGGCCTTGGCGGCGCCGAACATCTGCGGGCCGCCGCGGACGAGGGTGATCGCCAGGACGCCGGCGGCGGCGACCCCGACGAGGGGCAGGAGGCGGGGAACGCGGCTCATCGGCGAGCTCCAGTCGGATTGCGAAGGCCGCCTGGGGCGGGGCCTTCGAACAGGTCGTCGTCGATCGGCGCCCGTGCGCGCAATGGCCGAGGCGCGACCTCAGCGCGGCGCGCGGGCGCCTGATCGATCATGTCTTGCTCTGAAAGCCTTAGGATCAGGTTTTCAACCGCCGCGCCGGGGTCGGCGAGACGCGATTCGGGCGCCCTGGACCGGGGCTGCGCGGGCGGGATCGCGCGCGAGGGCGATCGCTCGAGGGGCTCGCGGGCCGGCGCCTCCCGACGCGGGGCCGCCAGGCGCTCGGCCGTGCCGGCCGCCTCGTCGTTGAGCTTTTCCAGCTTGCCGGTCAGCTCCCGCGCCCGCTCGATGCGGCTGGACAAGAGGTCGATGGATTCGTCGGTGGTGGCGCGCAGGTCGGCTAGGCTCTTCGCGGCGTGCAGCGCCGCCCGGTCGAGATCGGCGACCGCCTTGGTGAAGTCGGCGTGGCCGGCCTTCAGCGCCTTCAGCCGGCGCTCCAGCCGCCAGCCGAAGCCGAGGGCCAGCAGCAGCAGGACCGCGAGCAGCAGGTTCATGACCAGGGAAACCGGACTCATTCGATCCTCTGCAGGGCGGTCTTGGCCGCCGGCGTCAGCGGCGCCTCGACACGGACGGCGATGTTGTGGTTGCGCCGGCCCATGCGGCCGCGGGTCAGGGTGATGGAGCCCGCGCGCAGCTCGATCAGGCTGTCGGCGGTGGCGTTGAGCACGAAGGTGTCGCCGACCTTGAGGTCGAGCACCGTGCGAAGGCCCACGACCTGCTCGTCGAGCACGGCCATCACCTCGGTCTGGGTGGTCCAGAGTTCGGTGGCCAAGTGACCTTCCCAGATGTTGTCGCGGCCGAACTTCTCGCCCATGAACTGCTGCAGCAGCATCTTGCGGATCGGCTCGAGGGTGGCGTAGGGCAGCAACAGCTCGATGCGCCCGCCGCGATCCTCCATGTCGATGCGCAGCTTGACCAGGATGGCGGCGTTGGCAGGCCGGGCGATGGCGGCGAAGCGGGGGTTGGTCTCCAGCCGGTCGAGCTTGAAATTGACCGGGGTCAGGGGCTCGAACGCCGCCTTGGCGTCGGCCAGCACCACCTCGACCATCCGCTGCACCAGCACCCGCTCGATGGTGGTGTAGGGCCGGCCCTCGATGCGCATGGCCGCCGTGCCCCGGCGTCCGCCCAGCAGCACGTCGACGATGGAGTAGATCAGGTTGGAATCGACGGTCAGCAGGCCGTAGTTGTCCAGCTCCTCGGCGCGAAACACCGACAGGATCGCCGGCAGGGGGATGGAGTTCAGATAGTCGCCGAAGCGGATCGACGAGATGTTGTCGAGGGAGACCTCGACATTGTCGGAGGTGAAGTTGCGCAACGAGGTGGTCATCAACCGCACCAGGCGGTCGAAGACGATCTCCAGCATCGGCAGCCGCTCGTAGGAGACCAACGCCGAGTTGATGATCGCGCGGATGCCGTTGCGGTCGCTGCCTTCGTCGTCGGAGAGGTCGAAGCCGAGTAGGCTGTCGATCTCATCCTGATTGAGCAGGCGCTCCGTGGCCGCCGACGGCGCGCCGGTTTCCCACGCGGACGCCCCCGACCCGCCACCGGCCTCGCCGCCCTGCTCTATGTCGTTGTCGTCCGCCATGGGTGCGCCGAACCAGGACCGTAGCCCTAGTTGATCAGCATCTCCTCAATCAGGACCGTGTTCACCTTGGCCGGCGCGACGACGAGATTGACGCGCCTCAGGAGCTCCATGCGCAGCTCGTAGCTGCCCTGGCTGCCCTGCAGGTCTTCGGGGCGCAGCTCGCGCAGGAAGGTCTGGAACATGTCCTGCAGACGCGGCATGTCCGGCTCGATGTCGTCGGCGGTGGCCTTGTCGGGCAGCTCGAAGGTCAGCTTCAGCTTCAGGAAGGTCGGACGCCCATCGGCCGTCTGCATGTTCACGACGATGTCGGGCGGAGTGAAGAAGACCACCCCGTCGGGACCGTCGGCGACCACGATGCCGCTCTTGTCGTCCTTCTTGTCGCCTTTCTTTTCGTCCTTGGGCTTGGCCTTGGCCTGCTTGCCCGCCGCGGCGGGGTCCTTGTGACCCATCATCAGGAAGGCGGCCGTACCGCCGCCGCCGAGCACGAGCACGGCGACCACCGCGCCGATGATGATCAGCATCATCGGCAGCTTCTTCTTGGCGCCGCCCTCGGCTTCGCCCTCGGCGGACTCGTCCGCCGCTTCCGTCTTCTTTGGCGCGTCCTTGGCCATGGCGTCGCAGCACCCCGCAAGGCCGCGTGCGGCCTGTTTGCTTCGTCACCCGATCAATCGCGCCGGTTTGGTTAAGGACTGGTTTTTAACCTTCCCGAAAGGCTGCAAATTTTGCCGGGCGAAGATCGTCCCTAGGCAGGAAATTAACCAACTTAATTGTTGTTTTTATTGTCTTTTTGGATTGGCGCGAGTGTTGCAGCGGGGGTGCGGCCAAGTGAGGCGCATCGATTAAGGCCAAGGCCATGGACACATCCCTCTACGTCGGTCTGTCGAAGCAGATGATCCTGCGTCGCGAGCTGGACGTCGCCGCCAACAACATCGCCAACGCCGACACCACCGGCTTCAAGGTCGAGACCATGACGGTGGCGGCCGACCCGCTGACGCCGCCGGGCTCGCCCACCTCGACTCAGCCGATCCAGTACGTCATCGACACCGGCCTCGCCCGCAACTTCAGCCAGGGCGCCCTGCAGTCGACCGGCGCGCCCCTGGACGTGGCCATCGACGGCGACGGCTTCTTCCAGGTTTCCACCGCCGCGGGCACACAGTTTACGCGGGACGGCCGGTTCGCGACCAACGCCCAGGGCCAGCTGGTCACCCAGGCCGGCGATCCCGTCCTTGACGCCTCCGGCAGTCCGATCAGCCTCAGCGTCAGCGGCGGCCCGGCCTCCATCGCCGCCGATGGCACCATCAGCCAGGCGCTGCCCGGCCAGGCCCAGAGCCAGATCGTCGGCAAACTGGGGGTGGTCAGTTTCGCCAGCCTCTCGGCCCTCTCCAAGGCCGGAAACGGCCTCTATACGAACAACGGCGCGGCGCCGAGCCCTTCGACCAAGTCCATGATCCACCAGGGCATGCTTGAGTCGTCCAACGTCCAGCCGATCCTGCAGGTCACCGACCTGATCCGCATCAGCCGCGCCTACGACCAGCTGAGCAGCGTCATGAACAACACCGCCGACCTCTCCAGCCGCTCGATCCAGCGGCTGGGGTCGGTCCAGTAGAGGGAATCTGAGCCATGATGGCTTTGCGCACGGCTGCAACCGGCATGGCCGCCCAGCAGCTGAATGTGGAGGTGATCTCCAACAATATCGCCAACATGAACACGGTCGCCTACAAGAAGCAGCGGGCCGAGTTCGAGGATCTGCTCTACCAGAACGTGGAGCGGGCCGGGGCGCAGACATCCGACAGCGGCACCATCGCCCCCACAGGCATCCAGCTGGGCGCCGGCGTCAAGGCGGGTTCGGTCTACCGGATCACCACCCAGGGCTCCCCGACCCAGACCGGCAACCAGTACGACCTGGCGATCAGCGGCAAGGGCTATTTCCAGGTCCTGCTGCCCTCCGGCGAGACCGCCTACACCCGCGCCGGCAACTTCTCGGTCAACCAGACCGGCCAGCTGGTGACCCAGGACGGCTACACCATCATCCCGGCGATCACGATTCCGACCACGGCGACCGCCACGACGATCTCCTCGACGGGCCAGGTGCAGGTGACCCTGCCCGGCAGCACCACCACCACCATCGTCGGCCAGCTGCAGCTCGCCAGCTTCTTCAACGAGGGCGGCCTGGAGGCCCAGGGCGGGAACCTCTATCTGGAAACCGGCGCCTCCGGTCCGGCCACGGTCGGCCAGCCCACCGTCAACGGCCTTGGCTCGCTGATGCAGGGCTATACCGAGGCCTCCAACGTCGACCCGGTGACCGAGATCAGTTCGTTGATCGTGGCCCAGCGCGCCTACGAGATGAACTCCAAGGTCATCACCACCGCCGACCAGATGCTGCAGACCAACTCGCAGATGAAGTCCTAGGCCCATGGTGCGGGTCGCCCTCCGTTTGCGTTGGGGTGCGCCGGCGATGGCGGCGCTCCTGGCGTTTGCAAGCCTCGCCGCGAGCACGGCCGCCTTCGCCGACCAGCCGGTACGGCTGCGCGGCGCGCCGGCGGCCAAGGGGCCGATCACCCTGGGCGATCTCTTCGACAACGCCGGCGAGGCCGCGCCCGTGGTCATCGGCACTCCCGCGCCAGTGGGCCAAAGCGCCGTGCTCGACGCCGGTATCGTCCAGCAACTTGCCCGCCAGCACGGCCTGGACTGGGACAATGCCGGAGGGGTCCGCCGGATCATGGTGCTCAGCGTCGCCGCGGCCGTCGAACACGCCGGCCATACGGTGGAGGCGCTGACCTACACCCACAGCCTGATGGCCGGGGATGTCATCCAGGTCGGCGATCTCGGCTATGCCGATGTGCCGAGCTTCGCCACCGCCGCCAGCGCCCCCCGCGACGCCCAGGACGTGATCGGCAAGATGGCCGCGCGACCGCTCCGCGCCGGCGCGGCGGTGTCGATGCACGACATCGCCGCGCCACTGGTCATCAAGCGCGACGACATCGTGCAGGTCGCCTATGACTTCGAAGGGGTCAACCTGACCATGCAGGGCAAGGCGATCGGCCCCGCCGCCGTCGGCGATCCGATCAGCGTGCTCAACACCGTCTCCAAGAAAATCATCCAGGCCGTCGCCTCCGGCCCCGGCCAGGCCGTCGTCGGTCCCGAGGCCCAGCACCTTCGCGCGGCAAACACCGCCCCCGTTCAGTTCGCCTCCATTCGTTGAGAGAGTATCCGATGCGCATCCTGCTGATCGCCGCCGTCGCCGTCGCCGCTCCCCTCGGGGCCTGTTCGACGGTCGCGCAGGCCGTCAAAGGCCCCCAACTCGCCCCCATGGGCTATCCGAGCCTGCTGGTCGGTCAGGACCAGCGGGTGGCGAGCCTGGCCTCGGTGCGCGAGCCCATGCCGCAGCCGGCCTCGTCCAATTCCCTGTGGCGTTCCGGCGCGCGGGCCTTCTTCATCGATCAGCGCGCCGGCCGGGTCGGCGACATCCTGACGGTGCTGATCTCGATCAACGACAGCGCCCAGACCAGCAATGCGACCTCCACCGAGCGCAAGAGCACCAACGCGGCCGGTTTGACCAACTTCTTCGGCCTGGAATCCACCCTCGGCAAGTTCCTGCCCAAGTCCTTCAACCCGGCGAGCGCGATCAACACCAACTCCGACCTCGCCGGCAGCGGCACGGGCACGGTCAACCGCCAGGAGCAGATCAACCTGACCATCGCCGTGGTCGTCACCCAGGTCCTGCCCAACGGCAATCTGGTGATCCAGGGCCGCCAGGAGGTGAAGACCAACAACGACGTGCGCGAACTCACCGTCGCCGGGATCGTCCGGCCGGAGGACATCACCTCGTCCAACACCATCAACCACACCCAGATCGCCGAGGCGCGGATCAGCTACGGCGGCCGCGGGGACGTCTCCAATGTGCAGAAGACCCCAGCCGGGACGGCGCTGCTGCAACACTTCATGCCCTTCTGATCGGCGTCTGGAACCGGCGGGCGAGTGGAGGGATTGCTCAAGGGTTAATAGCCGGGAGGCGACCTTGCGCAAACTGCTCACCGTTCTCGTCGCCACCGGAGGCTGCATCGCCCTTGGCGGCTGCTTCACCGGCTCCGAGCCGCGTCTGGCGGACGGCTTCGGCCTCCACTTCCAGGACGAGGGATCGGACGTGAAACTGGCCTATGGCTTGGCCGACTCCGACGACGTGGCCCTGATGCTCCAATGCAGCAAGGGCGCCGGCGAGGTCCAGGTGACCGACGTGGCCCGTGACAGCGCCAGGCCGGTGCTGGTGCTGGCGTCCAGCGACGGTGTATCCGTGCTCTCAGCCAGCCTGCAGCCCAACCCCGAAGGTCAGGCGCCCTTGCTGGCGGCCCAGACAAGCGTCGCGTCCCCGGCCCTCGCCGCCTTCCGCCGCACCGGCCGGATCAGCGTCCGCAACGGCGATTTCCGCTATGGGATTACGGCGACCGGCGACGAACGCGCCGCCGTCGGCCGTTTCTTCGCCGCCTGCGGACCCGCGCGGAGCACGGCGGGCGGCCAGGTGGCCTGACCGGCTCGTTCGCCTGATCGATATTGTGTGTGTCTCTGAATCCTGACCCCCTGCCTCATCCGTCTCAGGCGGCAAGCGCTTCCACCTTTCTCTCAAAGAAATTCCATCGCCGCACGAGATCGACACCCGGCCCCCGTGAGTCCTTCCAGAAATAGATTTCTTCCAATGGAATCGAAATGGTTCCGGTACTGAGAAAGGCACCCGTCATGTCGGGACTTTTCAATTTGCCGGTATCCACGATTTGCTCTTTAAACTTGTCCAACGACTCTTTCACAGATCGGATCATGTGATGATTAGGACTGTGCAAATCGACAATAAACGGGTCGATTTCCTTGGGGGTTCCAGCTGCATTATAGGCTTTAAACAAGAGTTCTGATAACGCGAGCGGCCCGACGTGATCAAAAAACCTTGTGACCAAAACCAGGATCAACTCATTGCTCAGGTCGTCTCGAGCCCAAAACAATGCCTCGGGATCAAGGCCCAATTTTCGGAGGGCGGCTGCATAGGCGAGGCCCGCCGCCCTGCGCCCTACGTCAATTCTGACTTGATCCATTGAACCACACCGTTGGGGCCAAATGTTGCTTCGACGTAGGCCAAGGCGACCTTTCGAGGCAACGGTTTTGGATCATATAGGTAATCCTGACCGCGATCCCACCTTACCATAATGCTCCACGCCGGCGCCACCGGATGCGTTGGCGTCAACTTCAGAAGGGCCCTCGCCTTTAGCTTCTTTAGGTCGTGCGTCCAGTACCCTCCGGGATCGGTTCGACCAGGCCACTGATTGAGGCCCTCGCGCCGCATGATTAGCGCCTTTAGCGCATACTCGATCCCGGTTCCGCAGTGATGGAACGTTGCCTTCCTGGCAGCATCCGGCACGTTCTGACGCACGAGCAATCGCGCGGTTGCTTCTTCCGAGGCCGCCATAGACAGCCACTCATCGACAGAATCGGGCAAGCTCGCTCAACCCCCCGGATCAAATCACCATAGACCGAATCTACTAGATTTGGCATTCGGTACGATAACCGGATAGTTCCCCAAAACAGTGAGCGCGAACGCTACGCTCCGGCCCTTACAGCGCCCGCGCCAGCAGACCGATCTTGCGCGGCGCCAGGTCGGCCATCCGCTTCGCCAGTCGGTCCCGATCGATGAACGGTCGCAAGGCGTCGATGGGCAAGATCGCCAACAGGTCGCGCTCGACCGCCTTCTGCTGCGCCAGGCGGATGCTGGTTTCCGGCTGGGCGGTCTGCATGTCGCTGAAATCGACCTCCAGCCCGCAGTCGGCGGCGATCCTTTCCGACAGCTCGGCGCGATAGCCCCGGCGATCCGCGAGGGCGAGATCGACGACCAGGTCGCAGCAACTCAGCGCGTGCAGAGACCGAACGGCCCAGATGTATAGGGTCAGGGCGTAGAGGCTCTCCCGCGACATGCCGTCAAGAATGGCATGGTAGAACGCCTTCGGGTTCTCGTAGAGTTGTTCAGTCTTGGAGCGAAGTTTCAGCCTATCCGCAAACGGTGCAAAAATGGGGTGATGTCGGTTGAGCTCTACGATCAGCATCGACTTGGTAAAATAGTAGTAATTCCCCTTGTACATCTGGCTTATATACGAGGAAAAAATGTCCGCAGGCTCGCGGTCCACGGAAATATCATAGGACTGAAACCGACTGCGCATCCAGCTGATGCGCAGGTCCGACCGGTTCATGCCTAGAACCGGCGTCCGCCCCTCGCGCCGGGCGGCGGCGATCAGGCCGGCTAGGTAGGCCTGCAATTCGGCGTCCGTGTCCGCCGGTTCCAGGGCGAAGCGGCTGTAGGCGAACCGGGGGCGATAGCCGCGGACCCCGCGCGCCGCGAGCAGCGGCGCATACTCGGCGAAATAGGGCGCGTTGAGTTGCGGATGGCTGTTCTGCTCGACGATTTCGGCGGTGCCACGCGCGATCCGCCGCCGATTCAAACGCGCCAGACCATCGTGCAGTGGTTCGTAATAGCAGCGGGCGCCCTCGGCCGCCCGGAAACGAGACCAGACGTAGGTGCTCCCCGTGCGCCAAAGGCTGTGCAGGAAGATGGGGCGGTGGGCGACGGGGCGCGCCGCCGGCGCCGCCCGGATCAACGGCGCGGCTTCAACCCCACCCCTCGGCGCACGAATCATCAGCCCCTCCAACCGCATATCGCGGCGCTGTCAGGTGACGCGGCGAACGTCACTGTCGGATGGCGAGGTTGAAACCTCGCCAACACACCCTTTCACCTTGGAAACGAAGGGTTCCGTCGGACGGTTGCGGAGGATGTTGGCCCGCGCGCCTAACGCGCGCGGCGGGGGCTCTTAGCCTCGGCGGGCGCCCCCAGGGCGGCGAGCACGGTCGCCACCACCCCCTCGGCGTTGAGACCCGCGGCCGCGTACATGGCCTCGGGTTTGTCCTGGTCCTGGAAGATGTCGGGCAGGGTCAGGGTCCGCACCTTCAGGCCGCGATCGAGGGCGCCGTGCTGGGCGAGCAGGTGCAGGACGAAGGCGCCGAAACCGCCCACGGCGCCTTCCTCAATGGTGATCAGCGCCTCGTGCTCGCGGGCCAGGCGCAGGATGAGATCCTCGTCCAGGGGCTTGGCGAAGCGGGCGTCGGCGACGGTGGTGGAGAAGCCGCGGGCGGCCAGCAGGTCGGCGGCCTTCAGCGACTCCTCCAGCCGCGTGCCGAAGGACAGGATGGCGACGGTGGTCCCCTCGCGCACGATCCGGCCCTTGCCGATCTCCAGCGGCTCGGAAACCGCCGGCATGGCGACGCCCGTGCCCTCGCCCCGCGGGTAGCGGAAGGCGCTGGGCCGGTCGTCGATGATCGCGGCGGTGGCCACCATCCGCGCCAGCTCCGCCTCATCGGCGGCGCCCATGATCACGAAGTCGGGGAGCTGGCCGAGGAAGCCGATATCGAAGGAGCCGGCGTGGGTCGGGCCGTCAGCCCCGACAAGGCCGGCCCGGTCGATGGCGAAGCGCACCGGCAGCTTCTGGATGGCCACGTCGTGGACGACCTGGTCGTAGCCCCGCTGCAGGAAGGTCGAATAGATCGCCGCGAAGGGCTTCATGCCGTCGGCGGCGAGGCCGGCGGCGAAGGTCACCGCGTGCTGCTCGGC
>PLSW01000298.1 GCA_003165275.1 Caulobacteraceae bacterium
CGATGAATCCCAACAGACCCTAGACGCTGTGCCGTGCGCCGGGCATTTCCTTCGCTTTGGTTCGCCGCGGGATCGTACGCCGCAGGCGACGTCGGCGATCTGGACAAAATGGCCATCCCATGGCTATATTCGCCCCATGTCCAGCCACAGCGTCGCCGACGCCAAGAACCAGTTGTCGAGCCTCATCGACCGCGCCCTTGAGGGCGAGGAGGTGGTGATCACCCGTCATGGCCGGCCGGTGGTCACACTCAAGGCGGTGACGCGGAAGGCCCGTCCGATGACGGAGGCCGACATCGAATGGCTGCGGCAACACCGCGTCGGCACGCCCGCCAAGGAAGACGCCGGCGCCTATGTCAGCCGCATGCGCGACGAGGACTGGCGTTGAGCGTCTACATGGACGCGAGCATGCTGGTTCCGCTGTTCCTGAATGACCCCTTCTCCGCGCGGGCCGAGGCCTTTCTGAGTTTGCGCAAGCCCGTCGCCATGGTCAGCGATTTCGCTGCGGCGGAGTTCTCGTCGGTGCTCAACCGCCGAGTTCGCACACGGGAAAGCTCGGAGGACGAGGTTCGAGCGGCGTTCCAGGCGTTCGACCGATGGACCGAGACCATCGCCCAGTCCATCGAATGTCAGCCGGCCGACGTGCGGCAGGCCGATCGGTTCCTCCGCCGCCTGGACCTGCCTCTTCGCGCGCCGGACGCCATTCACATTGCGATGGCCCAACGGCTCGACGCCGAGCTCGCCACCTTCGACACAAAAACGGTCGCGAGCGCCAAGGCCCTGGGCGTCGCTGTCGCGCCGGCCTGATCCGACCGGCGAATTCGCGCGCCCCTTCCCCAGCGTCCCCCATTGACGCCGCCGCCTCCCCCGGCGTCTATACGCGCGTTTGAATTTGGGGCGATGGGGCGATCACAGCCCTTGCCCGCATAGGCCTTTTCGAGGAACCGCCCATGACCGCCATCAACGCCGTCGCCGACCTTGCCGTGGAAGGCGACATCGCCATCCTGACCCTCAACTCACCGCCTGTGAACGCCCTGTCGTCGGGCGTGCGCGACGGCTTGGCCCTGGGTGTGGCCCAGGCGGTGGCCGACCCCGCGGTCAAGGCGATCGTGCTGATCTGCGAGGGCCGCACCTTCATCGCCGGCGCCGACATCACCGAGTTCGGCGGCGCGGCCAAGGGGGCCAGCCTCTTCGACGTGCAGACGACCATGGAGAATTCCCCCAAGCCGGTGATCGCCGCCATTCACGGCACCGCCCTCGGCGGCGGGCTGGAAGTGGCCCTGACCTGCCACTACCGGGTGGCCGTGCCCTCCGCCCGCTGCGGCCTGCCGGAAGTGAACCTGGGCCTGCTGCCCGGCGCCGGCGGCACCCAGCGGCTGCCGCGCATCGTCGGCGCCGAAAAGGCCCTGGAGATGGTGACCACCGGCCAGCATGTGCCGGCGCCCAAGTGCCTGGAGATGGGCCTGGTCGACGCCATCGTCGACGAGGGCAAGCTGCGTGAGGGCGCCATCGCCTTCGCCAAGCAGGTTCTGGCCGGGGGACGGCCGCTGAAGAAGGTGCGCGACCTGCAGGACAAGATGGACGCCGACCGCGCCCATCCGGAAATCTTCGCCAACTTCCGCAAGGTGGGCGCCCGCAAGTTCCGCGGCTTCCTGGCCCCGGAATACAACATCCAGTGCATCGAGGCCGCCGTGAACCTGCCCTTCGACGAGGGGCTGAAGGTCGAGCGCAAGCTGTTCATGGAACTGATGACCGGCCCGCAGAGCGCCGCCCAGCGCTACACCTTCTTCGCCGAGCGGCAGGTGTGGAAGGTGCCGGACATTTCCGACGACACCCCGACCATCCCGGTGAACACCGTCGGCATCATCGGCGCCGGCACCATGGGCGGCGGCATTGCGATGAACTTCGCCAATGTCGGCATCGCCGTGACTATTGTCGAGATGAAGCAGGAGGCCCTGGATCGCGGCCTCGGCGTCATCCGCAAGAACTACGAACGCACCGCCTCCCGCGGCGGCATCACCGCCCAGCAGGTCGAGGACCGGATGGCCCTGATCAAGGGCTCGCTGTCGATGGACGATCTGGCCACCGTCGATATGGTCATTGAGGCGGTGTTCGAGCGCATGGACGTCAAGAAGGAGATCTTCGAAAAGCTCGACGCCATCTGCAAGCCCGGCGCGATCCTGGCCACCAACACCTCGGGCCTGAACATCGACGAGATCGCCTCGGTGACCAAGCGCCCCGAAGCCGTCATCGGCCTGCACTTCTTCTCCCCGGCCAATGTGATGAAGTTGCTGGAGATCGTGCGCGCGGACCACACCTCGAAAGAGGTGATCAACACCTCGATGAAGCTGGCCAAGAAGATCGGCAAGATCGCCGCCCTGGTCGGCGTCTGCCCCGGCTTCGTCGGCAACCGCATCCTCGGCCAGCGCCAGCGCGAGGCGCAGAAGCTGGTTCTGGAAGGGGCCATGCCCTGGGACGTGGACCGGGTGCTCTACGACTTCGGCTTCCCCATGGGCCCGTTCGCGATGAGCGACCTGGCCGGCCTCGACATCGGCTGGGTGAAGGAAAAGTCCAATGGCGCGACCCTGCGCGACGTGCTCTGCGAACTGGACCGCCGCGGCCAGAAGACCGGCGCGGGCTATTACGATTATGACGAAAACCGCGTCGCCCACCCCTCCGCGGTGACCGAGAAGGTGATCAAGGACTTCATCGTCAAGTCCGGGGTCAATCCGCGCACGTTCACCGACGAGGAGATCCTCGAGCGCTGCCTCTATCCCATGGTCAACGAGGGGGCGAAGATTCTGGAAGAGGGCAAGGCCATCCGCGCCTCGGACATCGATATCGTCTGGCAGAACGGCTACGGCTGGCCGGTCTATCGCGGCGGCCCCATGTGGTTCGGCGACCAGGTCGGCCTGCCCAAGATCCTCGCCAAGATGAAGGAATTCCAGGCCACCATGGGCGACCAGTTCAAGCCCGCCCCGCTGCTGGAAAAGCTGGTCGCCGAGGGTAAGGGCTTCAAGGACCTTTAGGGACCAAATCGATCCTGGCAAATGATCCAGCTTCGCTATCCGGCGCGCCGGGAGGGGTGACACCTCCCGTGCGCGCCGGCCGGCTTTCCGGGGCCCCGCGACAGGATTTTTGGGCGGGCCAAGGACCTGCAGACCGGACCGGACCCGCTGGACTTGGCCTTGCCCGCCGGCGGAATGCTTGGTGGGCCGCGGCGCCTATCATCGCGCGCCAATTGCGATGCTGCATTGCACGCTCAAATAACAGCTTCCCTCACGCCGAATTGTTGCGTTAGTGTTTTGTTAAGGCGTTAGCTTAGCTGCTCAGTCAGCGTGGGGTCGGGTAAATGGTGGCGTTGGTTCGGAGTGATGGCCAGTTTTCGTCGCGCGCCCGGACGATGCGCACGATCGCGGTGATCGCCCAGAAGGGTGGCACCGGCAAGACCACCATCTCCTGCAACATCGCCGCCAGCGCCCACAACGCCGGCCTGCGCGTGATGATCGCCGACATGGATCCGCAGGGCTCATCCACTGACTGGGCGCGTTCGCGTCAGATCCCGGGGCCGTCGGTTCTGCCGCTCAAGCTCGGCTCCCTGTTTCCCGCCCAGTACACCGCCGAGAACGCCGGCGTCGACCTGATGATCATCGACACCCGCGCCTCCGCCCCCGCCGACGTGGTGGCCGCGGCCAAGGCCGCCGACCTGTGCCTGATCGTCGTGCGCCCGACGGTGATCGACCTGCGCGCCATCGCCTCCACCGTCGACGTGCTGCGCCCATTGCAGCGACCGGCGGCCTTCGTGGTCAACCAGGCGCCCTGCCAGCGGCTGAGCAAGGACCCGGTGATGGTGTTGGAAGCCATCGAACTCCTGGCCGGCTACGGCATGGCCGTGGCGCCGGTGGGCATCCGCTCGCGCCTGATCTACCAGACCGCCTTCACTCGCGGCCTCTCGCCCCGGGAGGCCGAGCCCGACAGCCTGGCCGCCGACGAGCTTGAGCGGCTTTGGACCTACACCCTGGGACGGCTGTGGCCGGCGGGCTTCCGCCGCGCGCCGCGCAAGACCCTGCTCGCCGACTACCACGCCGACCAGGCCATGCCGATGCCGCCGGCCGGGGCCTGGATGACCGGCGCCCAGCCCACAATGGCCGCCGAATAGCGCGCGGCCGCCGCCCCGCGCCCGGGGCATGGCCACCAGATCCGGGGGGAGCTGGGATGCCTCGACAAATCACCGCGCAGACATGGCCAGGTCTCTAGCCGCGCGCCGCGCCCAGGGTCGGGTGCTCAATCCCGCTCTCGTCGTCGCCACCTTCGACAAGCTGCACGCGCGGGTGAACGAGCGGTTTCCCACCTCGGGCCTGGCGCAGGTCTGCGCCGATCTGGCCCTGGTCGCCCGCGAGACGGCCGGCCGCGCGCGCCGCCTGTCCCGCCCCTACATCGGTCTTCGGCTGCTGGCGGCGCTCACCGTCGTCGCCGCCATCGCCGGTCAGATCTACGCCGCCCGCCTAGTCGACTGGTCGTTGATCGGCCGCAAGGTCGACGCCCCCGGCGCCGCCGAGGGCCTGCAGGCGGCGGTGAACCTCGCGATCCTGGCCTTCGGCGCCCTCTGGTTCCTGATCACCGCCGAACAGCGGCTGAAGCGCCGGCGCATCCTCAACGCCCTCTTCGAGCTGCGTTCGTTCGCCCACGTCATCGACATGCACCAGCTGACCAAGGACCCGACCATCATCCTGGCCGACGGCCCGGCGACCGCCTCCTCTCCCGCCCGGCGCATGAGCGAGTTCGAGCTCTCGCGCTACCTCGACTATTGCGCCGAGATGCTGGCCCTGACCGCCAAGCTCGCCGCCCTCTACGCCAACCAGAGCCACGACGAGGTGGTCTTCGCCGCCGTCAACGAGGTGGAGAATCTGACCTCGAACCTGGGCCGCAAGATCTGGCAGAAGATCATGATCCTCAGCCAGCTGAAGGAGGCCGCGGCGGAGGACGGGGTGTCGGATTGAGGAAAAACTTTGCTCCTCCCCCATTTATGGGGGAGGTGGACCCGAGCAACGCGAGGGGACGGGCAAGTGTGCGCTCCTCCACTTGCCCCCTCCGTCGCTTCGCTGCGCTCGCGCCGTCGAGAGCGCGGGCGCGCTTTACGNNCCAGAGGCGAACGCCGCTCTCGACCCCCCATAAATGGGGGAGGTGCGGGAGTCAGCCCGTTCCCCACGGCCCCTGACTCGCGCTACTCCTCCCCCATGGACACCACCGACATCGCGGCCCTGGTGCTCTTCCTTGGCTGCTGGCTGGGATACGAGCCGCTGCTGCGGCGCGTGTCGCATCCGTCCGGGGCGCTGAACACCAACATGGTGGTCATCCGCCGCGCCTGGATGGACAACATGAGCGGGCGGGACAACAAGTTCTTCGACAGCCAGCTGATGGGCCACACCCTGACCTCGGCGTCGTTCTTCGCCTCCTCCAACCTGCTGCTGATCGCGGCCCTGACCGGGGCCCTGGTGGGGGGCGAGCGCACATGGCAGAGCCTGCACGCCCTGCCCCTGGTGGACCACACCGCGCCGCGGCTGTTCGAGCTGAAACTGGCCCTGGTGATCGCCGCCATGGCCCGCAGCCTCTTGGATTTCATCTGGTCGATCCGGCAGATGAACTACTGCCTGGCGGCCATGGGCGCGGCGCCGACGGGGGCGTCGGCCGAGGTGACCAAGGCCTACGGCGAGGCCGCCGCCGAGGTCCTCAATCCGGCCCTGTCGTCGTTCAACGCCGGGGTGCGCGGCTATTACTTCGCCCTGGCCGCCGGCGCCTGGCTGCTGGGGCCCCTGCCCTTCACCCTGGTGACCGTGGGCGCCGTCGGGCTGCTGGTCTGGCGCCAGTCCGCCTCCCGCTCCGCCAAGGGCATCCGCACCCTGCGCAAGCTGATCGAGGATCAGCAGGACGGCGGCGGGCCGACCTGACTTGCCACGGCGAAGCCCGGCGGGGACAATCGCCGCCTCAAGGAGAGTCCCCGCATGCCCCGCACCGCCCTGCCCTTCGTCGCCGCCCTGCTGCTCGCCGCCAGCGCCGGGCCCGCGCTCGCCCTCGACGTCGCCGCCGAAAAGGCCGCCGTGGACGCCGAGCTGAACAGTGACTACCCGCACCTGGACGCGCTCTACAAGGACATCCACGCCCATCCCGAACTCGGCCACCACGAGGTGCGCACCGCCGCCCTGCTGGCCAAGGAGATGCGCGGCCTGGGCTTCACCGTCACCGAAGGCGTCGGCGGCACGGGGCTGGTGGCCCTCTACAAGAACGGCGAGGGGCCGACGGTGCTGGTGCGCACCGAGCTGGACGCCCTGCCGATGGAGGAGAAGACCGGCCTGCCCTACGCCAGCCGGGTGCAGGCGGACTGGAACGGCAAGCAGACCTTCGTCGCCCACAGCTGCGGCCACGACATCCACATGGCCGTCTGGGTGGGGACCGCCCGCGCCCTGCTGGCCCGCAAGGACCACTGGCACGGCACGCTGATGTTCATCGCCCAGCCGGCCGAGGAGGTCGGCGACGGGGCGGATGGGATGATCAAGGACGGCCTCTTCACCCGGTTTCCGAAGCCGGACATGGGCTTCGCCCTGCACGGTGGGCCGGCGCCAGACAACGAGGTGTCCTACAAGCCCGGGGTGCTGACCTCCAACGCCGACAGCCTGATGATCACCTTCCACGGCCGCGGCGCCCATGGGGCGCAGCCCCATCTCGCCATCGATCCGATCGTCATGGCCGCGCGCTTCGTGGTCGATGTGCAGACGGTGATCAGCCGCGAGAAGGACCCCCTTGAGCCCGGCATCGTCAGCATCGGCTCGATCCAGGGCGGCACGGTGGGCAACATCATTCCGGACACGGTGATCGTTCGCGGGACGGTGCGCACCTATGACGACAGGGTGCGTCAGCGCATCCTCGCCGGAATCCGCCGCACCGCGGAGGCCGAGGCGACCATGGAGGGGGCGCCGCCGCCGACGATCCAGTTCCTGGATCCCAGCGAGGCGGTGATCAACGACGCCGCCCTGACCGCGCGCACCGCGCCGGTGTTCAAGGCGGCCTTTGGCGCAAACGCGGTGGAGTTGACCCAGCCGATGACCCCGAGCGAGGACTATTCGGCGTTCATCATCGCCGGGGTGCCGTCGCTGTTCTTCGGCATCGGCGTCTATGATCCAGCCAAGGTGGCCGCTGCCGCCGCGGGCGGACCGGCCCTGCCGTCGAACCACTCGCCCTACTACGCACCGGTTCCGGAACCGACGATCCGCACGGGGGTGGAGGCGATGACGTTGGCGGTGGAAAACGTGACGGCCGGGGCTCGGTGAGGGCCACTGGAGACGGAGACAATCATGAAGGCCTTCTCCCCTCGCGGGGTCGAGAGCGCGGGCGCGCTTTACGCGCCCGATGCGTTCGCCAGGGGCGAACACCGCTCTCGACGGTGGCGCGCGAATGCGCGACGGATGAGGGGCCGCGCCGGTCCGTCCGTTGGGTGTTCGACGGACCGCTATGTAAGGGTAGGTTCGCTGCGGCGTTCAATTCAGCGATGACCGGTGAGAATACGGGCGCTCGCCCTTGCTCGGATAGGTCGGCGCGGCCCCTCATCCGGCCCTTCGGGCCACCTTCTCCCTCGAGGGGAGAAGGCCTAGGGATTGTGGCCTTCGCTTCGATCAGCTGACAAGCGCAGCGGTCCCCTTCCCGCCCCTACGGAAGCCCGTATCGGCCGCCCGCCCCCCCTTGGCGCCCTTGCGGGATCAGGCCTAATGCGACTTCGAACCATTCGCAGCGAGGCGCCGCCATGCAACTGATCAGCGACACGGCCAATCCCGCCGGCCCCGACACGCCCAAGTTCGCCCCCGTGCATCCCTGGACCGGCGAGGGCGGCCTCGGCGATCCGCGCGCCTTCCTGAGCGGGCCGCCGAACGACCTGTTCGCGCGGATGCGCGCCGCCGCGCCGGTGGCCTGGGTGCCCGGAACCCCCGGCGACGGCGGGGCCTGGGCGCTGACCCGCTACGAGGACGTGATGCGGGTCAACGGCGATCCGGAGACCTTCTCGTCCCAGCGCGGCGGAATCCTGATCTCCAACGGCTCGCCGGAGACCCGCCATCCGCAGCTGGGCCGCGCCACCCTCGACGCCATGATCAACATGGATGCGCCCAACCACCTGCAGCTGCGCCGCGAGCACATGCCGTTCTTCACGGCCCGCTACATCGACACCCTGAAGGCGCGGGTGAAGGCGGAGGTCACCCGACTACTGGACGAGATGGCGCCCATGGGCGCCTGCGACATGGTCGAGGCCCTGTCCTCGCGCCTGCCCCTCTTCACCCTGTGCGAAATCCTCGGCGTGCCCGAGCCTGATCGGCCCAAGTTCCTGAAATGGATGCATTACCTGGAGCTGGCCGGCAACGCCGCCGCCGACCAGGGCGCGGGCACCCTGGAAATCACCCCCGAACTGATGACCCTGATCGGGGAGTTCAACGGGGCGGTGGCCGAGATGTTCGACTACGGCCGCACCATGCTGCACAAGCGCCGGGCCGACCCGCAGGCGGACCTGATGAGCGCCATCGCCCGGGCCCAGCTCGACGGCGAGATGCTCGCCGACGAGTTCCTCGACGGCTCCTGGCTGCTGATCGTCTTCGCCGGCAACGACACCACCCGCAACACCATCTCCGGCACGATGAAGCTGCTGACGGAGTTTCCCGAGCAGAAGGCCAGGCTGATCGCCCAGCCGGGCCTGATCCGCGGGGCGGTGGACGAGTTCATCCGCATGGTCTCGCCGGTGATCTACATGCGCCGCACCGCGACCCGCGACGTGGAGGTCGGCGACCAGCAGATCGGCGAAGGCGAAAAGGTGGTCATGTACTACGGCGCCGCCAACCGCGACCCGGCGATGTTCGAGACCCCGGACCAGCTGGATGTCGAGCGCGCCAACGCCGACAAGCACATCGCCTTCGGCTTCGGCCCGCATGTGTGCATCGGCAAGCAGGTGGCCAAGATGCAGCTGGAGGAGGTCTACACCCAGCTCCTCGCCCGCTTTCCCGAGATGCGCTACGCGGGGGGCATCGACGTGGCGCCGAACAACTTCGTCTTCGCCATCCGCAAGCTGCCGGTGGTGTGGGGCGAGGCGGCGTAGGGCATCCCCTTCCCGCTCATCCCGGCCTTCGCCCATAGGCGCTAACTTTGGGTCAGCAGGGCTCGCCGCCCCTGTCCTCGTCATCCCGGCCGGAGCGAAGCGGAGAGCCGGGACCCAGGAGCCAAACCCCCCGTTCCTGCGAACCGCTGGGTCCCGGCTCTCCGCGCAATGGCGCTCCGGCCGGGATGACGAGCAGGGGAGCAGCTCGCGGCCGGCCCATCGCGCTTAAGTTAGCGCCTACCGGCCTTCGCCGGGATGGGCGGATGAGAGGAACCTTGCGCGTGCCTCGGCCGGCACCGCTGTCGGCCAGTCAATCCTCCAGGTGGACCCGTTCGTTGAGGGCGATGATGTTGCGCTGGCCG
This sequence comes from Caulobacteraceae bacterium, assembly GCA_003165275.1. Lineage (GTDB taxonomy): Bacteria > Pseudomonadota > Alphaproteobacteria > Caulobacterales > Caulobacteraceae > Poindextera. The sequence continues at coordinate 9,490 of PLSW01000298.1, forward strand.
CTGCGGGCGCAGAGGTAGCGGTGGATGCTGGTGTAGCCGGGCTCGAAGAACAGGCGCGGCGTCATGCCCAGCACATGGGCGGTCCAGACATTGATCACCCCCCCGTGGCAGAACACCGCCACGGTCTGGGACGGATGGTCGGCGATGATCGCTTCCAGGGTCTCGACCACCGACCTTTGGAAGGCCTCGATATCCACGTCGTGATCGCCCTCGGCCATCGCCCGCCAGGCGGCGTAGTCTTCGCGCTTGAGCTCCTCCATGGGCACATAGCGTCCCGAGCCGCGGTCGAACTCGGCGACGCCCTCGCGGGTGGCGAGGGTATGGCCGCCGGCGTCCACGAAGGGCTGGGCCGTTTGCACCGCGCGGGCCATGGGGCTGGAGAAGACCGCGTCGATCCGCTCCCGCGCCAGCCGGCGCGCCACTCGGCGGGCCTGGTCATGACCAACCTCGGTCAGCGGCGCGTCGGAAGTGTCCTGCCGACGCTCCGGCAGGCCGTGGCGGATGAGGATGAGTTCCATGACGCTCCCCGAGGTTGGGCGACGTGGGTCGCATTTCGGGGGGATGGAGACAAGCCGCGCGGCCGGCGGCTGACGCCTGGACGATGGCGAGGCAGCACAGTTTTCGCCCCCGGGCGGACGGTCAGTTCCCGGATTTTGGTAAGGCGGAAGCGGGCGGGATGCTAGCGCTCGCAGACGGCGTGAGGCCGGGCAGGCCATCAATGGAGAGGGCGTTGGCTTCGTACCGGCGGGCCGCCCATTACTCGTCCGGCCTGGCGTCGACCCAGCGCCGGAGTTGGTCGCGCTCTCCCTTGTAGTCGAAAAACGGCACGCCCCAGCCGCAACTGTCGGTCACACGGTGGATTCGAATTGTGATGACGCCGCGCGCGCGTTCGAACGCCGGAAAGAGCGTCATTTTTTCGGCGAACCCCGGCTCGTCGAACGAGCAGGTCTCGCCACGTCCATAGATCCGCACGATGTTCGCCGGCCCCTCGAAGGCGCAGAACATCAAGGTGACTCGACTGTTTTCCCGCAGATGGGCGTGGGTCTCGATCCCGGAGCCGCCGAGGTCCACATAGGCGACGGTCCTGGAATCAATGATCGCCAAGCTGTCGTAGCCCTTTGGCGAGACGTTGACGGAACCTTCGGCCGACAGGGGCGCGGTTGCTACGAAGAATAGCTTCTGGCGGCGGATGAAGCCGATCAGCGCCTCGTCCAACGCGTCATAGACGGTGCTCATCTCAACCACACCTTCCAGCCTCGGGCCCGGCCGCGACCGCTCCGGCCGGTCTCCCTTAGGCGGCGGACCGGGGAGACGCAGCACGCCTTAAGCGGTTCACCGCGCTCTGATCATGCGCAGTCGGACAACAGCTGGCAACGACGGCTCACCACCAAGTCCGAGCCGCCGCCGGGCCAACTCCGCCGCTGGTTGAGGCCCCCATCAGTTCAACGTGAACACCGCCTCCCGTCGCCGAAAATCCACCGAGATGCGCTTGCATTGGCTGAGCACGTCCATCCCCAGCAGCATCGCCGGCTGACGGGTCAGGCCGAAGCGGTCGAAGATCGGCAGTTCGTCGAAACCCAGCGGCAGGTGGCGCACGGAAAGGCCGCCGATGCGGGCCTCGTCGATGGTCTCCAGGTCCACGGCGCGGCGGCGGCCGGTGACGCTGATCATCACCGCCTGCTGGCGGGCGCCCTCGGTCTTGGTGCGGCCGGTAAGCAGCTTCAGCAGCGCCGTATTGCCCACCGAAAGGTCCGAACCGGTGTCCATCACCACCGAGACCGGCACGCCGCGGATCTCGGCGTCCACCAGGATCAGCTGGCCATAACGGCTGCGCCCGCGGATCACGATGGCGTCCGGGTCATAGGGCTCCGGCCGGCTGGCCGAGGCGGTCAGCCGCAGGGTCTTGAAGTCCATGACGATGTGCAGGTCGTGCAGGGCGTCGATGCCCAGCAGGCCCATGGCCCCGAGGTCCGCCGCGCCGACGGCGGGCGCCTGGATATGGTCGAGGCTTCGGGCGCCGAACTGCAGGTGGTCGATGATCACGGTCGGGACCTCGTCGACGCCGATGGTCTCATGCATGGTCACGCTGGGCCCCGCGGGCAGGCCCAACTGGGCGGCCAGTTCGCGGGAGATCACCGTGCGGTCGGAGCCGGTGTCGATGATGAAGTCGAACGGGCCCTTGCCGTTGATCATCACGTCGATCTTCAGGCGGCGGGTGACGTCCTGGGCCACCTTGAGGTTGTCGGGGACGTCCGGGGCGGAGGTTGCGGTCGTGGGGCCAGACGCGGCGGCGGGCGGCGGCGTGGCCGGAAGCGGTTGCGCCGGCGCCGGCGCCGGCGCCGGGGAGGCCCACAGCATGGCCAGGACCACCCCTGAAAGGGCTCCGGATTTCATGGCGTTGCTCCCCTCTTTGGCCGCAGTAGGCCCGGGTTTGGGGCTTTTCGCCACTGGTTTCGGTAGTCGCGCCCGGACAGGGCCGGCCTTGAGCGCGTTGTGATTAGATGGAACCGGCGCCGTGCGACGGACCGACGCCCCCTCCGTCACTTCGCTTCGCTCAGCGACACCTCCCCCGCTACGCGGTGGAGGAAATCGTTGAAGCGCTTTGCTCCACCGTGAAACGGGGGAGCTGTCGGCGAAGCCGACTGAGGGGGCGTCGGACCGCCGCAACCCTGTTCGCGATCCGGACTAAAGCGATCCTGGCCGGTCTACCCCGCCCGCCGGTGCGGCCCGCGCCGGAACCGCGCCGCGAGGGGGGCGATGAAGGCGTCGAAGCTCACCGCCACCAGCACCAGGGCGCAAAGCAGTTTGTAGAGGAACACCGCCAGGGAAAACGCCCAGTTGGCGCGCACATAGGTGATCCGGCTGACCAGGGCGCCGAAGGTGTCGGTGGCCTCGAAGGTCAGGACGTCGGCGGTCTGGTCGAACCAGAAGCCGGTGAACAGGGGAACGTCCTTGATGAAGTTGGCCCCCACCGCGCCCGGATGCGGCGCGAAGGCGTGGCTGACGCTCAGGTTCTGATCCAGCCAGGTGGCGATCGGATAGTCTTCCGGGTCGTTGGCCACCTCGTTGTCGGTGAAGAACCGCTCGTTGACGATGGCGGCGGCGGGGTTGTCGGCGGGCGCCGGGGCGGGTTGGGCCGTCGGTGAGGCCTGGGCCTGCAGCAGCGCCGCCGTCGGAATCGCCATGGCCGCCGGCAGGGACAGCACCGCCAGGGCCACCAGGACGTGGCTGAGGGCCGCCGCCTGCCGGGCGCGGCTGTTGAACCAGGCCCGCGCCACCTGCAGCACCGACGGCAGGGCGAAGAAGAGAAAGCTGAGGGTGACCGCCTCGGACTGGCTCACCAGGGTGTGGGCGCGGGCGTTGAAGGCGCCGGTCGCCGCCGCGAGCGTCGCGCAAAGCAGCATGGAGACCGCGATCGCCACCAGCCAGCGATCCGCGTGCCGCTCGCGGCCGGTGAGGCGTCCGACCAGCAGGTTGATGACGTGCGCCGCCGCCCGCGGCGCCATGATCGCCAGGAAGGCGGCCAGGGCGACGATGGACGCAAGGCTGAAGTCCGACGCTTCGATGGTCACGGTCGCCCCCGGGCTGCGTTCGGCGCACGCTAGTCGCCCGCCCCCGCCGCCGCAACGCCAGTCGCCCCTGCGGCGAGAGTCTATCGTAGCAGGCCGGTAGGGGGCTCAGTCGAGCCCGGACCCTGACAGGCTTGAAAGGCGTATCGACCTCGCTTCACCACTGCGGAGGGCAACGATGTTGTGCGGTTCGGACACAAACCACGCAAAACTGTTCCACGCGAGTTGGGCCACCGTCTTCTTGAACCCTGCGCCCTCGCGGTCACGATAGGCTGTGAGGAACGCGATCTGCGACCGCTTGAAGCCGGCCGCGTCGGTCAAAATGAATATGGCCTCCTGCCGCCGCGGTGTAATGGCGCCGTCAGTCGCGACCACCTCAACAAATACGATCATAGGCTCAACTGGCCCAAGATCGGCAAGAATTAGGTCCGGAAGATTGGCTGACGCATCGATTTTCAGTCCAATCGCGTTCGCGATTTTGTCATCGCGTACAACGACCCGTGCCTATCCGGTTAACACAGACACCCACTAGATGTAGTGTGCACCCACTGGCCGGAATATAGCTGGGCATAGGTCG
>PLSW01000266.1 GCA_003165275.1 Caulobacteraceae bacterium
GAGGTGGAGGCGCTGATGCCCTATCTGCACCTGCCGGTGCAGGCGGGATCGGACAGGATCCTGCGGGCCATGAACCGGGCCCACACCGCCGACAGCTACCTGCACCTGGTCGAGCGCATCCGCGCCGCGCGGCCGGACATGGCCATGAGCGGCGACTTCATCGTCGGCTTCCCCGGCGAGACCGATGCGGATTTCGAGAAGACCCTCGATCTGATCCGGGCGACGAACTACGCCGCCGCCTTCTCGTTCAAATACTCCCGCCGCCCCGGCACCCCCGCTTCGGCCCTGCCGGGACAGGTGGACGAGGCGGTCAAGGAGGAGCGGCTGGCGCGGCTGCAGGCGCTGTTGAATGACCAGCAGGCCGCGTTCAACGCCGCCGTGGTCGGGCGGACCCTGCCGGTGCTGTTCGAGCGTATCGGCCGCCGGCCCGGCCAGGTGGTCGGCCGCAGCCCGTATCTGCAGCCGGTGCACATCACCGGCCCCGAGGGGCTGATCGGCGGGATCTGGCCGGTGACCATCGGGGCGGCCACCCGGGGCAGCCTGACCGGCCGCCTCGCCGCCGACGCCGTCGACGCCTTGGCCGACAATGGGGCCGAGGATTCCGCAAATCCTGCGCTGGAGCCCGCTTGAGCCGCGAGACACGAGAATTCATGCCCCTTTCCGACGTCGCCCTGCGCGCCGTGTCCGGCCCGAACAGCCGCCACGCCGCCCTGCTGGAGGACGCCTTCCATGTGCTGGTGGAGACCCCCGGGGGCGGCGTGTCCCTGAGCGGGGATTCCAAGGCGCGGACGGCGGCCAAGCGGGCCGTGCGCACCATCGCCCAGCGGGCCGACTCCGGGGCGGAGGTCAGCGAGGCCGACGTGCGCGTGGCCGCCGCCGCCGCCCGCCGCGGCGAGGACGGGGCTGGCGCCGGGCCCGGCAGCGGCGCCCTGCCGCTGGGCCGGCGCGGCGGTCCGATCGCGGCCAAGACCGCGGCCCAGGCCCGCTACCTGGACATGCTGGCCAAGCACGAGTTGGTCTTCGGCACGGGGCCGGCGGGAACCGGCAAGACCTTCCTGGCCGTCGCCCATGGGGCCGGCCTGCTGCTGCGCGGCGAGGTCGACCGGCTGGTGGTGACCCGGCCGGCGGTGGAGGCCGGCGAGCGGCTGGGCTTCCTGCCCGGGGACATGAACGAGAAGGTCGACCCCTATATGGCGCCGGTCTGGGAGGCCCTGACCGACATCCTGGGCCCCGAACAGCTGCGCCGTCGGCGGGACAAGGGTGAGATCGAGGTGGCGCCCATCGCCTTTATGCGCGGCCGCACCCTCAGCCACGCCTTCGTCATCGTCGACGAGGCGCAGAACGCGTCCCGCCTGCAGATGAAGATGGTGCTCACCCGCCTGGGCGAGGGCGCGCGAATGGCGGTGACCGGCGATCCCAGCCAAGTCGACCTGGTCAATCGCGGCGACAGCGGGCTTTCGCACGCCGTGGGACTGCTGGAGGGGGTCAAGGGCGTGGCCGTGGCCCGCTTCGCCGCCGCCGACGTGGTGCGCCACCCCTTGGTGGAGCGCATCGTCAACGCCTACGACGCCGAATACGCGCAAGGACGCGCCGCCGATGAGCGCGCGTGAGGCCGGGGTGGGCCTGATCGAGGTTGAGCTGGAGGATCCGGCGTGGGCGGAGGCCTTGCCGGGGGTTGAGGGGCTGGTCGTGGAGGCGGCGATGGCCGCGCTGACCGTCTGCGCTCCTCCCCCATTCATGGGGGAGGTGGACCCGAGCAACGCGAGGGGACGGAGGGGGCAAGCGTGCGATCCTCCATTTGCCCCCTCCGTCGCGTCGCTGCGCTCGCGACACCTCCCCCATGAATGGGGGAGGAGCAAAGAAATCGGCCCCGTCACCGTCCTGCTCACCGACGACGCGACCGTGCGTGACCTCAACGCCCGGTTCCGGGCCAAGGACTACGCCACCAACGTGCTGTCCTTCCCCGCCGCGCCGCAGCCCGGCCCGCCCGGCCCGCAGCCGCTGGGCGATCTGGCGCTGGCCTTTGGCGTCTGCGCGGCCGAGGCCAAGACCCAAGGCAAGAGCCTGGCCGATCACCTTCGGCACCTGGTGGCGCACGGGGTGCTGCATCTGCTCGGCCACGACCACGAGGACGACGCCGAGGCCGAGGTCATGGAAGCGCTGGAGCGCGAGATCCTGGCGGGCCTGGGGGTCGCCGACCCCTATCTCAGCGCGGCCCTCAGCGATTGTGGCGCCGGGCATGTCTGACGTCCCTCACCCCCCGCGCCGGCCGAGCCGCGGCCTGCGCGCCCTCCTCCGCCGCTGGCGGCGGGGCGACGCGGCGGCGGGGCGCACGCCTGCCGAAGACGGCCAGGGCGCGCCCCACGACCACGCCGCCGACATCGTCGACCAGGCCGAGGCCTTCAAGTCCCTGCGGGTGGACGACGTGATGACCCCCCGGGCCGACATCGTCGCCGTGGAGATCAGCTGCCCCTTCGAGGATGTCCTCGCCCGGTTTCTCGACGCCGAGCACACCCGCATGCCCATCTATCGCGAGACCCTCGACGATCCGGTGGGGCAGGTCCACGTCAAGGACGTGTTCAAGATGCTGGTGGACGAGAAGCTGCGTCCCGCCCACGACGAGCCGGTGCTGCGCCGCCTGCTGCGCGAGGTGCTCTATGTGCCCGGCTCCATGCGCGCCGCCGACCTGATGGTGAAGATGCAGGCCACCCGCATCCACATGGCCCTGGTGATCGACGAGTTCGGCGGCACCGACGGCCTGGTGACCCTGGAGGACCTGATCGAGGCGGTGGTCGGCGAAATCGACGACGAACATGACGAGGCCGCCCACGCCCAGGTGGTCGCCCGTCCCGACGGCCTCTACGAGGCCGATGGCCGCGCGCCCCTGGAGGACCTCGAGGCGGTGCTGCAGGCCGACCTCTCCCCCGACGGCGAGGACGAGGATATCGACACCATCGCCGGCCTGGTCTCCACGATCGCGGGCCGGGTGCCGCAGCGGGGCGAGGTGATCGCCCACCCGGCGGGCTTCGACTTCGAGATCACCGATGCCGACCCGCGGCGGGTCAAGCGGGTGCGGGTGCGCCGGGTCGAGCGGGCTGGCCCGCCCGTGCCGCCGCAACTGCAAGAGGGCGGCGAGCGGAAATGACCCTGGCGGAGCGGGTCGCCGGGCGCCGGGCCCTGGTCGCGGGCCTGAGCCTGCTGGCCGGCCTGGGCGCCGCCCTGGCCTTTCCGCCCTTCGGCTTCCTGCCCGGCCTGCTCGGCTATGGCCTGATGATGGCCCTGGTCGACGCCTCCCCTGCCGAGACCCGGTTGAAGAGCGCCTTCTGGCGGGGCTGGCTGGCGGGGAGCCTCTATTTCCTCGTCGCCACCTGGTGGGTCGCCGAGGCCTTCATGGTCGACGCCAAGAACCAGGGCTGGATGGCGCCCTTCGCCGTCGCGCTCCTCGCGGCGGGGCTGGGCCTGTTCTGGGGCGGGGCGGCGGCCCTCTATCGATGGCTGAGGCCAACGGCGCTTTGGCGGCCGGTGGTGTTCGCTGGGGCCTTCTGCCTGTTCGAATGGTTGCGCGGCCATATCTTCACCGGCCTTCCCTGGGACCTGGCGGGGGAAAGCTGGAAGGCGGGCTCGGCACCCTCGCAGGCCGCTTCGGTGGTGGGCGCCTATGGCCTCAGCTGGATCACCGTCCTGATCGGGGCGGCGCCGGCGCTGATCGTCGAGACCGAGGTCCGGCGGACGCGGATCGCCCTCGGCCTCGCCATCGCCGCCGCCCTCGCCGGCCTCTACGGCCTGGGCGCCCTTCGCCTGTCCGGCGCCCGGCCCCCGGCGGCGAACGCGCCGATCGTGCGGGTGGTGCAGGCCGACGTCGACCAGGAGTCCAAGTACGACCAGGCGATGTTCGAATCCATCGTCCACCGCTACGTGACCCTGACCGCCCAGCCGGCGGCCCGCACGCCGGATATCGTGGTCTGGCCCGAAGGCGCGGTGCCCGACGCCGCCAATGACTACCTGACCGAAGGAACCTGGACCCGGGCGGCCATCGTCGGCGCCCTGAAGCCTGGGCAGACGCTCCTGTTAGGCGCCTATCGCGTCGCCGGGACCACCGAGACGCCGATCTACTACAACACCCTCCTGGCCCTGCAGGCGCAGCCCGGCGGCCTGGCGGTGACCGGGGTCTATGACAAGTTCCGTCTGGTGCCCTTCGGCGAATACCTGCCGTTCGCCGGGATCCTCGGGCCGATCGGCTTCAAGGACCTAGTGCACATCGGCGACGGCTTTTCCGCCGGGCCCAGGCCGCGGCCGATCCGGCCCCTGGGCGTTCCGGCCGTGCAGCCGCTGATCTGCTACGAGAGCCTGTTCCCCGGCTTCACCCGGGAGGGGGCGGCCAAGGGCGGCGGGCGGGCGGCCTGGATCGCCAACGTCTCCAACGACGCCTGGTTCGGCAGGACCTACGGCCCGGTGCAGCACCTCAACCTAGCCAGCTACCGCGCCATCGAGGAGGGCCTGCCCCTGGTGCGCGCCACCCCCACCGGGGTGTCGGCGGTGATCGACGCCTACGGGCGGGTGCGGCCCGGCGCGATGCTCGGCCAGGGGGTGGCCGGGGTGATCGACGCGGCCCTGCCGCCGGCGCTGGCGTCCACCCTGTTCTATCGCGTGGGCGACCTGATGTTCTGGCTGCTGATGGGCGCATCCATAGCGGCTGCGGCGAAAGGTCGCGGCGCCCGGGGTTGAGGGCGTGGAAATACCCATAGTGGGTCACCAGCTAGTGACATCCCGCGCGCCATAGCCGACAGCAAAGGTCCTCCTATTACGGCAGGTTGAGGCCCAGTTAAGAATGACTATCGAGGCGGAAGCGGTCCGGTCCCCCAATCCCATCGACGTCCATGTCGGTCTGCAGGTGCGGTTGCGGCGCAAGGAACTCAAAATCAGTCAGGAAAAACTGGCCGAAGCCCTGGGGCTGACCTTTCAGCAGGTGCAGAAGTACGAGCGCGGTTCGAACCGGATCAGCGCCTCGAAACTCTTCGAGATCGCCCGCACGTTGAAGGTGTCCATCGCCTGGTTCTTCGACGGCCTGGGCGATCCGATGAGCGAGAACGGCGAGGAGGGCAAGGGCTCTTCCGCCTTCGCCCACGGCTTCCTGCTGACGCAGGACGGCGTCGACCTCGCCAACCTGTTCCCGAAGATCCCCGAGCGGCGGGTGCGCCGGCGGATCGTCGAACTGGTGCGGGCCATGACCGACGAGCCGACCTCGGACGAGACGTAGCGGTTTCGTCGAGCACCGACATTAATTCCGTCATGGAAGCGATGGCGGATCACATCAAATCTTTTCGGCTGGGCGCCCTCGACCTCGGCGAATGGGGCCGCCCTGCCTGAGCGATTCCGCGCCAGAGTCCATGTCGCGCGAAAAAGGATATAAACTTTTCTTTATATGAGCTCCGCAGTGTGCTGAAAGGCGTAGGACGGCGGCGCGTCCCCGCGCCCGCAGCTTAGCTTGGAGTCCGCACGGTGATCCGACCCTCCTACCTCTTCACCAGCGAATCCGTGTCCGAAGGCCATCCGGACAAGGTCGCCGACCGCATTTCCGACGAGGTGGTCGACGCCTTCCTCACCGCCGATCCCGAGGCGCGGGTCGCCTGCGAGACCATGGTCACCACCAACCGGATCATCCTGGCCGGCGAGGTCCGCGGGCCCGACGGAGTGATCGCGGGGCTGGAGGAGAAGGTCCGGGCCGCGGTCAAGGCTATCGGCTACGAGCAGGAGGGCTTCCACTGGAAGAACGCCCACTACGAATGCTACCTGCACGCCCAGTCCGCCGACATCGCCGTCGGCGTGGACGCCACCTCCAACAAGGACGAGGGCGCCGGCGACCAGGGCATCATGTTCGGCTACGCCACCAACGAGACGCCGGAGTTGATGCCGGCGACCCTGCAATACTCCCATAACATCCTGAAGGATCTCGCCGCCGCCCGCCATTCCGGCGAGCGGCCGGAGCTGGAGCCCGACGCCAAGAGCCAGGTGACCCTGCATTATGTGAACGGCAAGCCCGTGGGCGCCGCCTCCATCGTGCTGTCGACCCAGCACCGGGCCGGCCTGAGCCCCGCCGACATCCATGACCTGGTGCGGCCCTATATCGAAAAGGTGCTGCCCGAGGGCTTCATCACCGAGGCCACCGAGTGGCACGTCAATCCGACGGGGATATTCGTCATCGGCGGCCCGGATGGGGACTGCGGCCTCACCGGGCGCAAGANNGACCCGACCAAGGTCGACCGTTCCGCCGCCTACGCCTGCCGCTACCTGGCCAAGAACGTGGTCGCCGCGGGCCTGGCGGACCGCTGCACCATCCAGATCGGCTACGCCATCGGGGTCTCCAAGCCACTCAGCTTCTACGTCGACCTCAACGACACCGGCCGGGTCGATCCGGCCAAGCTGGAGGCGATCCTGCCGGAGATGATCGGCGGGGCCACCCCCCGCGGAATCCGCCAGCACCTGAAGCTCAATCGCCCTATCTACGCCCGCACCACCGCCTACGGCCACTTCGGCCGCACCCCGGAGGCGGACGGCGGCTTCTCCTGGGAGGCCACCGACCTGGCGGAGGAACTGCGGGCGCAGTTTTAGGACGATGATCCACCGGCGCCGCCACCGCAAAGCCCTCCCCCATTGAGGGGGAGGGCTCTCAGGGCGTGGCTGGCGGTGCTGGGCCAAGCCGCCAATATGTCTGAGTTGCGGAACTAGCCCCCATGCCCCAGCGACCCCGCGGTCCCATCCGCTCCTACGGGCGGATCAAGTCGCGCCCGATCAAGCCGCGGCAGGCGGGGCTTGTGGACACGCTGCTGCCGCGGCTGGCGATCCCCGTGGGCCCGGTGGATCCCCGCGCGCTCAAGGCGGACGCCGAGGAAGTCTGGCTGGAGATCGGTTTCGGGGGCGGGGAGCACATGGCCGCCCAGGCGGCGCGCCGGCCCGAGGTGCTGATCCTGGGGGCGGAGCCGTTCCTGAACGGGGTGGCCAGCGCCCTGCGGCACCTGGACGAGGGGCGGATCGACAATGTGCGCCTGCACACGGGGGACGCCCGCGACCTGCTGACGGCCCTGCCGGACGCCAGCCTCGCGCGGGCCTTCATCCTCTTCCCCGACCCCTGGCCAAAAGCCCGGCATCACAAGCGACGGCTGATCAACGGGGACACGGTCGCCGAGCTCGCCCGAGTTCTGCACCCCGGCGGACGTTTACGCTTCATCACCGACTGGAAGGACTACGCCGCCTGGACCCTGGAGCGGCTCACCGGCTCCAGCGCCTTCGCGTGGACCGCGGAAAGGCCGGCTGATTGGCGCAATCCGCCGGCCGATCATGTGACCACCCGCTATGAATCCAAGGCCCTCGGCGATTGCGCGCCGGTGTTCCTGGAGTTCGAGCGGCTCGGAGCCTGATCAGAACTCCTGCCAGTCGTCGCTGGGCGCCGCGGCCGTGGCCACGCCGCCGCTGAAGGTCGTGCGCAGCCGGTCGGCCATCTTTCGCGCCGGGGAGGGCGCGGGCCGGGCGTTGGCGCCGGCCGCGGCGATGCGCGGACGGGCGGGCGCGCGAGCGGTGGCGGCTGTGTCAGCGCCGGTGCGGAAGTCGGCCATCAGCCGGCGAAGCTCGCCGGCCTCGCTCTTCAGGCCGTGGGCCGCGGCCGTCGACTGCTCAACCATGGCCGCGTTCTGCTGCATCATCTGATCCATGCTGTTCACGGCGGAGTTGACGTTGTTTAGGGTCGTGGCCTGCTCCTTGGCCGAGGCGGCGATCATGCCCACCAGGCCGTCGATCTCGCCGACCTGTTCAGCCAGGGCGGCCAGGGCCCGGCCGGTCTCACCGACCAGTTGCACGCCGGAGCCGACGTGCCCGGACGAGGCCGAGATCAGCGCCTTGATCTCCTTGGCGGCCTCGGCCGAGCGTTGGGCCAGGGCCCGCACTTCGGACGCCACCACGGCGAAGCCGCGGCCGGTCTCGCCGGCACGAGCCGCCTCCACCCCGGCGTTGAGCGCCAGGAGGTTGGTCTGGAAGGCGATCTCGTCGATCACCCCGATGATCTGGGTGATCTGGGAGGAGGAGGTCTCGATCGCGCCCATGGCCGCGATCGCTTGCCGGACGACATCGCTGCCGGCGGCGGCGCCGGCCTTGGCCGTCGTCACCACCGTGCGGGCGTGGTTTGCGCCCTCGGAGGACTGTTTGACCGTCGCGGTGATCTCGTCGAGGGCGGCGGCGGTCTCCTCCAGGTTGGCGGCCTGCTGCTCGGTCCGCCGGGCCAAGTCGTCGGAGGCCCCGGCGATCTCGTCGGCGCTGGAGCCGATCTGACCTGTGGTGGCGACGATGACCTGCATGGCGGCGCGCAGCTTTTCCACGGCGGCGTTGAAGTCGGCGCGGAGAGCCTCGTATTCCTGCGGGAAGACCTGGTCGATGGCGTGGGTGAGGTCGCCCTGGGACAGGCGGGATAGGCCGTCGGCGAGAACGCTGACCACCTGGGCCTGGGCCGCCTGGGTGCGGGCGCGTTCTTCTTCGGCCTGGGCGCGGGTGGCCGCTTCGCGGGTCCGCATCTGTTCCTGCTCCTCGCGCATGGAGGCCATGCGCCGCTGGTTGTCGCGGAACACGCTGAGGGAGCTGACGATGGCCCCCAGTTCGTCGCCGCGGGCAATGCCTTCCAGGTCCTGGTCGTTGTCGCCGGCCGCCAGCTTTTCGGTGGCGGTGGCGATGCCCTGGATGGCGCGCTTGACCCCCAGGATGGCGCCGACGGAGATGCCGGTCACCACCAGCAGGGTGAAGACGGAAAAGGCCAGGGAGATCTGGCCGGTGAGGGCCGCCGACTCGGCGCTGGTCTTGGCGTGGGCCTGGGCGTCCGCCAGCACCTTGGCGGTGGCGGCGTCCAGGGAGCCGGTCATGCTGGTGTACTGCACCTCGAAGGGCTGGATGAAGGCGGCGGCGGTGGCGAAGTCGACCCCGAGCATGGAGCCCACCACGTCGATGCCGCCGCGGTAGTCGGTGAGGTCCTTGATCACCTTGTCATAGCGCGGACGCTCCGTGGCGGGGACCTCGGCCTTCAGCGCCACCAACTGGGCCTTGATCGAGTCGACCTCGGCCTCGAGCGCCTGCAGCTTGGCGGTGGAGTCCACCGTCGGCGCCGCCGCATGGTTGGTGAGGGTCAGGTAGAGATCCCCGTGGACCGCGGTGATGCGCTTGGAGATGCGGGCCATGTTCAGGCTGACCGCCATGTCCTGCCGCACGATGCGGTCCAGGGCCTGGGTCTGCTGTTGTTGGTTCCAGAAGGCTCCGCCCGCCACCAGGGCCAGCATGAGCACGGCGAGGGCCGGGGCGACGGCCATTTTGACGACCAACGACAGGTCGGCCAGGCGGAAGGATTTCATCTCAGGATCTCCGAATAGGGTGGGAGCCCCGCGGCGAACCGCGGAGCCCCCGCTTGATCACCAGGCCTTGCTGAT
>PLSW01000354.1 GCA_003165275.1 Caulobacteraceae bacterium
GGCGGCCCGGGCCAGGGCGAGGTTTCGGGCCACGTCGGCGCAGGCGTCGGCGTCGCCCTCACAGCGGGCGACAGCGTCCATGACCGCATTGAGCTTGGTGTTGGCGGCCTCGGCGGCCAAGGCGGCCATGACCGCGCCGCGGCTGAGGGCGCGGTGGGCGGCGAGGGCGCCGTCGAGCTCGATGGCCGCCAGGTCGACGGCGACGGCCTCGCCCGTCCGCTCGACCGCCCGCCCGGCGCGGCGACCGGGGGCGGCGATCCCCAGGAGGAGAGTGGCGAGGAGTTCGTCTCGAAAGCCTCTCGCGGCCTCGGCGTCGAAGAGGCCGGCGGACAGGCCGCGGGCCGCCAGGGCGCCGGCGTAAAGAGCCGGGCCGCCGTCCAGGGCCATCAGGGCCGCGTCGTCGAGGCCTTCGAGGTCAGTGTCCGGCTCCAGGGCGATGGGCAGGTCGTCGCACCAGTCCAGCCAGGCCTCCGCCCGCGCGGCGGTCCAGGAGGCCGGGCACAGGGGGTCGGCCATCACGCCGGGTCGTTCGACCAGGCGAATCTCCATGGTCCCGCCCGATATCGAGCACTTTGAGAACCTGGGCTCGAAACGCATGCTTCGCCTCCGACGCGAGCGCAAAGCCTAGGGGCCCATGCCGGGCCGTGCAATAGATGTTGCGGGGCTGTGGCGTTGTATCCACAACATCTTGTGGAGGACCGGCGATCCGCGCCGCTCGGCCGCCGCTGGACGTCGAGGGCGGCGCCGCCTATAGTCCCGCTGGCGTCCGGCGCGGTCGTCGGCTTGAGCGGAGGCTTTGTTTCTCAAGGTGTTGAAGGCGATTTTCAGCTGGTGGAACGGCGCGTCGCTCGGCGTGCGCGCCACGATCGCGCGGCGGGCCGTGCTCGTGGGTCAGGACGACTACGGCAACCGCTACTTCGAGGCGCGGGACAACAAGGACAGCTACGACAGCCGCAAGCGGCGCTACGTGATCTACCGGGGCTATGCCGAGGCCTCCAAGGTGCCTGCGGAATGGCACGGCTGGCTGCGCTTCACCTTCGACCAGCCGCCGACGGTGGATCCGTTGCCGCGGCGGGCCTGGGAGAAGGATCACCTGCCGAACATGACCGGCACCATCCACGCCTGGACGCCCCCGGGCTCCATCGCCAACCAGGGGGTCCGCCCCCATGCGACGGGCGACTACCAGGCCTGGACCCCGGAGTAGGGGCCATGGCGCGCGGGCAGTGGGCCGAGACCGGGATGGGGGCGCTGGTGCTGGTGGCGGCGGTGGGCTTCTTCGCCTATGCGCTGACCGCCGGCGCGATCAGCACCCGCGGCGGCGGCTATGAGCTGCACGCCCGGTTCGGCCAGGTCGGCGCCCTGGCCAGCGGCGCGGACGTGCGCGTCGCCGGGGTGAAGGTGGGCACGGTGACGTCCATCACCCTCGATCCGAAGACCTTTTTCGCCGTGGTCGACCTGAGCGTCGATCCGGCGGTCAAGCTGCCCTCGGACTCCACGGCCAAGATCACCAGCGACGGCCTCCTGGGCGGCTCGCACATCGCCATCGAGCCCGGCGGCGCGCCGGACAACCTCAAGCCCGGCGGCGAGATCGAGAACACGCAAGGGGCGGTGGACCTGTTCGGCCTGATCGGCCAGGTGATCCGGCCCGCGACCCCGGCGAGCCCCGCGGCCTCCGGCGCGCCAGCCCCCACTCCGGCGGCGACGCCCGCGCCGGCCGCGCCTTGAGCCCGACTCCCCGGAACGGCCGGCTGATCGCCGCCGCGGCGGTGGTGCTCGCCTTGGGCGGCGCAGGCCTGGTGAGCGCCCAGCCCGGCGATCCCATCGGCGAAGCCCTGTCCGGCAAGGGACCGCCCGCCGAGCGCTCCACCGAGGAGCCGCCGCCGTCCCCGGACGCCCTGGCGGGGACGAAGCTGCGCCCCGCCCCCCCCACCGAGGCCGCTGACGCCACTCCGGCGCCCGAATCCGCCGCCCCATCCAAGCCTGGGCCGGAAAAGCCGGTCGATCCGATGAAGCGGCCGCGCTACCCGGTGGCCATCATCCAGGCCCTGGACAAGGTGACCGCCGAGACCGTGCGCTTCGAGGCGCCGGTGGGAAAGCCGATCCGCTACAAGACGCTGATCTTCACCGTCCACGCCTGCGAGACCACGGCGCCGGACGAGGACGACTCCGACGCCGCCGCCCATGTGGAGATCGACTCCCAGCCCAACGGCCCGGACGGCAAGCCGATGCCGATCGCGCGGCAGGTGTTCAAGGGCTGGATGTTCGCCAATGCGCCGGGGCTGAACCTCTTCCAGCACCCGGTTTATGACGCCTGGCTGATCGCCTGCAAGGCCGCCCCGCCGTCCGCATAGGCGGGAAGGCGATAGAAGTCGGACTGGCGCGACAGGGCCAGGCCGAGCTGGGCCTGGTACTCCGCCCGGCTGATCTCCACCGCCCCGAACTGGCTGAGGTGCTCGGTGATGAACTGGGCGTCCAGGAGGCCGTAGCGGCCGACGATCATCCGCGCCACCAGGTGCACCAGGGCCACCTTGCTGGCGTCCCGGGCGGTGGAGAACATGCTCTCGCCGAAGAACACCCCGCCCAGGCTGACCCCATAGAGGCCGCCGACCAGATCCTCCCCCGACCAGCACTCGACGCTGTGGGCGAGGCCCAGGCGGTAGAGCTCGCCGTAGAGCCGCTGGATCGGGCCGTTGATCCAGGTCTCCAGCCGGCCGGGTCGGGCGCGGGCGCAGGCCTCGATGACCGCCTCGAAGGCG
The DNA here is from genome assembly GCA_003165275.1 of Caulobacteraceae bacterium. Lineage (GTDB taxonomy): Bacteria > Pseudomonadota > Alphaproteobacteria > Caulobacterales > Caulobacteraceae > Poindextera. The sequence goes on from PLSW01000354.1 coordinate 2,757, forward strand.
GTGTCGACGCGCACGGCGTAGGGTTCGGCGCGGACGGTGCGTGCGAGGCGCTTGGGGACATGGAAACGGTTCAGGGGGATCACCCCGCGCTTGTCCGGGTCGACCAGGAAGATGCGCTGGTCCTCCCGCGCGTCGGCCATGGGGAAGACGCCCCGCTGGTAGCAGGCGATCAGGTCCTGGACGGTGAAGTCCGGGGTTTTGGAGCCGCGTTTTGCCACTGGGGTCCGTGAGTTGCTCGAAATTCCAGTAGGCCTTCTCCCCCTTGCGGGAGAAGACCATCCCGGCGAAGCCGGGCGGATGAGGGGTCGCGCCGGCCTATCCGCTGAGGGTGTCGACAACGCAGCGTCGCGGCCGGTGCGACCCCTCATCCGGCCCGTCGGGCCACCTTCTCGCCCAAGGGGAGAAGGCCTCAAACATTAATCCACCCGCGCCTTCATCCAGCGTTCCAGCCAGTGGATGTCGTAGTTTCCCGCCAGGATGTCCGGTTGCTGCAGCAGGTCTTGGAACAACGGGATGGTGGTCTCGATGCCGCCCACCACCATCTCGCCGAGGCAGCGTTTCAGCCGGGCGACGCATTCGGTGCGGTCGCGGCCGTGGACGATGAGCTTGCCGGCGAGGCTGTCGTAGTAGGGGGGGATCGAATAGCCGGCGTACATGGCCGAATCCAGCCGCACGCCGAGGCCGCCGGGGGCGTGGAAGTCGGTGATCAGGCCGGGAGAGGGGGTGAAGGTGCGGGGGTTTTCCGCATTGATCCGGCATTCGATGGCGTGGCCCTTGATTTNNTACAGGAACTCGATGGTGCCGACGCCCAGGTAGCCGATGGCCTTGATCGCATCGACCACGACCTTGCCGATCTTGGCGCGCTCGGCGGCGTCGATGGCCGGGGAGGGGGCTTCTTCCAGCACCTTCTGGTGGCGGCGCTGCAGGGAGCAGTCGCGCTCGCCCAGGTGCACCACATTGCCAAAGCTGTCGGCGATGATCTGCAGTTCGATATGGCGGGGCTTCTGGAGGTAGCGCTCCATATAGACGGTGCCGTCGCCGAAGGCCGCCAGGGCCTCGGAACGCGCGGTGGAGACCGCCTCGGCCAGGCTCTCGCGATCGGCGGCGACCTTCATGCCGCGCCCGCCACCGCCGGCGGCGGCCTTGATCAGGACCGGAAAGCCGATCTTCTCGGCGGCGGCGAAGGCTTCCTCGTCGGTCGCCACGCCCCCGTCGGAGCCGGGGACCACGGGGATGCCGGCGTCCATCACCGCCTGCTTGGCGGTGATCTTGTCGCCCATCATCCGGATGTGCTCGGGCTTCGGACCGATGAAGGTGAAGCCATGGGCGATGACGATCTCGGCGAAGCGGGCGTTTTCCGACAGGAAGCCGTAGCCGGGGTGCACGGCCTGGGCGCCGGTGATCTCGCAGGCGGCGATGATCGAGGGGATGTTCAGGTAGCTCTTGGCCGCGGAGGCGGGGCCAATGCAGACGCTCTCGTCGGCCAGCCGCACGTGCATGGCGCTGGCGTCGGCCTCGGAGTGCACCGCCACGGTGGAGATGCCCATCTCCTTGCAGGCGCGGTGAATCCGCAGGGCGATTTCGCCGCGGTTGGCGATGAGGATCTTGTCAAACATGGTCCTACTCGATGACCACGAGGGGCTCGCCGAATTCCACGGGCTGGGCGTCCTCGACGATGATCTCGATGATCGTGCCCGCCTTGGGGGCTGGGATCGGGTTCATGGTCTTCATGGCTTCGACGATCAGCAGGGTCTGGCCGGCGGCGACCTTGTCGCCGACCTTGACGAAGGGCGCGGCGTCCGGGGACGACTTCAGATAGACGGTGCCGACCATGGGCGATTTGACCGCATTGGCCCGGTCCGGGGCGGCGGGCGCGGGGGCGGCGACGGGGGCGGCGACGGGAGCGGCGGCGGGCGCCGGCGCATAGTGCGGCGCGGGGGCGCCGGCGTAGGTCACCGGCGCCGCGGCCACGGTGATCTCGCGGGCGACGCGGATGCGCAGGCCCCCCTGCTCGACCTCGATCTCGGTCAGGCCGGTGGTGGTGAGGATGTCCGCCAGCTTGCGCACCAGCTTGGGATCGATGGCGCCGGGCGCGTCGGGCGACACGGGGCTTTTGGGCTGTTCAGCCATGAAAAGACTTTACCTTGCTTTGGGTTACGCCGAGGCGGCGGCGACGAGGCCGGCGGCGGCTTCGACGGCCAGCACATAGCTGTTCGCGCCGAAGCCGGACACGAGGCCCTTCGCCACAAGGGCGACGTAGGTCTTGTGGCGAAAAGGCTCGCGGGCGGCCGGGTTGGAGAGGTGGCATTCGATGATCGGAATGGCCAGGGTTTGCAGGGCGTCGAGAAGGGCGATGGAGGTGTGGCCGTAGCCGGCGGGATTGAGGATGACGGCGCTGGCCTCTGTGCGCGCCTCCTGCACCCAGTCGATCAGTTCGCCCTCGTGGTTGGTCTGGCGGAACACGATGGCGTGGCCGAGCGCCGCCGCCCGCGCCTCGCAAAGGCCGCGAACGTCGTCCAGGGTCGTCGTCCCGTAGATGTGCGGCTCTCGCGACCCCAGGAGGTTGAGATTGGGGCCGTTGAGCACATAGATCGGTTTGGGCATGCCGCTCCGCGGTCGTATATCCACCGTCGATTCCGCCGTCTTGTATCGTTGCGCGGCGGGGCTCACAAGCTTGCGCCCCAACAGAGAGGTTTCGAGGCCAGGATGCGGCTGCAGATCAACGGCGAAGAACGGGTGGTCCCCGGGGCCGGCGATGTCGCCGCCCTGGTGGCGGCCCTGGGCCTGGACGCCCGCAAGGTGGCCGTGGAGCGCAACCTGGAGATCGTGCCGCGCAGCCTCTACGCCGCCACCGCGCTCAGCGACGGCGACCGCATCGAGATCGTGCACTTCATCGGCGGGGGATGAGGGGAAGTGGTGTCGGGCATGGCTGGAAAATCATCTGATTTCCGTCACCCCCGGGCTTGTCCCGGGGGCAAGGGAACACGGACAGTGAAATTCGTCACACCGGTGCTCGCCATGCCCGGTTCGTGATCCCTCGCCCCCGGGACAAGCCCGGGGGTGACGGAGCTAAAATGTGTTTATCCGCTAGGCCAACCTGACCCGGCTTTGCTCGAGGAACTGATCCATGGACGGATCCACCGTCGCCCCCGAAGACACCTGGACCGTCGCCGGCCGCACCTTCCGGTCCCGCCTGATCGTCGGCACCGGAAAGTACAAGGACTACGCCACCAACGCCGCCGCGGCCGAGGCGGCGGGGGCGGAGATCGTCACCGTGGCCCTGCGGCGGGTGAACCTCTCCGATCCCAGCCAGCCGATGCTGGTGGACCATGTGAAGCCCGACCGCTTCACCTTCCTGCCCAACACCGCCGGCTGTTTCACCGGCGAGGACGCCGTGCGCACCCTGCGCCTGGCCCGGGAGGCCGGGGGCTGGAACCTGGTGAAGCTGGAGGTGCTGGCCGACACCAAGACCCTGTACCCCGAGATGGAAGAGACCCTCAGGGCTCTGAAGCTGCTGGTGTCCGAAGGGTTCGAGGTGATGGTCTACTGCTCGGACGATCCGGTCTACGCCCGCAAGCTGGAGGACGCCGGCGCCGTGGCGATCATGCCCCTGGGCGGGCTGATCGGCTCCGGCCTGGGCATCCAGAACCCGGTGAACATCCGGCTAATCGTCGAGCAGGCCAAGGTGCCCGTGCTGGTGGACGCCGGGGTGGGGACGGCGTCGGACGCCACCGTGGCCATGGAGCTCGGCTGCGACGCGGTGCTGATGAACACCGCCATCGCCGAGGCCAAGGACCCGATCCGCATGGCCCGGGCGATGAAGCACGCGGTGATCGCCGGGCGGGAGGCGTACCTGGCGGGACGCATGCCCCGGAAACTCTACGCGGATCCGTCGTCGCCGCTGGCCGGGCTGATCTAGGGAAGCGGTGGTTGGGGCGTCCTGGGGGCATGCGCCCCCCCCGAACGCGAAATGATCTCACATTTTGTCGGGACCCAATCGCCATCGGCTGCGTTGACTCGCCGTGTCCTGGTCCGCCCCCACCCAACCCACGACGGTGTTGATCGTCGAAAACGAGGCCATCGTGCGGATGGAGTTGGCGGAACGCCTTGCGACCATGGGGCTGACGGCGCTGGCCGCCGGCGACGCCGACGAGGCGATCAGGATATTGGAGACCCATCCGGAAATCGATGTGCTGATGACAGACATCGCCATGCCCGGCTCCATGGATGGCGCGCGGCTGGCCCACCATGTCCGGCGACGCTGGCCGCCGGTGAAGATCATCGTCGTCTCGGGCTACGGGGACACGCCCCCGGCCGACCTGCCGCGCCGGGCCCTGTTCCTGGCCAAGCCCTATTGGCCGGACGCGTTGGCCAACGCCCTGGATCGGATGATCAATGGCGGCGGCCCGCGGGCCGCTCCGGCCCTGGCCGGGCCTAGACCGCCTTTTCTTCAGCTTCGACGACCGCGATCTGGGTGTGGGTGATCGACACCGTCGTGCCCGGCTTGCGGTCGGACACGCGCACCTGGGCGTGGAGCTGGCGGGCCAGGGCTTCGACGATGCTGGTGCCGAGACCGGCCGACGGCTTGTCCTGGGTGGTCGACATGCCGACGCCGTCGTCGCCGACGCTGAGGGTCCAGTTGGGGCCATGGGCGCGGTAGTCGACCACGATCTTGCCCTCCGCCTTGCCGGGGAAGGCGTGCTTAAGGGCGTTGATCACCAACTCGGTGACGATCAGGCCCAGGCTGACCGAGACGTCGGCGTCGACGCTGCTCTGGTCGGCGGTCACCGTGATGGTCATCTTGTCGTGGTCGCGGATCATCGAGGCGCCCAGGCTCTGGCAGAGCTGGGTGAAGTAGGGGCGCAACTCCACGCTGCCGGTGTGCGACTCGGACAGCTGCCTCTGCACCGTGGCGATCGACATCACCCGATTGTGCGCGTCGCTCAGATGGGTGCGCGTCTCCTCGGACTGGACGTTGCGGGCGCTTTGCAAGAGGACGCTGGCGATGATCTGCAGGCTGTTGGCGACCCGGTGCTGCACCTCCTGCACCAGGAGGGCCTTGTCGCGGATCAGGCCGTCGCGGACCTGGGCGGCGAGGCGGGCGTCGGTGACGTCCGAGACGGTCATCAGCAGGCGGGTGACGTCGCCGTCGCCGTATTCGAGCTTCTGGGCCTTGATCACCAGCCGGCGGGGCGTGCGGGCCGCCGGGGTGAGATCGATTTCATAGGCCTCAATGGCGGCCTGGCCGGAGGCGGTGGCGGTGAGCAGCGACCGCAGCTTGGGCAGATTCCACTCCCCGTCGCCGACGTCGAACACGCTGAGCCCAGCGGCGGCCGCGGCGTCGATGGAGAAGGCGCGACCGAAGGACTGGCTGGCGCCGACGACTTTCAGGTCGCCGTCGAGGAGGAGCAGGGGGGCGTCCGACGAGTCGACCATCGCCAGGGTCAGGCTTTCGGCGATCGAAAGCGGCGCCGTTATTCGGACGGCCATGGAAGGCCCTTCCTGAGGGACCGGAGGCTCGCGAAGCGAAAGCCGTACCCGGCAGAAATCCAATGGCGGGGGCCAACAGATTGGACCTGGGAATTTAGCACGTTCAGCCGCGTTTGTCGCACGGCTTCACCGAGGCGGGTGGCCCACCGGCTTTCGTCGGCCAGTGGGCCGTGGGACGGCGAGGCTTGTGGGGGGACAAAGGCTCAGCCGTCCGACACAGGGGCAACGGGCCGCCAGGGCATAGGTTGCCGCGCCGCCGCATTTTGACCGCGAAAGGCGGGGTCAGCCGCGAGGGATGGCTGCAACACCGTGGGTGGCTCGAGACGCGCCCGAAGGGCGCGCTGCTCACCATGACTCATGGTGATGCAAGCCAATACTCAGTCATGGTGAGGAGCGACCGCAGGGAGCGTCTCGAACCACGCACCCAGGTATGACAACGATCGCGCCCAAACCGACGCTTGAGCCCGTCGACGCCGCAGGCGCCCTAGAGCGGGAACAGGATTTGCCGCGCTGCAGAAGCCGGCATGCGGGCGATCATGTCGAGGCCCGGGGTGAACGGGGCGGAAATTATACGAATCAAGGGCTTGAACATCACATCGGCTCCAGAGCAACGGCGCGCGAGGTTGTGCGTCGCAGCATTTGGCCGCGATATGGTGCGGTGCGGTAGAAACGTCAAGACCTAAGTGAACGGCGATCAGTTCGCGGCGTCAGCCCTTGCCGCCCCGGGCGGCGGCGATGGCGGCCTTGATGCCGGCGAGGTCCTCACCGGAGACCACCGTGTCGCCGATGACGAAGGCGGGGGTGCCGTCGACGCCGAGGTCGGTGGCGAGCTTGCGCACCGTCTGCAGCTGTTGCGACACGTCCGGGGACAGGGATGACGGCTGCAGGCTGGCCGGATCGACGCCGTGGGCCTTGGCGATCTGGTCGATGGCGGCGTCGTCCAGGGCCTTGGTGGTCATGAAGTCGTGGTAGAGGCCGAGATAGTCGCCGCCGGCCCGCTTGACCGCGATCGCCGCCACCGCCGCCTTGATCGAGGCGCCGCCAAAGATCGGGAACTCCTTGAACACCACCCGCACGTCGGGATTGTCGTGGATGATCGACAGCACCGCCGGGGCGATGTTGGCGCAGTGCGGGCAGCGGTAGTCGTAGAACTCGGTGACGGTGATCTTGCCGTTCGGATTGGCCACGAAGTCGCGAGGATCGCGCTCGATCGCCTGGCGGTTCTGGGCGATGGCCAGCTTGGTCTGCAGCGCGGCCTGGACGTCCTGCTTTTTCTGCAGCGCCGTCATCGCCTCCTGGATCACCTCGGGGTGGGCGACGAGATAGGCGTGGACCTTGTTGTCGAAGCTCGTGTCCGGCCGATTGCAGGCGCTGAGGGCCAGCGCGCCAGCGAGGGCGACGAAGGCGGCTTTGGATAGGGACATGCGGGGCTCCGAGGGGGGCGGGGGCGAGATTTATGGGCTAGCGCGAGCGCAGCGAAGCGGCGGAGGGGGCAAGCGTGCGAACCTCCACTTGCCCCCTCCGACCCCTCGCGTTGCTCGGGGCCACCTCGCCCATAAATGGGGGAGGAGCGGGGGAGCGAAGCCCCCCCCTCACTTGCGCTTGACGGGTTGGTCGACGCTGCCTTCGCCGGCCAGGGCCCTCAGGTCGTTGGGGTTGGGGTTGGACACCAGGACGATGTCCGTCGCCCGGCGCCATTCCGGGGAGTTCTTGGCCAGCAGGGAGCGGGCGCGCATGGCGAAGATCTTGGCCTCGCTGGCCTGGCCGAGGGCGAAGTTCTGCTCCGCCGCCGCGAGCCGGGCCATGCCCGCTTGGCCCTTGCGGTCGTAGGCCTGGGAGAGCAGCAGCCAGCCGTAGGGATTGTCCGGCTCGATGCTCAGCGACCGGTGGATCTGCAAGACCGCCTCGTCGAGTTTTTGCGGATTGTCCTCCGCCAGCAGCGCCTGGCCGAGGTTCATGCGCAGCAGGGGGGCGTCGGGATTGAGCTCCACCGAGCGGCGGTGGGCGGGCTCGGCGTCGGCCGGCCGGCCGACCTCGAACAGGGTCTGGCCCTTCAGCTCCCAAAGGTAGGGGTTGTCGGGCTGCTCGGCGAGCAGGGCGTCGGTGAGCCTCAACGCCTTTTCCGTCTGCAGATCGCGATAGTAGGCGATGGCGCGGGCATAGCGGGCCGGGTAGCTGGTGTCGCTCTCTGGGAAGTCGTTGTAGGTCTGCTGGGGCATGTTCATGAACGCCATCAGCTTGGCGACCATGATCTTATGCCTGGCGATGGCCGCGGGGCTGTCGACCATGTCGAAGTGCGCCTGCTGGCTGGCGCGCACCCGCAGCCCCTCGATCCGCTCGGAGGTGAGCGGGTGGTCGATGAAGAACTTGTACCGCTTGGCCTCGGAGAAGACCTCCTCGTAGCGGAAGTTGTCGAAGAAATCGACGAGGCCGCGGGAGGAGATCCCCGCCTTTTCTAGATAGGTCACCGCCGCCTGGTCGGCGGAGGCTTCCTGGGTGCGGGTGAAGCCGGCGGCGGTGAGGGCGGCGAAATAGCCCGAGGAATACATCAGCCCCGCCGCCGCTTCCGGCGAGCCCGCCGCCGCGGCGATCAGGCCCAGACCCATGGTCAGAAGGTAGGTGGCCAGGGCCTGCTTCTCGCCGTCGGCCTGGCGAATGATGTGGCCGCCGGCCATGTGGCCGGTCTCGTGGGCGATGACCCCGATCAGTTCGTTCGGGGTCTTGGTGCGGACGATCAGGCCGGTGTTGAGGAACAGGTGCTGGCCGCCGGCGACGAAGGCGTTCATGTCCTTGTCGCCGACGAGGTGGATGGTCACCGCCTTGGGATCGAGGCCGGCGGCGCGGAACACCGGGTCGGCGTCCTCGTGCAGGATGGCCTCGATCTCGGTGTCCCGGATCAGGCTGACCGGGGCGTCCTGGGCGTAGGCGGCGCTGATCGGCGCGAGGCTTCCCGCCGTCAGGGCGAGAATCCCCACCATGACGCCGAGCCATTTTGCAGGCCCGGGCGTCATGCTGCGGCGGTCAATCGCGGTCGGGGAGGTCATTAAACGCGAGCTCCGAGTAGCCGATGCGCCCCCGCGCGATTGAAGGTGTGCCATGGGACGGCGCGCGCCTCAACCGCCTCTGCGCCACCAGCCTCGCTTGGGCTTGGCCGGCGGCGCCGAAATCTCGGCTCCATCGACGATGGCGGCCAGGGCGGGCTCCGATTCACGGACGGTGGGCGCCGGCTCCGGTTCGATCACCGGGGCGATCGGCTCGGGTACGACGGGCTCGGGTACGACAGGCTCGGGCGCCACCGGCTCGGGAGCCTTGGGCTCGGGGGCCTCGGGTTCGGGAGCGATGGGCTCAGGGCTCGCCTGCGGGGCTTCGACAGCCTCGGGGGCGACAGCCTCGGGCGCGGCGGCCTCGGCCTCAACCTCGGCCGGCTTGGCCTTGGCGCGGCTGCGGCGGGCGCGGGGCGCCTTGGCCGCGGGCTCTTCCTTGGCTGGGAGCTCGACCCAGATGTCGTCCGGGGTGGACGAGGCGGCGGACGTCGTCACGGCCGGTTCGGGGGCCACGACCTCGCTCACCGGTTCGGCGATGCGCGGAGCCGGAGCGTGACGCGGCGCCTCGCCGCGAGGGGCCTCGGCCTCGACGGGGCGCGGGGCGGGAATGATCGAGGCGGGATCCATCCAGATGTAGGGGTCGCCCTCCGGCACCCGGGGACGCGACCAGGCGTAGGGATCGTCGCGACGGACGTCCTCGCGCATCCGCCGGCCGCCGCGGCGGCCCCGGCGGCGGCGCTTGCGGCCCTGGGCGTCGTAGCCGCCGTCGGCGGAATCGTCGCCGGCGGCGCCTTCGGCCTCTTCGTCGCCTTCTTCACCTTCGCCCTCGTCGCCCTCGCCGCGGGCCGCGGCGAAGGCCGCGCTGCGCTCGGAGGGGCGATCGGAGGACGGCTCGTCGCCTCTGCGGCCGCGACGCCGACGACGCCGGCGCGGCCGGTCGCCGCCGGACTCGCCTTCGTCCTCCGCCGGACGGCGGGGGGCGGCGGCGGCGCGGGCGATCGGCTGATCGTCGTCGGTGTCTTCCGCTTCTTCTTCTTCTTCCTCGTCCTCGAAGTCCTCGTCCTCGTCGTCGACCACGTCGTCCACGATCTCGGGGTCGACCTGGAAGGCGTTGGGACGCAGCACCGCGGCGTCGGCCTCGAATTCTCGGGTCTCGGTCCGCTCGATCTCGTGCTCGGCGAGGGGAATGGCGTCGCTGATGACGATGGTCACCACCAGGCCGTGGCCGTGGCGAACGCGCTCCAGATAGGCGCGTTTCTCGTTGAGGATGTAGAGGCCGATGGCCGGGGCGATACGCAGGGTGATAGCCCCGCCGCCGCCCTTGACGGCCTCCATCTCGATGGAGCGCAACGCCGCCAGGGCGCTGGATTCCACCGACCGCACGCGGCCGGTGCCGGCGCAGTGCTCGCAGACATGGGTGGTGCCTTCCAGCACGCCGGTGCGGCGGCGCTGGCGGCTGATCTCCATCAGGCCGAAGGAGGAGATCTTGCCCATCTGCACCCGGGCGCGGTCGTCCTTCAGGCTGTCCTTGAGCACCTTTTCGACGGCGCGGTTGTTCTTCGATTCATCCATGTCGATGAAGTCGATAACGATCAGGCCGGCGAGGTCGCGCAGGCGCAGCTGGCGGGCCGTTTCCGAGGCCGCCTCCAGGTTGGTCTTCAGTGCGGTCGCCTCAATGTTGCGCTCGCGGGTGGACTTGCCGGAGTTGACGTCGATGGCCACCAGGGCCTCGGTCTGGTTGATCACCAGATAGCCGCCGGACTTCAGCGGCACGACCGGGGAGTAGATCTGCGCCAAGTGGTCCTCGACCTTGGCGGCGACGAAGAGGGGCGTGGGGTCGCGATAGGCGACGATCTTCTTGGCCTGCGAGGGCATGATCATGCGCATGAAGTCGCGCGCCTCGCGGTAGCCGGCCTCGCCCTCGATCTGGATGCTGTCCAGGTCCTTGTCGAACATGTCGCGGATGGCGCGCTTGATGAGGTCCTCTTCCTCATAGATCAGCGCCGGGGCCACCGAGTGCATGGTCTTTTCGCGGATGTCTTCCCACAGCCGCATCAGATATTCGTAGTCGCGCTTGAGCTCGGCCTTGGTGCGCTTGGCGCCGGCGGTGCGCACGATCAGCCCCATGCCCTGCGGCACGTCCAGGCTCTGCACGACGGCCTTGATGCGCTTGCGGTCGGTGGCCAGTGTGATCTTGCGGCTGATGCCGCCGCCCCGCGCCGTGTTGGGCATCAGCACGCCGTAGCGGCCGGCCAGGGACAGGTAGGTGGTGAGCGCCGCGCCCTTGTTGCCGCGCTCCTCCTTGACCACCTGCACCAGCATGATCTGCCGGCGGCGGATGACTTCCTGGATCTTGTAGCGGCGCAACAGGCGGCGGTTGCGGCGCGCCGCCTCCTCGCCCATCACGTCATCGTCATCATCGTCGTCGAGATCGCCTTCTTCGGCGTCCTCGTCCTCGCCGCCGCCGCGACGGCCGCGGCTGGGGGCGGGATGATTGTCCTCCTCCTCGGCCTCTTCGCGCATCAGCGCTTCGCGGTCGGCCAGGGGGATCTGGTAGTAGTCCGGGTGGATCTCGTTGAAGGCGAGGAAACCGTGCCGGTTGCCGCCGTATTCGATGAAGGCGGCCTGCAGGCTCGGCTCGACCCGGGTCACCTTCGCCAGATAGATATTGCCTCTAAGCTGCTTCCTGGACTGGCTTTCGAAGTCGAAATCTTCAATCCGGGTTCCGTCCACGACCACCACACGCGTTTCTTCGGCGTGGGCGGCATCGATCAACATTCTTTTCGTCATTTAGAATCTCTCCACGGCGCGCGCTGCAACCACGTTGCAGGGGCCGGATGTGTTTTGGGGCGCGCGCATGCGGAGCCGCTGCGTCGCGAGCGACGTAGGGGTCCATCAGCCGAGTAGGGGCGTGAGCGACGCTGCCCATTGGGGTTTATTCCTTGACGCGCCGGGGGTGGCGCGGATCGTTGGCGCGCCGTCCGCGCCTTTCGGGGACATCGCCTCGGCGACATCACATCGGGCGGTGGCCGGCGCGGCCGGCTGCGCGGGTCGCGCCCGAGTTACGGGGCGTCTTCAGCGCGAACCTGAGTCTGCAACAAACGGGGGAAAAAGGAAAGCTTTCGGACGGTCTTGCGATTAAGGGTTTGGCTACGGCGCCGGCCCGATAGTGCGATGGCTGAATTCATGGACCTCAAAGCCTGGGAAAAGGGCATGCGCGCGCGGGTGATTAGCAGCGTCGGATCGTTGTGGGGGCGCCTTGGCGGCGCGCTCGCCGCCGGCCTGTGCCTGATCGCCGCGGCGGCCTCCCACGGCGCCACGACGGCCGCGGCCGGCGACAGCGTGGTCAATGTCCGCCTGGGCGGCGACCGCCAGGAGACGCGGATCGTGGTCGAGCTGGGCCATTCCGCCAAGGGCCGGGTGATCGCCGACGGCTCGGACGGCCGCGAGATGGTGCTGGGATTGTCGGATGTCTCGGCCCAGGGCGGGCTGGAGGGGGCGGGCCACGGCCTCGTCTCCGCCTGGAAGGTCGAGGGCGGAGCGATGGGAACCACCCTGCATCTGCAGCTGGCCCGCGCCGCCCAGGTGCGGCGGCGCTTCCTGCTGCCTCCCGCGGACGGCGTGACCGTCTACCGCTATGTGATCGACATCGCCGCCGCCGACGCTGCAGCCGCGCCCGCGGCAGGCGCGCCCACCGTCGCCGGGACGGGCCTGCGCCCGGCGCTGCAGACCGTCTCCAATGTCGAGACCCTCCGACCGGCCGCCGGCGCCCGCGAAACCAACCTGCACCTGAAGAAGGTGGTGGTGATCGACGCCGGCCACGGGGGCAAGGACCCCGGCGCCAAGGGCGCGAGCCACTGGGAAAAGGACATCAACCTCGCCGCCGCCCGGGCCCTGAAGACGCGGCTGGAGCGCACCGGCCGCTACCGGGTGGTGATGACCCGGGATTCCGACGCCTATGTGCCCCTCGAGACCCGGGTGCAGATCGCCCGCCGGGCCGACGCGGACCTGTTCATCTCCCTGCACTCCGATTCCGGTCCCGACGCCACGGTGCACGGCGCCTCGATCTACACCCTGTCGGACAAGGGCTCGGACCGCACCACCCGCAACCTGATGGCCGCCAACGACTGGTTCATCCATGTGGACATGCCGGGCCGCGACCGGTCGGTGAACCAGATTCTGCTGGACCTGACCCAGCGAGCCACCCGCAACCGCTCGGCCGCCTTCGCCGAGGAGTTGCTCAGCCACGTGAGCGACCAGACCGACCTGCTGCGCCGCAGCCACCGGGACGCCGGCTTCGTGGTCCTGCTGGCCCCGGACGTGCCGGCGGTGCTGCTGGAGATGGGCTTCATCACCAACAGCGACGACGAGAACCGGCTCGCCGACACCGGCCGCCGCGAGCGGTTCATGGACGCGGTGGCGGGGTCGATCGATTCCTATTTTGGGCAGGAGACGCGGCTGGCGTCGCGTTAGATCGACACCCTTGCGGCGGACCGACTTCCCCTCCGTCGCTTCGCTGCGCTCAGCGCCACCTCCCCGCACGCGGGGAGGACTCTAAGGATTGGTTGCTCCCCGCGTGCGGGGAGCTGTCGGCGCAGCCGACTGAGGGGCTCGGGCCGCCGCACCAGCGCAAACAACGGCCCCGCCTGAATCCGGTTGATCGTGACCTTCGCGCGCTTTCACGCAGGCCCGACACGCGCTAAGGCGTAGGCTTGCGGGTGAGGGCGCCCGTGGAGGCTGCGTGCTGCTTAAGACTCCGGAACGGTACGAGCGGTGGATCGCGACGGCGGGTATCGCCGTCCTCAGCGTGGTGGCCGTGGCCGGCTTCGCGGTGGCGATCTATGCCGCCTGGCTGTTTCACGACATGCCGGACGCCGCCGAGCTGGCGGACTATCGCCCCCCCACCGCCACCCGGGTCTACGCCTGGGACGGCACGTTGATCGGCGAATTCTCCAAGGAGCGCCGGATCTTCGTGCCCTACGACCAGATCCCGCCGCAGCTGGTGCACGCCTTCCTCGCCGCCGAGGACCGCAACTTCTTCAAGCACGGGGGGGTCGATCCCTTCGGCATGGTGCGGGCCATGGGCAAGGACGTGGCCAACGCCGCGCGCGGTCGCCGTCTTGAGGGCGGCTCGACCATCACCCAGCAGGTGGCGAAGAACGTGCTGCTCAGCAACGAGGCCACGGTGGGCCGCAAGCTGAAGGAAGCGATCCTCGCCCAGCGCCTCGAGCAGACCCTGACGAAACCTCACATTCTCGAGCTCTATCTGAACGAGATCTGGCTGGGCTATCGCTCCTTCGGGGTCGGGTCGGCGGCCTACAACTATTTCGGCAAGCCTTTGGCGGACCTGGACCTGGCCGAATGCGCCTATCTGGCGGCCCTGCCCAAGGGGCCGGACAACTACCATCCGGTGCGCAACAAGATCGCCGCCATCCGCCGCCGCAACTGGATCATCGGCCAGATGCTGGAGCTGAAGTGGGTCACCCCCGAGGCCGCGGCCGCGGCGATGAAGGAGGATCTGGTCGTCCAGACCGCCCCCAGCCGCGCCAAGTACCGGGACGCCGACTATTTCGTCGAGGAGGTGCGCCAGCGCGCCCTGCTGACCCTGGGACCCCGCCTGGCCGAGGGCGGCTACTACATGCGCACCACCCTGGATCCTCGGCTGCAGACGGCGGCGCGGGTGGCGCTGATGCACGGGCTGGAGAACTACGACCATCGCCACGGCTGGCGCGGCGCCCTGGCCCACGTGGCCGACGCCACCGGCTGGGAAAAGGAGGCGCTGTCCAAGTCGCCGCCCTCCGAGCGGCGGGCGTGGCGGGCGGCGGTGGTGCAGTCGGTCGAGGGCGGCTCGGTGCGGGTGAAGGTCGCCGACAAGTCCGGCTCGGGCTTCCTGGAGCCGGCGGACGTGGCCTGGGCCAAGGCGGGCAAGGGCCTCGCCCCCGGCGACCTGATCTTCGTGGAGCCGACCACGGACGGCAAGTACGGGCTTCGCCAGACGCCGCTGGTCAACGGGGCCCTGGTGGCCATCGAGCCGCGCTCGGGCCGGGTGCTGGCCATGGTGGGGGGCTACAGCTTCTCCCTGTCCAAGTTCAACCGGGCGACCCAGGCGATGCGGCAGCCCGGATCGGCGTTCAAGCCCTTCGTCTATGCGACGGCCCTGGAGAACGGTTACACCCCGGCGAGCACGGTGGTGGACGGGCCGATCTCCCTGCCGGGCGCCACCGCCGGCGAGGTGTGGACCCCGGAGAACTTCCACCACGACTTCCTGGGCGCGGTGCCCCTGCGCAAGGGGCTGGAGCAGTCCCTCAACACCATGACCGTGCGCCTGGCGCAGAACGTGGGCATGAAGAAGATCCGCGAGAACGCCATCAAGTTCGGCGTGGTCAACGACATGCAGCCGGTGCTGGCCATGGCCCTGGGGGCGGGGGAGACCACCCCCTTCAAGCTGACCGCGGCCTATTCGGCCTTCGTCAACGGCGGCCGGCGGATCAATCCGCACCTGATAGAGGTGGTGGAGGACCGGGAGGGCAAGCCGATCCTCAACGCCGACCAGCGCGACTGCAACGGCTGCGGCGCCGGCTTCAACGGCGACGAGTCGCCCCGCGTCGCGCCCGGTGGCGAGCCGGTGATCGACCCGATCACCGCCTACCAGATCACCTCCATGCTGGAGGGCGTGGTCCAGCGCGGCACCGCCGCCCAGGCCAGCGTCCTCGGCCGGCCCGTGGGCGGCAAGACCGGCACCACCAACGACTTCCGCTCGGCCTGGTTCGTGGGCTTCACCCCCGACATCGTGGTGGGCGTGTTCGTGGGCTTCGACGACAACCGCTCCCTGGGCGACAACGAGACCGGGGCGGTGGACGCGGTGCCGATCTTCATCGACTTCAT
>PLSW01000157.1 GCA_003165275.1 Caulobacteraceae bacterium
TTCGATTCTCGGCCAGGCCTCCAATTTTCATGGAATAATTTGTTGGCGGAGCCCCCTCGGCGGCAGGCCAAGAGATGTGGGGACGTGGTTCGTCTTCCGCATTTCTTATTATGTTACTTACTGATTTTTATCATGTATTTGGCGTTTATCACTTGCCTGACGCCCGTCGTTGGCAGCAGAATTGGCGCGATGACGATCATTATCGCGCCCATCACAGCGGTGGCCTATGTCCTGCAATCACGGTTTGTCTTCCGCAATGCCCGAAGTGCTGGGTTAATAGCGGGGCGAGGATGAGCAGCGAAGAGTTCCAACCGATCTCGGTCAAGCCGCCGTCGGCTAATCCGCTGGCGTTCGCCTTGCGCTGTGTGATCGACCTCCAGTTGGGCACGATTGTGAAGCCCCTGCGCCCCGCCATGGCCAGCTTGCCCGCCGGGGAGATCTTGGACGTCGGGGCTGGAGAGTCGCCTTGGCGTGAGTGGTTGCCTGACCGCTGCCAATATGTCGGCCTGGATATCAAGAATGCGGATGACTTCGGCATGGTCTCCAAATTGGAGGACGTCCATTTCTACGATGGTCAGGTCATGCCGTTCGCGGATGATAGGTTTTCAGGAGCGATCTGTATCGAGGTGCTGGAACACGCGGCCGATCCAGAAGCATTGATCGGCGAGATCGCCAGGGTGCTCAAGCCAGGATCGCCCTTATTGTTGACGGCGCCATGGTCGACGCGGCGCCATCACATGCCTTACGATTTCCATCGTTTCACCAAGGAACGGCTCTACCAGTTGCTGGAGAAGGGCGGCTTTTCGAATATCGAGGTGCGAGAGCGGGGCGATGATGTCGGCGCAATAGCGAACAAGATGATCGTGCTGAGCATAAGGCGCTTTAAGCGGATCAGGCCCATCAACGTGTTGGTGCTGACACCACTGTTGGGGCTATTCGCAATGATATCGGCCATCATGCTCGCGGTGGCCCACCTTTCGAAAAGGTGCGGGCTGGGATCGGACGCGGACCCTCTCGGATATTTTTGTCGTGCGGTGAAGACGCGTGAGCAAGCTAGCTAGGTGTGGAGCCTCAACAGGTTGTCCTCGGTGAGGCCGAGGCTGGCGTCAGCCGATGCAAGACCTTTGGGGACGCGAGGAGCGATCGACCAAGCCCGCAGGCCCCTCGGACCGGAACCGCTCGACCCACTCCAGACTGTCTTGCCATCGACGCCAAAGGACTTGGCCACGGAGTTCGCAGCCCGTCCGAAACCAAGCAAGTTCTAAAGTTCGGAAGGCCGGCAAAGAAGGCTGAACTCAACGAGATCTACGCCGCGCTGATCGAAGGTTAGCGCCCGCCCAAATCTGTTTCCAGATTCGAATCCACGTCAGGCCTCAAAATGATTTGAACCGGGAAAGGCCCTACGGGCCTGGCTCAACCGAGCCTAGTTTGTCCAGCCCTTCGGGAATCGCGTCCCACAGGCTGGCTCCAATCCGCTTCACGTCCGGAAGCGGGCGGGTCGTCGAGCTGGACGCCACCAGCCGGCCGTCCAGCCGACCGATCGCCGCCAATAACGACGCATCGGCCACGCGTTCATCATGCGCCGCCTGGGCCGCCGCGGCCTGGGCGTCGCGTAGGGTCTGTTCGGCCACCAGCACGTCGAGCGTGGTCCGCAAACCCGCCCTATATTCCACCCGCATGCCATCGAACGCGGCCTGGGCCGCCAAAACCTCGGCCTGCATGGTTTTCTCGTTGGCCTGGGCGGCGCGGCGCTGGCTCCAAACCTGCGAAATGGTCTGGATCACCGTGCGGCGCGCCGCGTCCACCTGCAGCCGAGCCGCCGAGCGTAACGCGCTCGCCTGCCGGACCTGGGACGCGATGGCCCCGCCGGCGAACAAGGGCCGCCGGAAGGTTGCTCCAACGGTAATGTCGTCGTTAAACTTCAGACGGTCGAAAGGGACCGCCTGGCCGAGCGAGCCGAATTGCCCGTTGAGGGTCAGGCTGGCATGGCCGCTAGCCTTGGCCTCGTCGACCTTCGCCTGGCTGACCGCGTCCGCGAATTCTGCCTGACGGAGCGTCGGGCTCTCCTGTTCCCCCGCTGTCAGCGCGTCCTCCAGGTCACCGGGCAAGCCCCCCAGAGCCTGCGGCTCGGGCAGGTTACCGGGCGAGCGGCCGACAACCGCCACATATTCGGCGACGCTGGCGTCCAGTTGAGCCTGGGCGCTGGTCACGAGCGCCTCGCCGGAGTGAAGTTGCGCCTCGGCCTGAGCGACATCGGCGCGGGTGTTAGCCCCCGCTTCGAAGCGCGCCTGAATCTCTTTGACCGCATCCGCAAGATCGGTCTGGCTCTGGCGATAGAGCGCCAAGACGGTTCGGTCGCGCACGACATCGCAATAGGCCTGGACCGCGCCCTGTAGAATCTGGGCCTCCACCAGCCTCAACTGCTCGCGATCAGCGCGGATCTGGGCCTGCGCCGCCCGGAGTTGCGCGGTCGTCCGCCCGCCACTGTAGAGGGTCTGGCCCACGGCCAGCGCGCCCTGCGTCTGGTTGGTCTGCACCTCCGACAGTCCACCGAACAAACTGCTCTGTGGGGCGTCGGTATATTGGGCCGAAGCGTCGGCCTCCAGAGTCGGACGAAAACCCGCGCGCGCCTGGACCGCGGATTCATCGGAGGCGCGCAGCTGTTCGCGCTGACTTTGCACGGTCGGATTGGAGTCATAGGCGAGACTCATGGCCTCCGTCAGGCTCTCGGCCCGCGCCCCATGCATGCCCGATAGCGCCGTTACCGCCGCTGTCAGGACGGCAGCGACCCGATGCAGTTCGCCCTTGCGCACGTGGACGCGGGCCTGGAGGCGCTGCGGTGGCGGGGAACTCATCGTTCGCGGCCAGCCTCGCGAGTCGCCTTGGCCAACGGCGACAGGATGTAGCTGATAACGCTCCGCTTGCCGGTGAGCACCTCGACGGTCACCGCCATGCCCGGCGTGAGTGGCGTGGAGACGCCGTCGATATCGATGGTGTCGCGCTCGGGGATCAGGCGCACGGTATAATGCAAGTCGTCTACGGTTTTGGCCCCCGCGCCCGCACCATCCTGGGGCGGCGTATTGGTGACCGCGTCGCGCGAAACGCTGACGACCTTGGCCTTGATTAGTCCGTATCGTGTGAAGGGGAAGGTCTGGATCTTCAGCTGAGCGAGCATGCCGGCGCGGACGAAGCCAACGTCGTCGTTGGCCAGCTTGGCTTCAACTTCCACTGTGCTGGCGTTCGGCGTGACGCGCATCAGGATCTGTCCTGGTTCGACCACGCCGCCGATGGTGTGCGCTGCCAATTCCTGAATCACGCCATCGACCGGCGCCTTGAGCGTGCGGCCCTGGAAGCGATCGGTCGCCTTCGCCAGATCGTCAGCCAAGGAGGCGGCCTTGACCTCGGCCTGACTTAAATCGGCCAGATCGGTTCGGTTGGCCTCCGCCGCAGCCTGGGCGCGCTGGTTGAGTGTGGAGGCGATGGCGGCCTGGAGCTCGGGGCGTCGGTGCTCCTGGGCTTCGAGAGATTGCAGCGTTTCCTGCTGGCGCTCCTGCGCCTCGATGAGTTGTAACTTGGAGCCGTACCCCCGAGCCTCCAAGTTCTCGTAGACCTCGACCTGCTGCTGCGCCAGCGGCGCCAATTGGCGCAGGCGCGCCGCCCCAGCTTCGGCGGTAGCCAGTTCCGCCCTGTGCTGTTCGATCTGGTGGTCGAGGTCAGCGAACCGCGCGGCATGCTCGGCCTGCTCGGCCAGGGCTTGATGCCGGGCCACCTCGGCCGCGGCCGGATCGGCGCCGGGAGGGGTCACGAACGGAGCATGCAGGGCCACCGCACGCAGCCGCGCCACGTCAAGCTGCGCGGCGGCTAGCTGCGCCTGGACCTGGTTGCGGTCGGCCAGGGTCTGGGTGGGTTCGAGCTCGATCAGAACCTCGCCGGCCTTTACCGGTTCGCCGTCGTGAACATGGATGGCCGCGACAGTTCCCGCCTCCAGCGCCTGGATCGCCTTGGTGCCCCCCGCAGGCACGAACCGACCGGGCGCGCTGGCTACGATGTCAACCTTGCCCAAGGTCGCCCAGATCAGGCCGCATGCGATCAGGCCGACGATCGAGAGCGCCGCCAGCCGCGGCAAGGGCGGCGCAGGGGTCTCGACGATCTCGAGCGCGGCGGGAAGGAACTCCAGTTCCTCACGCGGGCGGCCGCCAAAAATGGGATCGGCCTTTTCCGGGCCGGACACCAGACGCAGGGTTCTTTGCACGGCCTTCATCGGGGGCGCGCCTCTTGCGCCGCGTCGTGCAGGCCCTGCGTCTGGGCCGCCCAAAGTCGCGCATAGCGGCCGCCGCGCCGCAGCAGGTCGGCATGGGCGCCGTCCTCGATGATGCGCCCCTCTTCGAGCGTTACGATCCGGTTGGCCATGCGCAGCGCTGACAACCGATGCGCCACGATGATCAGCGTGCGCCCGCGCGCCACGGCGCCCATGTTGGCTTGAATCGCCTGTTCGCTTTCCAGGTCCAGAGCGCTGGTCGCTTCGTCGAGGATCAGCACCTTCGGATTGCCAATCAACGCCCGGGCGATGGCGATGCGCTGGCGCTGCCCGCCCGACAGGCTCGCCCCACGCTCACCCACGACCGTGTCGTATCCCTCGGGCAATGCCGTGATGAAGTCATGCGCGCCCGCCAGCCGCGCGGCTTTGACGATACGGTCCGTCGGCAAGGCCGGATCGGTCAGGGCGATATTGTCCCGGATGCTGGCGTTGAACAAAA
This sequence comes from Caulobacteraceae bacterium, assembly GCA_003165275.1. Lineage (GTDB taxonomy): Bacteria > Pseudomonadota > Alphaproteobacteria > Caulobacterales > Caulobacteraceae > Poindextera. The sequence continues at coordinate 4,758 of PLSW01000157.1, forward strand.
TGCTTTCCTGCAGCACCACGCCGACTTGCCGGCGCAGCCATGCCTGATCGATCATCGCCACATCGAGGCCGTCGAGCGTCACCCGTCCGTGCTCGGGCAGATGCAGGCGTTGAAGCAGCTTCGTCAGGGTCGACTTGCCCGAACCGGAGGGCCCCACCACCCCGAGAATTTGTCCCGCGGGAATGTCCAGGCTCAATTGATTGAGCACCGGAGGACCGTCGGGCCGGTAACGGAAAGAAACCGCATCGAACACGATATCGCCTTGGATGGGCGGTCTGGCGGCGCCGCCGCTCGCTGGCGCCGGCTCCGGAGCAGTGTTGAGAATGTCGCCGATCCGGTCCACCGAGACCTGAACCTGCTGGAAGTCCTGCCAGACCTGGGCCAGGCGCAGCACAGGCCCCGCGATCTGACTGGCCAACATGTTCACCGCCACCAGCTCGCCGATGGAAATCTTATCGCGCATCACCAATCCCGCGCCCACATAGAGCACGGCCAAGGTTGTCGCCCGACTGACCAGCTGCGCGCTCTGGCTGGCCAGCACACCCATGGCGCTCATGCGGAACGCGGCGCGCACGTAGCCCGAAAGCTGCTCCTCCCACCGCCGCTGAATCTGCGACTCCACCGCCATTGCCTTGACTGTCTCGATCCCCGACACCGCCTCCACCAGGAAGGCCTGGTTGGCGGCGCCGCGGCTGAACTTCTCTTGGACGCGCCGCTTGAGCGCAGGCGTCGCGAAGAAGGAAATGAGCAGGTAGAAGGGAATGCTGGCGGTGACGACCCACCCCAGGGGCGGGGAATAGAGGAAGATTACCGCCAAGAAGATCGATCCGAACACCAGATCCAGCACCGAGGTCAGGGTGGATCCCGTCAAGAACTGGCGGATGGTCTCCAGCTCGCGCACCCGGGCCACGCTGTCGCCAACCCGTCGCGCGCCAAAAAATCCCAGCGGCAGGCGCAGCAGGTGATTGAACAGCCGAGCGCCGAGCTCGACATCGATCCGGTTGGTCGTGTGGGCGAAAACGTAAGAGCGCAGACCGCCCAGCACCGCTTCGAAGAACAGGGCCAGGCCGAATCCGACGGCAATCACATTGAGGGTCGAAAGGCCCCGGTGGACGAGAACCTTGTCCACCACGATCTGAAAGAACAACGGTGTCGCCAGGCTCAGGAGCTGCAGGGTGAAGCTGACGATCAGAACTTCCGAGAGAGCCCTGCGATACCGGAAGATCGCCCCGTAAAACCAGGACAGGCCAAAGGGTCGGGCTGGGTGCAGGATGGACAGCTTGCGGCCCACGCTCACCAGCCGGCCGTCCCACACCGCCAGGAACTCGTCCAGGGTCATGAGGCTGGGCGGCCCACCGGGCTTTTGCACCAGAAGTTTTTCCACCGCGCCGGCCTGATTCGGGATTAGCCGGGCCACGACGAAGAAGCCCTTGGTGGCGGCGTTCCGCGCGATGGCCGGCACGGGCGTCGTGGCTAAGGCGTCCGGCTTGGGAAACCCCGCGCGAATGCGGAGATTCAGCGCCTTGGCGGCCCGAAGCATCTCGGGAACGTCGAAAACCTGGCCTGCAGAATACCTATGCTCGAGGTCGCCGGGGTCGGACGGAACCCCGCAAACGGCCGCCGCCAAGGCCAAGGCTAGCGCGCCATTGTTTTCGATTTCTTCCACGATTCCTACAGCCCCAATCGTGATTGTATCCGGGGCCCCTGCGCACGCCACAGCTCGTTTCGCATGAGGTCTTCGCGGTGTTCAGCTGCGCCTGTCGCCCCCGCAGACAGCCCCTCTGCAGGCTTACACCGTCGCGGCGCGCACGCAAAGTTCTTGTTCCAGCGAAGAACTGCCCATTTGCGTTGCAAAGGGCGCCCGCCCCCCAAGTTCACACGGCCTGA
>PLSW01000341.1 GCA_003165275.1 Caulobacteraceae bacterium
GCGCCGGCGCGCTTGAGGACGTCGTAGTCGATACCGAGTGGTGCGGCCAGCCCGCCGCCGAAACGGGCGCCGAGCCCGCCGCCGCGGACCCCGGCGAGGCGGACCGCCTGGCGCAGCTCTCCGACGACCTGCGCCTGCGCGGACGCCTGCCCGAAGCGGAGGCCGCCGCCCGCCAGGCCCTGGCCCTCGACCCCGCCAACGCCAGCGCCGCCAACCACCTGGGCAACGCCCTGGTGGGGCAGGGGCGGCTGCTGGAGGCGGAGGACGCCTTCGGCGAGGCTCTGGCCATCCGCCCCGACTACGCCGAGGCCCACAACAACCGCGCCCTCTCGTTGATGAAGCGCGGCCGGCTCTGCGCCGCCGAGGCCGACCTGCGGCGGGCCATGGACCTGCGCCCCGACCTGCCGCAGATCGGCTTCAACCTCGGCAGCGCCGTCCAGGACCAGGGCCGGCTGGAGGAGGCGCTCGCCCTCTACCGCGCCGCCGTGGACGCCTGCCCCGGCCAGCCCACCGGCCACGGGGCGCTGCTCTTCTGCCTCAGCTACCAGCCCGGCCTCTCCGGCGAGGCGGTGTTCGCGGAGTTCCGCCGCTGGGACGCGGCCCACGCCCGCCCGCACACCCCCGAGCGGCCGGTGTTCGACAATGATCCGTCCCCGGATCGTCGCCTGCGCATCGCCTACGTCTCCCCCGACTTCGGGGTCCGCTCCGCCCGCCACTTCATCGAGCCGATGCTCGCCGGCCACAACCGCGCCGAGGTCGAGGTCTACTGCTACGCCGAGACCCCCAACCCGGATTCCGCCACCCTGACCTTCCAGCGCCTGGCCGACCATTGGCGCGAGACCGTGGGGCTCAGCGACGAGGCCATGGCGCAGATGATCCGCGCCGACCGCATCGACGTGCTGATCGACCTGGGCGGCCACACCGCCCGCAACCGCCTGCTGGCCCTGGCCCGCAAGCCGGCGCCGGTGCAGATCGCCCACTTCCTCGGCCACGGCTACACCTCCGGCATGTCGGCCATGGACGTCTTCGTCGCCGACGAAGCCCTGGCCCCCCCCGGCGCCGAGCCCCTGTTCGCCGAGACCGTGGTGCGCCTGGACCGCATCCCCATCGCCTACCAGCCGCCGGAGGGCCTGCCCGAGGTCGCGCCCCCGCCCGCCCTGGTGAACGGCTACATCACCTTCGGCCATTTCGGCCGCACGGTGCGGGTGAACGACGCCGTGGTCGCCGCCTGGGCGCGGATCCTGGCCGCGGTCCCGGCCTCCCGCCTGATGCTCAACCACAGCGCCTATGCCGACCCCGGGGTGCGCGCCCGCTACGAGGCCCTGTTCGCCGCCCGCGGCATCACCGCCGACCGCCTCAGCCTGGTCTTCACCACCCCCCAGCCCACCACCTGGGCCGCCTACGGCCAGGTCGACATCGCCCTCGATCCCTTCCCGCACAACGCCGGCACCACCACCATCGAGGCCCTGTGGCTGGGGGTTCCGGTGGTCAGCCTCGCCGGCCGCCCCTCCGTCGGCCGCTTCGGCCTCAGCATCCTGACCAGCGCGGGCCTCACCGACTGGGTGGCCGGGACGGTGGACGACTATGTGGCCCTGGCGGTGCGCAAGGCCGCCGACCTGCCGGCCCTGGCCGAGCTTCGCGCCGGGCTTCGCGCGCGCATGCAGGCCTCGCCCCTCGGCGACGGGCCGGGCCTCGCCGACGCCCTGGAGGGGATGTACCGGGACCTCTGGCGCGGCTGGTGCGCGGCGCGGGGACCGGCCCTGAGCGAGCTGATCGCCAAGGCCGCCGCGGCCTCGCAAGCCGGCGACGTCGCCGGCGCCGCCGAGGCCTTCCGCGCCGCCGCCGAGTTGGCGGACGACGCGGCCAGCTGGTCCAACCTCGGGGTCTGCCTGCGCGCCCTGGGCCGGCTGGACGAGGCCGAGGCCGCCCAGCGTTCAGCGATCCGCGCCGACCCAGCCTTCGCCGCCGCCCAGGTCAACCTCGGCAACCTGCTCACCGCGCGGGGCCGGCTGGACGAGGCCCAGGCCGCCTACTGGCGGGCCCTGGACCTGGCGCCGGACAATGGCGAGACCTGGCGCTCCCTGGCCCTCTGCCGCAACGCCGCCGACGACGGCGCCGGCGCCCTGGCCGCCGCGGAAAAGGCCGTGGCGCTCGCCCCCTACCAGGCCGCCGCCAACGAGACCCTGGCCTCGCTGATGCGCAAGGCCGGCCGGCCGGTGGGCGCCCTGCGCCACTACCAGCGCGCCCTGGCCGCCGCGCCGAACGATGCGCGCATCCTCTCCAACGCCGCCGTCGCCCTGCAGGACGTCGGCCAGTTCGCCGGCGCCGAATCCCTGCTGCGCCAGGCCCTGGACGCCCGCCCGGACTACGCCAGCGGCCACGCCAACCTGCTGTTCTGCCTCAACTACAGCCCCGACAAGTCCGCCGAGGCGATCTTCGAGGAATACCGCCGCTTCGACGCCCGCCACGGCCTGACCAGGCCCGCCGCCGTGGCGGCCTTCGCCAATGATCCGGACCCGGATCGTCGCCTGCGCCTGGGCCTGGTCTCCCCGGACTTCCGCGAACACTCCGCCCGGCACTACCTGGAGCCGATCCTCGCCGGCGTGGATCATGCGGCCTTCGAGGTCTTCTGCTACGCGGAACTCGCCCGCCCCGACGCCTGGACCCAGCGGTTCCAGGCCATGGCCGACCATTGGCGGCCCACCGCGGGCCTCACCGACGCGGCCATGGCGGCCCTGATCGTCCAGGATGGGATCGACATCCTCGTCGACCTCGGCGGCCACACCGCCGCCAGCCGCCTGGCGGTGTTCGCCCGCAGGCCCGCCCCGGTCCAGGTCGCCCACTTCCTCGGCCACGGCTACACCTCCGGCCTCTCGGCCATCGACGCCTTCATCGCCGACGCGGAACTGGCGCCGAAAGGCTCCGACCACCTGTTCTCGGAACGCCAGGTCCTGCGCCTGCCCCGCATCCCCCTGGCCTACGCCCCGCCGGAAGGCATGCCCGAGCCGTTCCCCGCGCCCGCCCTGGCGGCGGGCCACGTCACCTTCGGTTACTTCGGCCGGCCGGAGCGGATCAACGCCCGGGTGGTCGAGGCCTGGGCGCGGATCCTGACGGAAATCCCCACCGCCCGGCTGATGCTTAACGCCAAGGCCTTCGCGGAACCGGCGTTCAAGGTCCTTTTCGAAACCCGCTTCGCCGAGCAGGGCGTCCCCGCGAGCCGCCTCGACCTTGTCTACACCAGCCCCCAACCGCGCACCTGGGACGCCTACGGCCAGGTCGACATCGCCCTGGATCCCTTCCCCCACAACGCCGG
>PLSW01000182.1 GCA_003165275.1 Caulobacteraceae bacterium
CCAATGGGCCTGTGTCAGTCTTTAGGTGGGTTGGTATAAGTACGGCCGACACGAGAGATCGCCTCAATCCGTTCGTGTTCCTGGGTGGCCGGGACAAGCCCGGCCATGACGGTGGAGGGAGCGGAGAACAATTCCCCGGCAGTCCCCTCAGCACTCCGGACAATGATCGCCGCGGGTCTGTTCGATCTGCAGCGTGGCGTGGCTGACGCCGAAGCGGTCCTCCAGGGCGTGGGCGAGCATGCCGCGGAAGCCGTCCTCGCCATCGTGGCCGGGGCGGACCAGGTGGGCGGTGAGCGCCACGTCCTTGGTGCTCATGGCCCAGACGTGCAGGTCGTGCACCTCGGTCACCCCCGGACAGCCGCTGAGGAAGGCCTCAATGGCCGGCACATCGGCGCCGGCGGGGGCGGCGTCCAGGGCCAGGTTCAGGGATTCCCGCAGCAGGCCCCAGGTGCCGGCGACAATCACCAGCACGATGGCGATGCTCACCAGGGGATCGAGCCAGTTCCAGCCGGTCAGGGCGATGACCCCCGCCGCCGCGATCACCCCCACCGACACGGCCGCGTCCCCGGCCATGTGCAGGAACACCCCGCGCACGTTCACGTCCTCCTTGGCGCCGCGCATGAACATGGCCGCCGTCGCCAGGTTGACCACCACGCCCACGGCGCCGGCGATCATGACGATGGGCGCCTGCACCGCCTCCGGCCGCCACAGCCGCTGCGCCGCCTCGACGATCAGCCCGCCGCTGACCAGCATAAGCACCAGGCCGTTGGCGAGGGCCGCCAGCACTGTGGCCTTGCCGTATCCGTAGGTGCGTCGCCCCCGCGCCGGCCGCGTGGCCAGCCAGGCGGCGGTCCCGGCCAGGACCAGGCCAAGGACATCGGAGAGGTTGTGGCTGGCGTCGGCCAGCAGGGCCGTGGAATGGGCGTAGATCCCCGCCCCTACCTGCACCGCGACGATGGTCAGGTTCAGGCCGATGCCCAGCAGGTAGCGCGGGTCGTCGGGGGAGGCGTGGTGGTGACCATGCGCGTGGTCATGGCCGTGCGCATGGCTGTGCCCATGATCATGGCCGTGGTCATGGTCGCCATGGTCGTGATGGGGGTGGTCGTGGTTGTGAGCGTTCATGCGACCAAACCTTTCGGCGACGCCGTCAAACGCCCTAGGTACCCCCCAAAGCGCGCCCGCGCCAGCATCGCGGCCCGCGATCCGTTTGCCCAATCGCCGCATCCGGTCTAATCGCGGCCCATGACCCTAGACCCCGTCGCCCTCGCCCAGGACCTGATCCGCCGCCCGTCGGTCACCCCCGCCGACGCCGGCGCCATGGATGTTCTGCAGGCCGCCCTGACCGGACTCGGCTTCGTCTGCCGGCGGATGCGGTTCGGGGACATCGAAAACCTCTACGCCCGCCGGGGGACCGAGGGCCCCAACCTCTGCTTCGCCGGCCATACCGACGTGGTGCCGGTGGGCGACGCCGGCGCCTGGAGCCGGCCGCCCTTTGAGGCGCGGATCGAGGACGGCGTGCTCTACGGCCGCGGCGCGGTGGACATGAAGAGCGCCATCGCCGCCTTCGCCGCGGCGGCGTCCCATTTCGACCCCGCCACTGTCCCCGGCTCCCTCTCCTTCCTGATCACCGGTGACGAGGAGGGGGTGGCCGAACACGGCACCGGCCCGGTGGTCGAGCAGCTGAGGGCCGAGGGCGAGCGGATCGACCACTGCGTCCTGGGCGAGCCCAGCTCCGCCGCCCAGCTGGGCGATCTCTTGAAGATCGGCCGCCGCGGCAGCCTTAACGCCTGGATCACCGTCGAAGGGCGCCAGGGCCACGTGGCCTATCCCCGGCAGGCGGCCAATCCGATCCCGGTGCTGATCCGCCTCTTGGCGCGGCTGCAGGACCGGGTGCTGGACGAGGGTTATCCGCGGTTTCCAGCCTCAAACCTGGAGGTGACCACCATCGACGTGGGCAATCCGGCCACCAATGTGATCCCGGCCCGGGCCGCCGGGCGGCTGAACATCCGCTTCAATCCGGCCCACGACGGAGCCAACCTGACGGCGTGGCTGGAGGAAGAGCGGTCGCGGGCGGCGGAGGGTTTCGAGGGGTCCGTGACCCTGGAGACCAGGCTGACCGGCAACGCCTTCATCACCGAGCCCGGCCCCTTCGTGGAGGTCTGCCAAAGGGCGGTGGAGGACGTGACCGGCCGCACCCCGGAGCTTTCCACCACCGGCGGCATCTCCGACGCCCGCTTCATCCGCAGCGTCTGCCCGGTGCTGGAGCTGGGCCTGGTGGGCGCCACCATGCACATGGTCGACGAGCGCGCGCCGGTGGCCGAGATCACCGAGCTGACGGCGATCTACCGGCGGCTGATCGAACGGTATTTCGAGCGGTTCGGGGGGTAGCTTTGATTCCTCCCCGCGTGCGAGGAGGTGTCGCGAGCGCAGCGAAGCGACGGAGGGGCAAGTCGCGCACCTCACTTTCCCCTCCGCGCCCTACGGGCGCGCCTCCCCGCACGCGGGGAGGAACACGGGTGGCCGATTCAAAAACGACAAAGGCCGCGCGTCTCCGCACGGCCTCCAGCGTACCAATGCGTCGCGCCAAGCCTAGAGCATGACCCGATTTGACGGAATCGGGATTCCCAAATCAGGGGTGATCTGATTGAGAGTCCATGCTGGAGGAGGAGGCCAGCCTGGATGACGGCTCCCTATTCGATGGACCTTCGGGAACGGGCGCTGGCCCGGAATGCTGCGGGCGAGACCAATCGCGAGATCGCAGCGGCGCTGATGATCAGCCCCTCTTGCGTGTCGAAGTGGACGAAGCGCAAGCGGGAGACCGGCTCGTTGGCTCCGGCTCAGATCGGGGGCTACAAACCCCGGACGCTTGCGGGCGACTGCGCCGAGTGGCTGCGCGAGCGGGTCGCCTCGGGGCCGGTGACCCTGCGAGGCCTGACGGCGGAGCTGGCCGAGCGGGGGATCAAGACCCAGCCGCGGGCGGTGTGGGTGTTCCTTCACGCCGAGGGCCTCAGCTTTAAAAAAAACCCTGTTTCCAGAGGAACAGGCGCGCCCTGACGTGGCGCGAAAGCGCGAGCGCTGGAAAGCTCACCAGGGGCGGATCGCGCCCCAGCGCCTGGTGTTCATCGACGAGACGTGGGTGAAGACCAACATGGCGCC
>PLSW01000072.1 GCA_003165275.1 Caulobacteraceae bacterium
CGAAGGCTTCAGTCATTTCGTCGCCTCCATGCCTGCTCCGGCTGCTTCCGGCTGGAGCGTTCGCCGGGTGGGGCTTACACCCACTGTAAATGCTCCGCCTTGTCACGGCGCACGTGGAAACCGGTAGTTGGACTAACGGCGACGAACCCTTATTGGCCCCGAGTGTGACAAGACGCTGCGAAATCGCATGTCCAATGCCTACAACTATATTTCGAAAACTCGTTGAGTAGGTGTAACCGCTTGAACGCTATGAGATATGTATACATCTCGCAGCTGCCGCCGAAATTTTCACGTGCGCATGGCCCGGTATATTTAAAGTTCGCGCTGACTGACTTCTGCGTGGCCGCCGGTAGTCCGCCAATAAAACCCGTCAACAGATCATCGTAGTCATCTTGAAATAACTCTCGATGTCGCGATGGGCAGCGAGCATGGGTCAACTTCTCATATTGCGACCACACGTTTGCGGTAGCAGATGATGCGGCCGTCGAAATTGCAAGCGCCACAAAAAATATTCTTGCGACTTTCTTCGTAAACATCAGATTGCCCAAAACGCGGTTGGCCCCGATCCACGAAGACCCAACTGCCGCCTCGGTCGTTAGCGGAACTTGCCACATCCGGGAACCGGCGCAAGAGGCAACCGTCGGGTGTTTGGGCCTGACGGGCCTGGCGGGTCGCCCCATCCATGGGGTCACATGTATTTCCAAACGCAGCGATCCCGACGCCCCGCCGCCTGCGCGGGATGGGCGGGGTAAGACACCGCCCATCCCGCCCTAGCTGAATTCCAGCCGCCGCGCCCTCGCCGTCTCGATCGCCTCCAGGGCCCGGTCGATGACGTCCGCCGCCGCGCCGGGGCGCACCCCCTCGACGGTGAGTATCCGCCGCCAGGCGCGCGCGCCTGGCTGGCCGTGGAACAGGCCGAGCATGGGCCGCACCAGGGGGGCGAGGCCGACGCCCCGGGCGAGGCTGGCGGCCACATAGGGCCGATAGGCGGCCACCGCCGACCGGTCGTCCACGTCGGGACCCGCCTCGCCGAACACCCGCCGGTCGACGGCGCCCAGCAGCCCCGGCTCGTGATAGGCCGCCCGGCCGAGCATCACCCCGTCGACCGCTTCCAGGTGCGCCATCGCCGCGTCCAGGGAGGCGATCCCGCCGTTGATGTCGATGGTCAGCTGGGGCCGTTCGCGTTTGAGTTGGTAGACCAGGGGATAGTTCAGCGGCGGGATGTCGCGGTTTTCCTTGGGGCTGAGGCCCTGGAGCAGGGCCTTGCGCGCATGGACCACGAACCGGGTCACCCCGGCGGCGGCGCAGGCGTCCACCAGGCGAAACAGGCTTTCGTCCGGGTCCTGATCGTCGACGCCGATCCGGCATTTCACCGTCACCGGCACGCGCACGGCGGCGATCATCTCGGCCATGCACGCGGCGACCAGGTCCGGCTCGCGCATCAGGCAGGCGCCGAACCGGCCGCTCTGCACCCGGTCCGAGGGGCAGCCGACGTTGAGGTTGATCTCGTCGTAGCCCAGGTCCTCGCCGATGCGCGCCGCCTGGGCAAGGTCGGCGGGCTCCGAACCGCCCAGCTGCAGCGCCACCGGATGCTCCGCCGGATCGTAGCCCAGCAGTCGCTCGCGGTCCCCGTTCAGCACCGCCCCCGTCGTCACCATCTCGGTATAGAGCAGCGCCCGGCGCGTGAGCCCGCGATGGAAGACGCGGCAATGCCGGTCCGTCCAGTCCATCATCGGGGCGACGGAGAGCCGGTGCGCGAGGGCTGCGGTCATGCGGCGGTAGATAGGCGAAATCGTCTTTGAGCGAAACGGCGGCGTGCCGTCCAGCGAGCGCCGGAGCGACGACGGGCCAACCTCAGGCCTGCGGGACCGCACCCTCGGCCGCCGTGGTGCTGATCCGCGAGCCGCGGGTCAGGGTCAGGTGCACGGGGCACTTCTCGGCGATTTCCATCAACCGCTGGCGCTGGGTCGCATCCAGGGGGCCCTCCAGATGGACCGTGCGGCGGAAGTGGTCCGGCGGGGTCTGGTCGGGCTCCCTTTCGTGGGCCACCGCCACGCGGATGTGGGTCAGGGGCCAGGCCTTGCGATCGGCGTAGAGGCGCAAGGTCAGGGTGGTGCAGGCCGCCAAGCCCGCCGCCAGCAGGCCGTGCGGCGAGGGTCCCAGGCCCGTGCCGCCGGCGTCCAGGGGCTCATCGACCAGGAACCGCTGGCCGGTGGCGGCGATCTGGGCGCGCAGGCTGGCGGGGGCCAGGTCGTGCGCCTGGATGGCGGGCGCCGTGTCGGCAGGTCCGGCCTCGGCCGCAACGGCGCCGACGCGCTGGAGGAAGGCCGACATGGCCAGGATGGTCGGGTCGGCCTCGGCGTCGATCCGGTGGCGGGCGGCCATCCAGGCGGGATCGGCGTAGGTCAGCCAGACCGCGCCGGGAGCCTCCTCCCAGACCAGGACCCGCAGGTGCAGGTCCAGGCCCGCGGTCCGCGCCATGGCCATCAGCGGCGTGCCGACCCGGGCGTCGCCCAGCAGCAGGAGCACGGTGGGCGGCAGCGTCAGGCCGGCGGCCCGGGCCCCGGCGGCATGGTCCACCCGGGCGAAGACGGTCAGGCCCCGGGCCTCGGCCAGGGCCTCGATGCGCGCGGTGACGGCGTCGACCGTCCCGGCGCAGGCCTGGGTGATCATGCCGTCCTGGGCGAAGGCGTCCATGGCGTTCACCCGATCGCCGGGGGATCGCTGGCGGGGAAGCTCTCCTCCAGCGCCTCGTCCAGTTCGGCGTCCAGGCGGGCGGCCTCGACCTCGGCGTCCAGGGGCCGGCCGGCGAGCCAGAGCGCCAAGTTCTTGGCATAGGCGCGGATCTGCGCCTGCGCGTCGGGGGAGGCGGCGAGACCATCGCCTGGAGGCTCGGAGACGAAGCTCGGCGCCCCCGCCGAGGGGTCCCAGTTGTAGTCGGCGAAGTGGTGGAAGGTGGACTGGGCGATGGCCGGGCCGCCCGACGCCGAGGGCTCGAAGGCGACGGCGATGTTGAACCGCGCGCCGCTGACCTTGCTGACCCCGGTGGCGATCACCCGGGCGGTGTCGTCGCCCACCGGCTTGCCGACGGCGCCCTCGTGGGGATGCGCCGGCAGGAAGCGGATCGGCCCGTGCGGGGTGCGCAACACCGGATGCACCGCCCCCACCGGCTCGATGGTCTGGTAGTCGCCGTTGGCGCCCGAATGGTAGTTCGGCCACAGAATTTCGGTGGTGTAGGGATCGTCGATCCGCCGCCGGGACTCGTCCGGATCGAGGTTCTTGGAGTGGAAGTAGTGAGCCGCGCCCACCCCGCCCAGGCTGCAGACCGAGGAGCCCAGGTCCATGTGGTCGCGGGTGACCATCAGGCCGCCGCCCCGTCGCCGGAAGGCCGAGACGCCCGCGCAGTCCTCCTCCGTCAGCCCGTCGCCCACGTCGACGGCGAACAGCCACGCCGCGTCGAAATCCGAGTCGCCGAGGGCGGAGAGCAGGCTGTCGGGTCCGCCGCCGGAATCGCGGTCACGGGCGACGACCTCGAACAGGGGGGCGGCGCCTGAGTCCTTCAGCCCGGCGAGATAGGTTCGCAACATCTCGAACCGGCCGATGTTCCAGTCGTCGGCGATGGTGGGGATGGTGGTCTGCAGCAGGAGCTTCGCCGGTCGGGTCATGGCCTTCCTCGTCGCCGGCCGTATCGCTGGGCCACGCCTAGTCTAGTTCGCGTCCATAA
>PLSW01000395.1:0-129 GCA_003165275.1 Caulobacteraceae bacterium
TCTCGTCGGGGGCGATGAGGCCCGCCTTGGCCCCGCCCTCAATGGAGAGGTTGCACAGGGTCATCCGCGCCTCGACGCTGAGTGCGTCGATGGCCTCGCCGGCGTATTCGATCACATAGCCGGTGCCGC
>PLSW01000395.1:184-5692 GCA_003165275.1 Caulobacteraceae bacterium
CCCGGCTGGGTGCGGCCCTGCTCGGGGCCGACCACGTGGACAATGCCGTTGCGCACATCGCCCATGGGGAAGAACTCGATGCCGGCGTCCTTCACGTTGCGCGCCAGCGTCTGCAGCTGCAGCCGCGCCTCCGGATCGGCCACGGCGTCCACGCCCTTGGCCTGGCCCTCGGTGGGCACATTGTGGTCGGCGACGGCGAGGGTCAGGTCCGGCCGCCGCACGGGCCGGTGCGCCGCGCGCAGGCCGGCGAAGGCCTGCGGCGTGGTCACCTCGTGGATCAGGTGCAGATCCACATAGAGGATGGTCTCGCCATTGGGGTCCTGGGCGACCACATGGGCGTCCCAGATCTTGTCATAGAGGGTCTGGCCGGTCATGGGCGGCATGTAGGCGAGGGGGGCTGGCGCGTCTAGTATTTGGCGACAGGAATTGGGGACCACCAACGCAAACCCCACCCCCCTCCCTCGTCCCGGCCGGGCTTGTCCCAGCCACCCAGGATCGCTGGCGCAGCAGGTAAATCACGACGGCGCCCACCATGTCCCCGACAAGTGATGGAAAGTTGAAGTTGGCGTGGACGGGGGCGAGCGATGATAAGGCCTCGCCGACCATCAAGGCGTTCGCTACGCGGTCGCGAGCTCCATCGCCGTATCGACCTGCAAAGCCTCAAGACTGGATATCATACGGTAGAACGCCTTCGTCATTTCGAGGGCGCTTCGACGCGATTCGTCGGACTGCATGTAGGCCATGCTTGCGAACAGTCCCCCCGCCGTTCGCTCGATGCGGCGCTGCTCAATCAGCGCTCCTACTTGCCTTCGCACGGTCTCGTGTGGAAGTCACAGGCGATGAGCCGCTTCGCTAATACTAATTCCGTGGCGCAGCTCGTCAGGCGGCGGAGTGTCCGCATAGGCGTATTGCCAAGCCGCCCGCGGATCTTGCGTGATCTTCTCGCTGTTGGCGGACATGATGGCTGCAAATACGGCGCAGGCCAACCAGTCACTCCGAAAGGGAATACTGGCCCCAACAATAGCTTGAAGATAAAATACTAGCACAATGCGTGCAACTAACCGCTTGGGAAGAGCTTCGTTACCAGTAAGAGCCCAGCCGGGCTCGACGATCAGATCGGGCCTGAAGGCGGCCTGACTTGCCATGGCTTTGAAATCGAACCCGATTTTTCGAAGATCGCCGATCATTCGCAAGAATGAACGCCAATGGACCTCGTCGGACCGACGGATCCTTTCCGACAGCAGCACCGCTGTCGGCACGATCACGCCTGCGGGGGATTTAACACACAGCCCTTCGGCGACCAATCGGTTCACATGGCGTCGCGCAGTCTCGGCCGACACGCCGAGCGAGACGGCCAAGCTGTGCGTATTGATTGGTCGCCGCTCACAATCTGGCGGGATGTCGGCCTCGCCAGCATAGCGCCAAGCCTGGGTCGCTGACCGGTTCAAGTGGGCGACGTTCGCCAGGACAACGGCGTTTATGAATATGGCGCGTCGAAGATTATCGAACGTGATTATCCCCTCCGCCAGCCCACGAAGAAGAAAGTCAGTGGATGCGCGGACAATTATCCGGCAGGGCGCAGCCGGGGATGTCGGCGGAATTTTGACATGCGGCATGCGCCCCCCGGGCGAAACGCTGAACGCTGACCAGCATCAAGATAACATGGGGCGCGCCAGTCGTCAGGTGTTGCGACCCAATGTCCCAGCCGCCGCCACCCAATTAACGCAGTGCGACGGCGAGTTTAAACGGTTGGTTCGGCAGTCGGTTTCATCGTGCGTTTCGCAGGCTTCACGGTCCTTGGCTTTGAAGCGGCGGAGGGCTTCGCTTTTGCGTTTCGCCCCATCGCGCCAAGGCCGTTTGCCTTTGCCATTGCCGAGCGAGCCGCAGAATAGCTCGCCGCCACCATAGGATAATCCTTCGGCAGGCCGTGCCGCTCACGGTAGCTGTCAGGGGTGAAGCCTGCCGTGGCCAGATGCCGCTTCAGCGTCTTGTAGCTCTTCTTGTCGATAAAGCTGATTAACCCATCCGGCGTGATCGATTTCCGAATCTGGGTCGCGGTCGGTTTCGCGACCGCTTCGGCTTCAGGCTCAGCAGGGGCGCCCATGCCGGTGATCGCGCCATAGACCGACCGGATCAGACCTGGGAGGTCATTCTCAGCGACACGGTTCTTTTGAAGGTAACTGGCGACGACATCGGTGGTCATTTCCAGCTTGGTTGGGGGGCGTTCGGCCAAGGTTTGGAGTCCTCTTGGGATTGAGGGCTTGGGGAATAGCTGGCGGAGAGGCGGGCGCCAAGACTCAGGTTGAACCGTCTACAGGCCGCGTGCAGGTTTTCTTTCGGCGTTGTGGGGTCCGCTAGACTTGCCATTGCGATGATTACGCGCAAGCTTCATTGGCGAAAACGCCCTGACGCGTAGCCGAAGCACCGCTGTGGGTGGAAAGTTGAAGTTGGGCGGCGCCAAGAGTCCGCCGTGCCGGATAGTGCGTTCAGGCGATAGACCTGCGGCCCGGCGCCGAAGCTTCCGCTCCGGCGCTCGCCGTGCGCCCACTGCCATCCGGCGAGACATCAAGGGCGTCCGCCGTCGACAGGCTGGCTGAGAAATCGGTGAAGAGGTCCAGGAGCTCGCCCACGGTGGCCGCGGGGGCGTCGTGCGGCGGGAAGCGGAAGTTCCAGAAACTGACGATGTGACTGACCGCGCCCAGCCGTTCGCCGAGGTCGGTGAACATCGCTGGCGCGCTCAGCAGGAATTCGCGGAACGCCTGCGGGCGTCCCATGACCAGGTTGTCAAAGGCCGCATCATAGACCTCAAGCGAGCGCTGCGCTGTCTTGCAGGCGTGCCGGATCGACCGGCGCAGGGCCTTGCGCCCCTTCTCGAACTGGGCCTTGACGTCGGGAGAGTTCAGGCCGGGCAGTTGAGCCTCGCCGATCGCCTCCAGCACCTTGCGCAGGCGCGGCGCGGTTTCGTTCAGGGTCCACTTGTAATAGAGGAACCCTTTCCAGCAGAACACGCCCTCCTGGTAGTCATCCTGGTTCAAATGCAGGGTCAGGCGCAGCGGCTCGGTGTCATTGTCGACGGTCATGGACAGGATCTTCTTGACCAATCGCGTGCTTCCGCCTTTCTGGGCGGGGTCGCCAGCACCGTCACGGTAGCAGATATCGATCAGTTTCTGAATCTCGCCTTCCACGAACACGGTCATCCGGGCGATGTCGGCCTCGGAGATTTCAAAATAGACCTGCGCCGGGAACCGTTCGTGGCGCTTCAGATGTTCGCGCAGCAGGAAGGGATCAAACGACGGCAGCTGGTCGAGAATGTTCAGCATCGAGCGGTCGGCGCACTGGATTCTCCCCACCATCGACTCCAGAGCGACGCCAAATTTCCTCTGGCCGATGAATACCGACCACCCCCCCAGGCTCAGGTCGCCGCTTTCGATCGGAACGATGATCTTGGTGGCTGTCTGGCGTCCGTCGTTGAACAGATGCAACTCGTTGCTACGCAAGCGATGCTTCAGAATGATCGACCGGTTGAGCAGAGAACTGCGGAAGAAAGGCTTGGCGACGTAGTCTGGATCAAGGGCGTGCAGCCGCTCCACTCGGCGCAGATTAAGCACCCGCGCCGAGGATGCGGAGCTTTCCAGTAAGGCGAGGTTTCTGGCGGTCATCGGGCCGGGTCATCATGATCTTTCCGGACACAGTGCGATGTGGTGGTAAAGATTCGCATACCCAGCGTGGAATGAACCCATCTTTCCCGCATGTACATCGCTGACAGCCGACGCAAGCTCTCGGAAAGCCCGCTTGGGCCGGGGGTTATATTATGATGCAGGCGCCGCGACCTTGGGACGGCGAGCCCTTTGGGAAACCTTTGCGACCGGCGGCAAGCAGCGCCTGGGCGCCATCGCCCGGATGGGGGAGCGCACCGCGACGACTGCTGACCATCGGGGCCAGCGCCGTGGTCAAGCAGGCGGTCCTGCGCGGGCGCCGGCGGGCTCGTGGCTGGCGCAGATGCTGGCGCGCAAGCCGAAGATGCTGGTCACCGTCGCTCTGGCCAACAAGACCGCCCGCATCGTCTGGGCGATCATGGCCAAGGGCGGCGACTACAGGGCTCCGGCGGCTGCGGTGTGAACCACCCAAGCCGCCAGGAGGTCGTCGAGGCGTAGGAGGAGCGAAGGCGCGTATGGTGCAACAGTCGGTGAGACGGGGTCGGGAAAACCAGGGGTTTCCACCGGGCTTCGAGCCCGCTTGGGTGATTTGGACCCGATCCGCGAACTCCCATACAGGCCCGCGGCCAACAGCGCCGCATCAGAGGCCGGACAGATGGCAGCATCCGACTACGCGAGCACACGCACCTCAGATTCCTCTTGCGCTGAAGGGGGCGTCCACAGATGGAAACCGGAAGTTGGCGGCTTCCGGAGTAACGCACCGTCCGCTGGATAATCTCGTTGCGGTCTGAGCTGTGTTGCTCGCTCCAGCTAGTCCGGAAGGTAACCAAATCGGGCCATCTGCTCGCCGTGGTCACGGACGATGCGGTCGATCTGCGATCGTGTCAGTTGGTCCCTCCATTGGCCCGCGCGACCCTCGCGGAAGAACCGCTGGTCGGAGAAATACCGCTCGCTGAACCCCTTTTCCGCCTCCTGCGCCTGCAGGCGTTCGAACGAAGAACGCTTCACGGCCTCAACGATCTGGTCGTCGCTCGCGCCGAGCCGAAGATGCGCCGCCAGGCCGCCGAAGACGGCGACCGGGTCGGCAAGGATGTCCTCGTAGCGCACCACCCGGATCGTCCGGTGCGGCTTGCGCGTCCAACTTTGCACGTGCTGGCTCCAGGATCCGAACACCTCGTGCACCGCCCTGTCGGTCACCGGCGACTCCGCTCCCATCTCCGCCATCACCGCGATGCTGTGGTCGATGTCGACATCCAGATGGTGGGCGAATGAGATGGCGACATCCAGCGGATTGCGCACGATGTAGACCGCGCCGGAGGTGACGGCGAAGTTGATGGTGGTGTGGCCGCGATCGTGCACCAGGGCGTGATGGGTCTTGACGAACACGAGGTCGTCGTGGGCGTCGGCGATACGGCGTTGAACCGCGTGCCGGGCGGCGGCGATCTGCGCCTTGTGCGCTTCGCCGGGCTCGAACCCCAGGGCGTCGGTGTAGAAGCCCCTGGCGTTCTCCCAGGTGGAGAAGGCGCCCATGCGGTTGATGTCCTGCTCGTCGTCCTCACCAGCCATCATCCGCGCCAGATTGTGCAGGAAGGCCCGGGTCCAGGTGTTGCCTGACTTCTGGTAGGACGCCACCCAGACGATGCCGGTGCGCGGACGGGGCGCGTCGGCGGCGGTCGCGGCGGGGCTAGGGATCTCGTCGGTCATGCGGCGGCGCCCGGTGGACAACAGACGTGCGGGCCGCGCGCAGGCGCCGCCCCCGCCATGCTAGCGTAATTTTAGGCCGCCGCGCGGATCGCCCGGCGCCGCAGGGCTCCGAATCCGGGTTAGCGGCGGACTTGTCCGAGTAGGGCTG
>PLSW01000395.1:5786-5985 GCA_003165275.1 Caulobacteraceae bacterium
TGAGCTCGGTGCGCGACTGGACGCGGATGATGGCGGCGACATCGGGCAGGCGCAGTTCGCCGGGAAAGCGCCGATCACCGCCGAGCCAGTCGACGTCTTTGGCCACGGTGACGGTGCGCTGCTCGATGCGGCCATGGCCCTTGTCGATGTCTTCGCAGGTGTCCAGAGCGCTGTCGGGAGCCTTGGCGAAATAGGCTTC
>PLSW01000314.1 GCA_003165275.1 Caulobacteraceae bacterium
CCGAGATGCCGCCGAAGCCGACCCCATGATAGGCCTTCTCCCGGCCGATCAGCCGGGTGCGCTGGGCCTGGCCACGGGCGCGCTGGTAGGCGAGGGCGATCTTCAGGGCTGTGTCCACGGACTCCGAGCCGGAGTTGGTGAAGAAGATGCGGTCCAGGCCCGCCGGCGCGAGCGCCGCCAGCCGGCTGGCGAGGTCAAAGGCCGCGGGGTGGCTCATCTGGAACGAGGGGGCGAAGTCCAGCGTCATCAGCTGCCGCTCCACCGCCGCGGCGATCTCCGGCCGCCCGTGGCCGGCGTTGACGCACCACAGACCCGCCGAACCGTCGAGGACGTCGCGGCCGTCGGCGGTGCGGTAGTACATGCCCTTGGCCGAGACCAGCAGTCGCGGATCGGCCTTGAACTGGCGATTGGCCGTGAACGGCATCCAGTAGGCGGACAGGTCCGGGGTGTTCTCGCGGGTCGGGGTCATGGTGTTCATTGAGGCGGTCCCATCGTCTCAGGTGTTACGTCGATACGTCGGCCGCATTGCACCAGCGCTCATCCCCGCGAAGGCGGGGAGCCAGGGGATTGGCGCCGGCCCGCGCCCAGTCTCCTGGGTCCCCGCCTTCGCGGGGACGAGCGCTGTTATCATTGATTGCTTCCGATCAAAGCTCCAGGCGGCGTAAAGGCGCCGATGGTTACAACCGCTGAACGCCCGCCACATGATTAAGCCTTGCCCAGCTTCGCGTGAAGGCGCCCTGGGTTGGGGGATTTGGCGCGCGGCCCGCAAGGCGGGCGGCCCAGTCGGCCTCCAGCGCCGCCGCCTCGGCCCAACAGAGGGCGACGGCGGCCGCCAGGTCGTCCCGCGAGGCGGCGTCCAGGCGGGCGATGAAACGCCCCTCCAGGGCGTCGCGCTCGGGGGCGATCTCTTGGGTCCAGGCGGCAAAGTCGCGCAAGGCCGCGCGGTGGATGCGCTCATGGCGCCACCAGAGGCTGGCGGCGTCCGCCTTGTCGCCGGGCCTTGGCCCCTGCGGCGGCAGGCCGGTCTCGAACAGGACGGGCTTGAATAGGCTGAGGCAGGGGGCCGAGGTTGCGGTGAGCCAATGGACGAAGCGGCCGCCCCGCAGTTCGGAGACCATCGACCCCGTCGTCTGGCTGCGCCGCGCGCCCTCGGCGGCGTGCATGCAGATCGTGCGGCCGACCGTCTGGGCGGGGGTCCAGGCCGGGTCGCGGGCGGCGACCTCGCCGTGATCGCGCAGGGCCGCCATCATCGCCGCGGGGGTGAGGCGTCCGTCGCCGGCCGCCAGAAGCGCGTTTCCCCGCGCGCAACGGCCGCGGCCGAAGCTCACCGCATCGCGCCCGGCGTCGATCAGCCGGCCGGCGACGTCGAAGCGGCCGTCCGGCCCCGTCCAGCCGGCGGCCCCGGCGTGGGCCGCGAGGGCGGGGCTGATGTCGTCGTAGCCGGCGCCGATGCTGAGGGCGTTGGAAATGGCCCGGGTCCGCGCCACTCGTTCCACCGCCCACCAGCGGCCCACCGTCTCAAGCACATAGGCCTCGGTGGCGTCGGCGATGATGAAACCGTTGTGATAGTAGAACCGGCCGAGGTGGCCGCAGTCGCCGCCCTGGCCGTGGCGTTCCAGCAGCTCGATGATCACCGCCAGGGCCTCGGCGGCGCTCGCCCCCCGCTCCAGGCCCAGCCGCACCAGATCCATGCCGATGAGGGCGCGCCTGCGCTGGGCGGGAATGATCGAATGCAGGGCCTCATTGCCGATGACGACGCCATGCTCGTTGGCGCCCATCTCCGCCCCCCAGGTCCAGAAGGGGCGGCTGAGCAGGCAGGCGTGGGTCGCCGGGGCCTGCGGGATGGCGATATAGGTGGCCTGTAACACGGCGCCTGCGGAGTGACGGACGGCAGGGGTCATTTCGAGGAACTGGGACTCGTTGCGCTCGCGGTCGCTGTTCTTGGCGAACAGAAGCCCGCCTCGGGCGGTGGCGGCCGCCAGGGCCACAAGGGTGTCGCACATGCAATCGTCTCCGCGACGCCACCCTAGCCGATTCAAATCCGCTATGGCGACAGGCCCGCGATCGCGCCCGCCGCGAGAATTGAACCCTGTCGGGGAGGTTTTCGCCGGCGACGTGTGTCGGGGCCGCAATACAGGCCAACCGCGCCTGCGCTAGGTTGCCGCACACTGGCGTCGGCCGACCGTCAAAGCGCCGGCCCTGGATGGAGATACCCATGAAGTTGCTACTCGCCGGCCTTCTGGCCGTTACGTCGCTGGCCCTGGCCGCCCCGGCTTCCGCCGACGACCATCACCACCACCATCATCAGCAGGTTTGCTCCTGGCACCACCGTCACAAGGTCTGCCACTGGTAGCGCCGGCAATCAGGTCCGGCCGTCGCGCTGACGGCCGGCCAGACTGTATCAGACGGCCCTCGGTCCAGGCGGATCGAGGGCCGTTTTGCTGTTGTGGATTGGAGGCTGTCGCTCAGGTCTCGACGTCGAAATAGACCTTGGCCTCGCCCTCGGTGTGGGCGACGGCGAGGATGCGGATGTCGCGGCCGTCGGCCAGCTTCAGCCGCGCCCGCCCGGCGTGGAACAGGTCGCGGGCATGATCGGCGGTGGCGGTGAGCCAGCCCTTGCCGCTCTTCACCGGCGTCGCCGACGCCGAGCCGCGCACAAGGGGCCCACGAATCTCGTAGGGGACATCAAGGGTCGAGCCCGCCAGCAGCAGTTGGCCTTCGCCGCTGACCATGGTGTCCTTCATACGCTGATTTCCTTCGCCGCCCGATGGTGTTGGAGTCACACGGGAATAGACGCCTGGCTGCGGCAAAGGTTCCTTGGCAAACGCCGGTCGGTGACGCTAGGTCGGCCTTTCCCGCCGCCCGCCGCGCGCCTATGGGTGGGAAAACCGGCGCTGGGACAGGCGGCCGGGCCATGTGGGAGAGCGGCGATGAACGATCGGGTGCGCATTGAGATCACGGACGGCGTCGCCGATGTGCGGCTGATCCGGACCGACAAGATGAACGCCCTGGACGACGCCATGTTCATGGCGCTGATCGAGGCCGGCGAACGGCTGAAGGCCGAGAAGAGCGTCCGCTGCGTGGTTCTCTCCGGCGAGGGTCGCGCCTTCTGCGCCGGGCTGGACGCGGGCAATTTCGGCAAGATGGCCGAGGGCGGCGACCGCTATGCGCCGCGCAAGGAGCGCCCACCGGAAGTCGCCGGCCAGCGGGACTACGGCGTCGCCAACCGGGCGCAATACGCCGTCTGGGTCTGGCGCGAGATTCCGGTCCCGGTGATCGCCGCGGTGCACGGCGTCGCCTTCGGCGGCGGCTTCCAGCTCATGCTCGGCGCGGACATGCGTTACGTGGCGCCGGACACCAAGCTGTCGATCATGGAGATCAAGTGGGGCCTGGTCCCCGACATGGCCGGCACCCAGCTGATGCGCCACCTGGTGCGCGAGGACATCGTCCGTGAGCTGACCTACACCGGGCGCATCTTCTCCGGGACCGAGGCCGGCCAGATCGGCTTTGCCACCCGGGTGTGCGAGGACCCGCACGCGGAGGCAATGGCCGTCGCCCGGGAGATCGCCGGCAAGAGCCCCGACGCCATCCGCGCCGGCAAGCGCATCTTCAACGACGCCCCCTATTCCGACCCGGCGAACGGCTTCCTGCAGGAGACCGTCGAGCAGGTGGCCCTGATCGGCTCGCCCAATCAGATCGAGGCGGTGATGTCCAACCTGCAGAAGCGCGCGCCGAACTTCGCGGATTGAGGCGGCGCCTGGCGAACGCAATGCGACGGCCCGACGCCCCCTCCGTCAGCTCGCTACGCTCGCTGCCACCTCCCCCGCTACGCGG
>PLSW01000396.1 GCA_003165275.1 Caulobacteraceae bacterium
CGCAACGCCGCCGCCGGCTCCCTGCGCCAACTCGACTCCAAGATCACCGCCCAGCGGCCTCTGCGCTTCTTCGCCTACGCCTGGGGCGAGGTCAGCGCGCCCTTCGCCGCCACGCAAGGAGAGGCCCTGGCCCTGTTCAAGTCCTGGGGGTTCGTCACCACGCCGCAGACCCGCCGGGTCGAGAACGCCGAGGGGCTGCTAACCGCCTACGCCGCCATGGAGGTCGAGCGGCCGAAGCTCGATTTCGACATCGACGGGGTGGTCTACAAGGTCGACCGGCTGGACTGGCAGCAGCGGCTGGGCTTCGTCTCCCGCTCTCCCCGCTGGGCCATCGCGCGCAAATTTCCCGCCCAGCAGGCCCGCACCATCCTGGAGGCCATCGACATCCAGGTGGGCCGCACAGGGGCGGTGACGCCGGTGGCCCGCCTGCGGCCGGTCACCGTCGGCGGCGTGGTGGTGGAGAACGCCACCCTGCACAACGCCGACGAGATCGCCCGCAAGGACGTGCGCATCGGCGACACGGTCATCGTCCAGCGCGCCGGCGACGTGATTCCGCAGATCCTCGGTCCCGTCCTCGACGAACGGCCGGCGAACGCCTTACCGTATGAATTTCCTACCCACTGCCCGTGCCCGCTGAAATCCCCCCTGGCCCGGGAAACCACCGGGGGCGGGGCCGAGACCGTGGTGCGCCGCTGCACCGGCGAGTTCGCCTGCCCGTTCCAGCGGGTGGAGCACCTGAAGCACTTCGTCTCCCGCCGGGCCTTCGACATCGAGGGGCTGGGGGAGAAGCAGCTGCAGGCCTTTTTCGACGAGGGGCTGATCCGCGAGCCGGCGGACATTTTCCGCCTCGCCCGCAACACCGAGGCCCTCGCCGCCCTGCGCGAGCGGGAAGGCTATGGCGAGACCTCGGTGGCCAATCTGGAGGCCTCGATCAACGGCCGCCGACGCATCGGCCTCGACCGGTTCATCTATAGCCTCGGCATTCGTCACATCGGCGAAAACACCGGTCTGGTGTTGTCGCGGGGCTATCTGACCGCGATGGCCTTTCTCGCGGCCATGGACCAGGTTGCGGACGGCGATCCGGAAGCCATCGCCGAACTCGACGCCATGGACCAGATCGGCGCGGCGGTTATCGCCTCCGCCCGGGCCTACTTCGCCGAGGACCACAACCGGCGCATCGTCCAGGAACTGGTCGAACAGCTCGACATCCAGGACGCCGAGGCCCCCAAGACCGACACCGCCGTCGCCGGCAAGACGGTGGTGTTCACCGGCGCCCTGGAGCGGATGACCCGGGACGAGGCCAAGGCGCAGGCCGAGGCGCTGGGCGCCAAGGTCGCCTCGTCGGTGTCCAAGAAGACCGACATCGTCGTCGCCGGGCCGGGGGCGGGGTCCAAGCTGAAGACCGCGGCGGAGCTGGGATTGCAGGTGCTGACCGAGGATGAGTGGCTGGCCCTGATCGGGCATGGCGGGGGGGGCGCTTAGGGCGCCTTGAGCGGCCGCCGTTGCGGCGGACCGACGCCCCCTCCGTCGCTTCGCTACGCTCAGCGCCACCTCCCCCGCTACGCGGTGGAGGAAATCGACAAGCGCATTGTCCTCCACCGCGTAGCGGGGGAGGTGGCAGTTCGCGAAGCGAACTGACGGAGGGGGCGTCGGGCCGTCGCACAACGCTGGTTTCAGTCAGTTACAATGGACACTTCAATTCAACGCCGCCGTCGGCGCGCCATCCCCAGCGCCCGCAATCCAGTCCGGCCACTGGTCCAGGGGCCAGCCGGCGAGGGCCTGCAGCCGGTGCATCACCACGAGCATCTGGCGCACTTCGGCGAAGGTCAGGGCCAGGGTCCGGTGGCCGTCGGCGCCGAAGTCGAAGGTGAGGGTCAGGCCGGCGGGGCCGGGCTGGATGTGGACCGCCTTGACCAGCCCTTCCACCGTCTCGGCCTGCGCCCGCACCGGCGGCAGCTTGGCGAAGGCCGAGAGGGCGGCGGCCTGTTCGAACGACTGCACGGCGGCCTGATGTTCCGGGGCCACCGCCTGACCCACGGATTTCTGCAGCATCGGCAGCACGGCCGGCAGCAGTCCGCGGCAGAGCCGCTGGGTCAGCCACAGGCGCGTGGTGGCGCCGGACCGATCCTCCGTATCGCAGGTCAGCCGGTCTTCCTCGGTGTCGTAGGCCAGGGAGAATCGGTGGATCGCGCTCATGGGGTCGCCTCGGAATGACCCGTGAACCATGCGCGGGAAGCCTTGCAGGTCAAGCACGGCACACGCGATTGGGTTTTGACCGGATTTCGCCCTTGCGTTTAGATTTACCCGTCACAGGTGACCAAGCGGCGCCGGATGCAAAGAGGTTCGCATGCTGAAGACTTTGCCGTTCGCCTCCGGGCCGTTCGCCGCGGGGCTGCTCGCCGCCGGCGCGGCCCTGGCTCTCGCCGGGGCGGCTGGCGCCGCCGACGTCACCGGCGTTTGGCATACCGCCGCGCAGGGCGGCCTGATCGAGATCGCCTCCTGCGGCGATTCGGTCTGCGGCAAGATCATCGGCTCGCCCCAACTGGCTGAGCATCCGGATCTGAAGGACAGCCGCAACGGCAACCCGGCCCTGCGGTCTCGCCCCTTGAAGGGGCTTGTCGTGCTGCAGGGCTTTCATCGCGACGGCGAGGCCTGGAGTGGCGGCCAACTCTATAACCCGCCCAACGGCTCGACCTACAAGGGCGAACTGCGCCTGGCCGCCCCCGACAGGCTGCAGGTGACGGGCTGCATCGTGCCGCCCCTCTGCCAGACCCAGATATGGTCGCGGGCGAAATAGGCCTTTGCGCCGGATATCCGGTTCGCCTCGCCGCTTGCATCCCTTGGCTTTCCACCCCCGCCCGCGTTAGGTTCGCGCTTAACCCGCGTAAGAGAGTTCACCGATGGCCCAGGACGCGCCGCCCGAAGATCTGATGCACTACGACGTGATGGCGCAGGACGCCCTGCGCGGCGTGGTGCGGGCGGCGCTCAAGCGGGCCGCCGTCCCCGGCGGCCTGCCCGGCGACCATCATTTCTACATCACCTTCAAGACCCAGGCGCCGGGGGTGTCGGGGCCGGCCGAGGTGCTGGCGAAATATCCCGACGAGATGACCATCGTCCTGCAGCACCAGTACGACGACCTGGCGCCCGGAGAGACCTTCTTCTCCGTCTCCCTGCGGTTCGGCGGCGTGCCGCGGACCCTGTCGATCCCCTACGCGGCGGTCACCCGGTTCATGGATCCCAGCGTCCAGTTCCTGCTGCAGTTCGATACGCCCCCCGCCCCCGAAGCCCCCCTGGAGCCCACCGACCACGCCGAGGATGAGCCCAGCCCGGGCGGTCCCGGCGACGACGAACCAAAGGTGGTCTCCCTCGATCAGTTCAGAAAGAAGTAGCGCCTTGCACGACGTCGCCTCCCCGGAACCCGTCAGCCTGACCGACGAGGCCATGTTGGCCCGCTTCCTGCGCACCAAGAACCAGCCCACGGGCTCCCAGACCCTCGGCTTTCGCATGAAGGCGGTGGATCAGGCGCAAAAGCGGGTGGAGGTCGAATTCGACGCCAAAGCCGAGCTGCTGTGCAACCCGATGAAGCAGATTCAGGGCGGCTATCTCTGCGCCATGCTCGACGAGTGCATGTCGGTGGCCTGTATGGTCGCCTCGGGCATGACCGCCGTCGCCCCCACCTTGGAAATGAAGACCAGCTTCCTGCGGCCGGCCATGCCCGGCATGCTGCTCGGGGTGGGCCGGGTGCTGAAGTGGGGGCGGACGGTCGCCTTCACCGAGGGGGAACTGTTCGACGCGGAGGGGCGGCTGCTGGCCAAGGCCACCGGCACCGCGATCCCCACCCCATTCAAAACCTACAAGAGCTGACGTCGATGCGGGGGCGAGTCCTTCCAGTCCTGGTCGCCGCCGTCATGAGCCTCGGCCTCTTCGCCCCTTCGGCGAAGGCCCAGGGCTCGGGCCCCTTTTCCAGCTGGGCGGCCATCGTCGTGGCCGGGGACTGGCACGCCCATAGCGGCGCGCCGTCCGAAGTGTTCGACAACGCCCGGCGCGACCTCGCCCAGGAATTCGTCAAGGCCGGGTTCTCGCCGGACAACATCCTGCAGTTTTCGGTGCGGCCGGAGCACTATCCGGGCCAGGCCCCCCTGAAGTCCGACGCCGACACCATCGTGGGCCAATTCGGCGACCTGACCACCCGCGCGACCGGCGGATGCCTGATCTATTTCACCTCCCACGGCGCCCCCACCGGCATTTTGGTCAACGGCCAGATCTGGGGCGGGAACGTCATGTCCCAGATCGTCGACGCCTCCTGCGGCAACCGGCCGACGGTGGTGATCCTGTCCGCCTGCTTCTCCGGCGGCCTGATCCCGGCGGTGAACGGCCCCAACCGGATGGTGCTCACCGCCGCGCGTCCGGACCGCACCTCCTTCGGCTGCGGCGAGGAGGATCGCTACACCTTCTTCGACAACTGCGTCCTGCAACAGCTGCCCCTGGTCAGCGACTTCCTTGGCCTCGGCCGGGCGGTGACCGCCTGCGTGGCCCTGCGCGAGCAGTCGATGAACCTCTATCCGCCATCCGAGCCGCAGACGGATGTCGGCGCGTTGCTGCGTCCGAAGCTGCCGCTGCTCACCTTCGTCAGACCCCGGCAGACCACATCGCGGTGACGTTGGGTCCCGCGGCCTGCGCTCGCCGCTTCCCCGAGGCCGCCGGGCGCCCTAAAAGCGGGCCGCCGCTGGGGAGAGCTGTTTGATGCGACGACTGATCAAGGCGGGCCTGACCGCCCTGCTGACCGCGATCCTCGTCGCCGGGAACCTCGGGGCCGGGAACCTCGGGGCCG
>PLSW01000215.1 GCA_003165275.1 Caulobacteraceae bacterium
GGGAGGATATCCACGCGGACATTTCAGCCACGGAACTGTGGCGCGCGGTGGCCCTGCTGTGCGCCCCCGCGACGGCCCGGGATTTTGGGCAAACCCGGCGGATGGTGGCCGTGCTCGTGAACGGCCTCCGCGCCGGCGTCCCGCAAGCGTGAGCATGGGTCAGCTGCGCGGCGAACCCTGCCGCCGAGACCTGGCTCGAAAGAAGCCCTTCAGGCGCAGCGTGTCCTGCGGCCGGCGAAGGGTGGGAATGCGGAGCCAAGCCAATGACGGCTATTGGCGCCAGCCCGACCCAGTATCGGCTCGGCAGCCTTATCGGATGTCGAATTCGGATACGGTCCGGCCGAAAGTTTCACCGAGGATTTCGCTCATCATGGCGGTAGGGACATTGGCAGCCACTGATTCCCATCGCACCCTCACAAGATGGCGGTCCCCGACGTTGCGATCCGCGCAAAGCGCAAGTTGACCAATCGCCTGATTGCGGCGCACGAGGCCGCTCGCCTTCGACCGCACATGACCGATGACATGCTGCTGATTGTCGGCGACGGCGACTTGATACAAGGAGCCGATGCCGTGGTGGCTGCCTTCGCCGGCCAGTTCGCCGACGCCGCCTTTGTCGCCTATGTGCGCACAACCCAGACTGTTGAGATCGCCGACGACGGTCTTCGCGCTGCCGAAACGGGGCGCTGGGTCGGAAGCTGGAAAGGCGGAATCGAGATGAGCGGCGTCTACATGGCGGCCTGGCGCGCAATCCACGGCCAATGGTTTTTGGAACGCGAACTTTACGTCACCTTGCAGCATTGACGCCCTCAATCGCGGGGAGGCGACTTTCGTGCTTGGGCGGGACCTGATGTTTGCTGCTGGCGTGCGGTTGAAGTCGGAGCGTGGGTCGCGACTTCAGCTTTCCCTGCGATAGCGGACTTTGCAGTACCGAATCAGCCGCGCCGTTAGACCTTGGTGGCGTCACACGCCAGAGCTCCAACCTGACCAAGGGTTTCAGGGACCACGCCCATCATGGTGATGGGGGTTCTGAATCTAGCCGATTGCGATTGGACGAACGCCGCGCGGCCATCGCGATGGACCGACGCCCTTACGCTGCTCCAACTTGAGCTAAACCTATCGCGCTCTAGGCAC
Organism: Caulobacteraceae bacterium; assembly: GCA_003165275.1. Taxonomy (GTDB): domain Bacteria; phylum Pseudomonadota; class Alphaproteobacteria; order Caulobacterales; family Caulobacteraceae; genus Poindextera. Next base: position 1,132 of record PLSW01000215.1, read on the forward strand.
GGCGGCGGCCCCCCCGCCGCTATCCCTGCATCCACACCACCGCCAGCTTGTTGCCAGTCGGGTCGCGCATGTAGGCGGCGTAGGTGGTGGTCGATTCCGGCGGCCTCGGCCCCGGCGCGCCCTCGTCCGTGCCGCCGGAGGCCAGGGCCGCGGCGTGGGCGGCGTCCACCGCCTCGCGGCTGTCGGCGGCGAAACCGATCATGATGCCGTTGCCGGGCCGCGCGGGCTGGCCGTCGAACGGCGGGCACAGGTAGATCATCTGCGCCCCCTCGCCGCCGGGGGAATAGCCGGCCCAGCCGGCGTCGAAAAAGGTGCGGGCATAGCCCACGGCGCCCAGCACGGCGTCGTAGAAGGCCACTGAGGCGGCCGTATCCAGGGCGCCGATGGTGACATAGCTGATCATGGTTCGTCCTCCCAGGCGGGAAATCTAACCACCAGAGACGAACAAAGCAAGAACAATGACGCGAGGGTTCAGTGCGTTGCCGGCGTCGCCGGCGGCGCCTTGGGCAGGGTGATCAGCACCAGTTTCCACGACACCCAGCCGCGCCGTTCGAAGGTGAACATCGCCTCGCGGCCGTCCTCGCGCCGAACCACGATGCGGCAGCGGTTGGGGTCCCAGTAGCGGATCGACCGGCCGTGCGTGCCCGGGAACAGGTCCGCCACCGTGTCGGGCAGGGTGCCGGGGGTGGTCTTGGGCGGGCCGGAGCCGGTGGAGAGGGCGGCGATGTTGGCGGGGGTGAGCAGGGCGTCGCTGTCCTTGCTCGGCGCGGCGGTCGCCAGGGCGTGGCGGATGGCGCCGATGGGGTCATGCCAGATGTCCGGCGCTGGCGCCGAGGCGGCGGGGTCGACCTGGCTCTGCAGGCCCTGGCGCACGGCGTTGAAGTCGATCAACTCGGCCATGGCCTGGACGTCGTTGGAAATCGCCGCGGCGTGCAGGGCGCGGAAGGCGAACCAGGGGGCGGAGACGAAGATCGCCGCGAAGGCGACGATGGCGATCAGGATCAGGTTGAAGAAAGGCCGTTTCATGAAAGCTCCCCACCCACGTCTGGCGCGTATCAAGCGCAAAGCTGGTTCAATGGCGCAAGAGGGAACACGCCTGGGGCGTTAAGGATGCGCGGTCGGCTAGGGCTCGCCGCCGTTCCAGCCGGCGCCCCTGGGCAGGGTGGCGAGGCCGCCCACCAGCAGGCCCAGACCCAGGACCAGGGCCGCCTCGGCGAGGCGGGGACCCGCCATCGGCGGCGGCGCCGAGTGGGCGGCGAGCACCTCATTGAGCAGCCCGACGAGGTCGAAGGCGGCCGCGACGACGCCCGTCAGGGGCGCCAGGGCGCCCGCCAGGCTGAGGATCTGCGCCGGCGCCGTGCGGTTGCGGCGGATCAGCCGGGCGACGGTCAGGAGAAGCACCAGCGGCGCCGCGACGGCGAGGCCGTCGAGCGCCCCGCGGGGCAGCCCGCCGGCCTGATCATAGACGGCCTTGATCACCAGCTGCGGCTCGCCCCGCAGCCCGCCCCATTCGGCCAGCGCCACCGCGCCGGCGATGATCCCCGCCGCCACGACAATGCGCACAATCGCCAACGCCCGCATGCCTACCCCCACGCGCCGCGGGCGCGGGCAGGGCCCCGCGCCGGGCGGCCCCAGACCTTAAGCCAGGGACCGGCGATCGCGAAAGGGGCTCGTTCCACAAGGGAAAAAGGTTTGGGGACCTGTGCGAAAAACGCTCGGGCGGACTGGCTCAAGTTGGACCCACCGAGCAGGTTACGGCGGACCGACGCCCCCTCCGTCAGTTCGCTTCGCTCACTGCCACCTCCCCCGCTACGCGGTGGAGGAAACCGATTTTGGCGTTGTCCTCCACCGCGTAGCGGGGGAGGTGGCGACGGCGAAGCCGGCGACGAAGGGGGCGTCGGTCCGCCGCAAACGCGCCGGCCCTATCTACCCCAGCGCCTTCTTCAGATTGTCCGCCACCTTGTCGAGGAAGCCCTCGGTGGTCAGCCAGCCCTGGTGGTCGCCGACCAGCAGGGCCAGGTCCTTGGTCATCGAACCGGATTCCACCGTGTCCACGCAGACCTTTTCCAGGGTCTCGGAGAAATGGACGAGGTCGGCGTTGCCGTCGAGCTCGCCCCGGTGCTTCAGCCCCTGCGTCCAGGCGAAGATGGAGGCGATGGAGTTGGTGGACGTGCTTTCGCCGCGCTGATGCTGGCGATAGTGACGGGTGACGGTGCCGTGGGCGGCCTCGGCCTCCATGATCTTGCCGTCCGGGGTGAACAGCACCGAGGTCATCAGGCCGAGGGAGCCATACCCCTGCGCCACAGAGTCCGACTGCACGTCGCCGTCGTAGTTCTTGCAGGCCCAGAGGTAACCGCCGGACCATTTCAGCGCCGAGGCCACCATGTCGTCGATCAGCCGGTGCTCGTAGGTGATGCCGGCGGCCTTGAACTGTGGGGCGAACTCGGCGTCGAACACCTGCTGGAAGATGTCCTTGAAGCGGCCGTCATAGGCCTTGAGGATGGTGTTCTTGGTCGACAGGTAGCAGGGGAATTTCCGCGCCAGGGAATAGGTGAGGCTGGCCCGGGCGAAATCGACGATCGAGGCGTCGAGGTTGTACATGGCCATGGCCACGCCGCCGCCGGGGAAGTCATAGACCTCATGCTCGATGACCTCGCCGTCGGCGCCCTCGAACTTGACGGTCAGCTTGCCGGGGCCGGGGACCACGAAGTCGGTGGCCTTGTACTGGTCACCGAAGGCGTGGCGACCGATGATCACCGGCTGGGTCCAGCTGGGCACCAGCCGCGGCACGTTCTGGCAGATGATCGGCTCGCGGAAGATCACCCCGCCCAGGATGTTGCGGATGGTGCCGTTGGGCGACTTCCACATCTTCTTCAGGCCGAATTCCTTCACCCGCGCCTCGTCCGGAGTGATGGTCGCGCACTTGATGCCGACACCGTAGGTCTTGATCGCCTCGGCGGCCTCGACGGTCACCTTGTCGTCGGTGGCGTCGCGGTTTTCCATGCCCAGGTCGTAGTAGGCGATCTGGAGATCGAGGAACGGGAAGATCAGCTTGTCCTTGATCATCTTCCAGATGATCCGGGTCATTTCGTCCCCGTCCAGATCGACGACGGGGTTGGCGACTTTGATCTTGGCCATGGGAACTCCAGGCGGGGGCTTTCGGGGCGCGCTCCGGGCGACGGCGCCCCAACCTTGATCTCAGGAGGGGCCGGCGCGGGCGCGGATTCGTGTGTCGGCTATAGACGGTCGCGGCGGCTCGCGAAACCCGCTATTGGCGGCCAATGGACGAGCCCGTTTCCCAATCCCCCAAAGAGCCGCTGGCTTCCCCTTGCGTCATCCTCGACAAGCCGCAATTGGCCGAGAATATCGGCGCGGTGGCCCGGGTGATGGCCAATTTCGGCCTTTCGGACCTGCGGCTGGTGAACCCCCGCGACGGCTGGCCGCAGTCCCGGGCCTGGGCCAGCGCCTCGGGCGCCGACTGGCCGTTGGACAACGCCCGGGTGTTCGAGCGGCTGGAGGACGCGGTCGCCGATCTGCACCGCCTCTACGCCACCACCGCCCGGCCCCGGGAGACCCACCTGCCGGTGATCACGCCGAGGGAGGGCGCGGCCCAGCTGAACGCCGCGGCGGGGGAGGGGCTGAAGACCGGCCTGCTGTTCGGGGGTGAACGCGCGGGGCTGGAGACCGCCGACATCGCCCTGTGCCAGGCGATCATCACCATCCCCATCGATCCGAAGTTCCGTTCCCTCAACCTCGCCCAGGCGGTGGCCATCAACGCCTATGAATGGCGCCAGCTGATCGCCGACCGTCCGCCCGCCGCCTTCCACGGGGAGGGCGAGCCCGCCGACCAGGCGGCGGTGATCGGCTTCTACGAACACCTTGAATCCGAGCTCAGCCAGTCCGGCTTCTTCCATCCGCCGGAGAAGATCCCCTCCATGGTGCGCAACCTGCGGGTCATCTTCGCCCGCTCGCGCCTGAGCCTGCAGGAGGTGCGCACCCTGCGCGGGGTGGTCACCGCCCTCACCCACGGCCGGGGTCGGGTGCTGGCCAAGCTGGCGGCGGAAAAGGCGGCCAGGGACGCCGCCGCCCGGGCTGCGGCGACCGAGGCGGCCGCGCCCTCCGAGCCCGACGATTCGACGAAACCGCCGGCTTGAGCCAAACTCCGCCGGTCGGCTCCAGTCCGGGGCCGGAGCGGGGGCCGTTCGCCATGACCGACATCTTTGCGCGGCTCGACGCGGTGCGCGACGCGCGCCGCCGCCTGGAGCAGGGCGAGCCGAAATCCCTCGGCAGGTCCGGCCCGATCGCTCGCAACGGCGAGGTCCAGAGCGGCTGGCTGAAGACGATGTTCGGCGGGGCCGGCCGGGCCAGGGCGGAGGTCTCGGCCGACCGCTCGGCCTATCTCCTCAAATGTCAGGCGGTGGTCGCCGCCCACGTGATCGACCGCTCGCAGGCCGCGGCCTTCCCGCGCGCGTCGGGCCTGGCTGAATTCGAGACGATGGACATGGCCGTCCTGGCGGCGATCGGCCGCCCGCTGCGCAACACCAGCGCGCCGCCGCCGGCTCACGAAGTGCGCACCGTGTTCCAACGGCCGCGCCAACGGAGCGGACTTGTCGCAAACCTGGTCAATTTCCTGAGGTAATCGTCCGGCCGTGCCGGGCGCGGCGCCATCGAGCCGTAGATTTGGGAGCCTACCGTGTCAGACCGAGTATACGACGGCCTTACCATCGAGGAGATGATGGCGTTCCTGCAGTCCCTCGGCCTGCGCGCCGAGCGTCGGCCGGGGGTGGAAAACCTGATCCTGTCGTCGGCGGCGGGCTGGCGTTTCGCCATCTATCTGAACGGCGCGCCGGGCGACGCGACGTACACCAACGTCCACCTCTACGCCTCGCACGAGGACCGCAACTTCACCGTCGGCGACGGCAACGACTGGAACAACGACAAGCGCTTCGCCAAGTCGCATTCCGACCAGGACGGCTATCCGGTGATCGAATACGACTTCTTCGTCGACGGGGTCTCCGACCGCTACCTGCGCCGGGTGTTCGGCATGTGGGAGGTGCTGATGGCCCTGTTCATGGAACAGATGGGCAAGGGCGGCGCCAAGACCTTCGTGCGGGCGTAACCTCAGATCCTCTCTCATTTGTGGGGGAGGAGCGGGCGCCTTGACCCCGGCCCCTCGCGCCCTCACCTTGCCCGCGGATCAGACGGCCGGGCGGTCGCGCTCCCTTCATCGGGGGCGAGGAAAGTCCGGGCTCCACGGCGAAAAGGCGGCGGGTAACGCCCGCCGGGGGCGACCCCAGGGATAGCGCCACAGAAAGCAAACCGCCTCGATCGGCCTCGGCCGTGACGGGTAAGGGTGAAAGGGTGGGGTAAGAGCCCACCGCGGACCCGGCGACGGGGCCGGCATGGCAAGCCCCGCCTGGAGCAAGACCGAATAGGGACGTCGCGCCGGAGCCCCTCGGGGTTCGCGGCAGGGCTCGCCGGCCCGAGGCGTCCGGGTAGGTCGCGAGAACCGTCCAGCAATGGCCGGTCCAGAGGAATGACCGTCGCGGTCGCCGTCGCAAGCCGGCGGCCGGCACAGAACCCGGCTTACAGGCCGTCTGATCCAAATTGTACGTGTCCCTAATTAGTCATCAGCGAAGCCAATTCTCCACCCGCAGACCACCGACCCTTGCGAACTCCCGAACATTGTCGGTCACCACTGTGCAATCCATCGCCAGCGCCTGAGCGGCGATCAGCATGTCGTTTCCGCCGATGGGTGAGCCGGACGCTTCGAGCTGGACTCGCAGCTGCGCATAGGCGGCGTCGGCGGGGGCGTCGAAGGGCTGGATGTCGATCGCCGACAGGATGCGTTCAAGCTGGAGCGTCAGGCGTTTGGAGCCCTTTTTCGCCGCCCCGAAACGGAGCTCGGCCGCCACGATAATGCTGGTGCTGATCGCGTCGTCGCCGACCTCGGCGATACGCTGAGCGATACGCCCCTGCGGATCGCGGACCAGGTCGGACAGAATATTGGTGTCGAGCAGGTAGCCGGTCAAAGGTCGACGGGGCCCGGCGGACGATCATCAATGTCCGGGAAGCTGTCCTCGATCGGACCGAGTTCGGCGAGGATGGCGAGCAACGATCTTGGCGGCGCGGCCTCGATGATCAGTTTGTCGCCGTCTCGGCGCATAATCGCGTCCTGGCCAGGAAGCTCGAATTCCCGGGGGATACGAACCGCCTGATTGCGGCCGTTCTTGAACAATTTGACATGGCGATAGGCGTTCATACACTTAAACTAGCATAGGCCCGCGGCATAGGCCAACGCGCTCTGGCCCCTCTCTAAATTAGGGGCGCATGCAATTGGTGGCCGCTCCGCGCGGGGCCAACCCGGCATGGCGGCGAGGATATTGTCCGTGTCCCCAATTCCATCGCCGGCGCCGAATGCTCAACATCGCCCAATGGAGCCTTGCGGCGCATCGTCGCTGTGTAGGGGAGAAACTGTGTAGTTCTGTGTATGTTCCGGGAATAACGGCGCATTGCTGGACGCATCACCTCCCAAAGCTTCAGTTTTTCAATTTCGAGGCATCCGGCGTCATTGCATCCCAATTAGGCCCATGTTAACCCAAACAGATCGGGTTCGGACCGCGTCCTGTCGGGGGGCGGGGCGCGGAACGGGCCGGTCGGGACGCGCGCTGGGGCTCGCGATGACAGGGGTTGGGGCGAGGTGTTTCTCTCGACATTCGAGAAACCGTTGGACGCCAAGCGGCGCATCGTTGTGCCGCAGGAATTTCGCGCCGCCGTCGCCGGACCCTTTGACGGGGTCTTCTGCTTTCCCTCCGTCGAGGCCGACTGCATCGAAGGCGGCGGCAAGGTGCTCTTCGATCGTTACGAAACCCTGATCAACGAGTTCGAAGTCGGCGATCCCCTGCGCTACGCCCTGGAGTTCACCGTCCGCGGCGGCATGGCCAAGCTCAGCTTCGACACCGCCGGCCGGGTGACCCTGCCGGAGCATCTCTGCGAGATGTACGGCCTCACCGACGTGGTGACGGTGGTGGGCCTGGGCGACCGGTTCCAGATCTGGTCCCGCGAGGCCTTCCAGGCCCAGCGCGCGGCCCTCAGCCAGGCGGCCCGCGACGGCCTCGCCGCCCACCGCGCCCAGCAGCGCCGCCAGAAGCTGGGCGCGAGCACGTGACCGACGCCCTTGTTCCCGCCGAAGCCGTCCCCCACGTCTCGGTTCTTCGCGACGCCGTGCTCGAGGTCCTGCTCCCGGCGCCGGGCAAGCTGATCATCGACGCCACCTTCGGCGCCGGCGGCTACAGCCGCGCCCTGCTGGACGCCGGCTGCCGGGTCGTCGCCTTCGACCGCGACCCCACCGCCCGGGCCTATGCCGCGCCGCTGATGGCGTCCGGCCGGTTCGTGCTGATCGAGGACCGCTTCTCGGCCATGGCCGCCCATGTGGATGGGCCCTGCGACGGGATCGCCTTCGACCTGGGCATCTCATCGATGCAGGTTGACGAGGCCGACCGCGGCTTTTCGTTCATGCGCGACGGCCCCCTCGACATGAGGATGAGCCGGTCCGGCCCCAGCGCCGCCGACCTGGTCAACGGCGCCGAGCAGGCGGAGCTGGCCCGCATCTTCTTCGTCTACGGCGAGGAGCGCCAGTCCCGCCGGATCGCCTCGTTCCTGGTCCGCCGCCGGGCCGAGCAGCCCTTCGAGCGCACCCTCGATCTGGCCGAGGTGGTGGAGCGGGCCCTGGGCGGGCGGCGCGGCGCCAAGACCCATCCGGCGACCAAGGTGTTCCAGGCCCTGCGCATCGCCGTCAACGGCGAGCTGGCCGAGATCGAGGCCGGGCTGGAGGCCGCCGAGCAGCTGCTGCGCGAGGGCGGCCGGCTGGCGGTGGTCACCTTCCATTCCCTGGAAGACCGCATCGCCAAGGCCTTCTTCACCGAGCGGGCCGGGCGCACCCCGGGGGGCTCGCGCCACCTGCCGCCGGCGGAACGGGGGCCGGAGCCGACCTTCGAGATGATCTTCAACGGCGCCCAGAAGCCCGCCGACGCCGAGATCGCCGCCAACCCCCGCGCCCGCTCCGCCAAGCTTCGTGCGGCGATCCGCACCGGCGCCCCCGCCTGGAGGGCCGCCGCATGACCCGGGTCGGCTTCTTCAACCGCCGCATCCGCGGTTTCCGCATCGTCGAGATCGGCGCCATGGCCGTCCTGGTGGCCCTGGTGCTGGTGGTTTACCTGGCCAAGGACGGCGCCGGCGACAAGCGCGCCGACATCGACCGGGTGCAGGAGCAGATCGGCGCCGAGCAGGACCAGATCCGCCTCCTCCAGGCCGAGGTCGCCCACCAGGAGCAGCCGGAGCGACTGGAGGCCCTGGCCGGCCAGTACCTGGGCCTGCAGCCTGTCGCCGCCAAGCACGAGGTCGCCGCCGCTGAGCTCGCCAGCCTGGCGCGGGTGGCCGCGAGTTCGGCGGCAAACGTCGGCTCCGAATTGGTCGATCCGTCCAGAAAACCCGTCACCCCCGGGCTTGTCCCGGGGGCAAGGGAACACGAACGGGTCGCGATTGCCCTGGGTGGGACGACTTCGCCGACTGTGTTCCCTGGCCCCCGGGACAAGCCCGGGGGTGACGGGGTAGGGGGCGCCGCGAGCCGCGCCGACTTGAAGCGCCGCCAGTCTGGGGCCATCGCGCCGACCGCCGCCCCGCCCCCTGCCGCGAGCGTCCGCTGATGCGCCCCGCCGACCTCGCCCTCTATCGCCTGCCCCCAGCCTGGCGCTGGCTGGCGGAGCGGATCTGGCGGGTGGAACACGCCTTCGAACGGGCCAAGGCCGCCGGCCGGGCCGAGGACGACACCCGGCTGCGCATCTTCTTCATCCTGGCCATGTTCGCCGCCGGCTTCCTGACCCTGGCGGTAGGGGCCACCCGCTCGGCGCTGTTCCCGGACACCGATCGTTCCGCCGCCGTGCTTGCGCCTCCTGGCGCTCGGGCGGACATGGTCGACCGCAATGGCCGGTTGCTGGCCGTCGACCTGCCCCACTTCGGCCTCTACTACGACCCGCGGGAAAACTGGAACGCCGCCGAGGTGAAGCGGGTCCTGACCGCCCAGCTCCCGCAGCTGTCGCCGACCCGGCTGGACAAGGCCCTCACCGCCGACAAGCGCCAGTACCTGATCGGCGGCCTCACCCCCGACGAAAAGGCCCGCCTCGACGATCTCGGCCTGCCGGGCATTTCCTTCGAGCCGGAGTCCAAGCGCGTCTATCCCCTGGGTCCCACCGCCGGCCACCTGATCGGTTTCGTCGATCGCGGCGGCACGGGGCTGTCGGGGGCGGAGCTGGCGCTGGACAAGCCCATCAAGGCCAGCGCCGGCGGCCAGCCGGTGGCGCTGACCATCGACCTGCGCATCCAGGCGGCCCTGCAGGACGAGCTGGAAAAGGCGGCGGTGAAATACCAGGCCATCGGCGGCGTCGGCATTGTCACCAATGTCCGCACCGGCGAGATCCTGGGCTTGGCCAGCTTCCCCGCCTTCGATCCCAACACCCCCGGTTCGACCCCGCCGCAGAACATGATCAATCACGTCGCCGGCACGGTCTACGAGCCCGGTTCGGTGTTCAAGGTCTTCACCCTGGCCATGGGCATCGACTCCGGCGTGGCCACGCCCAACACCGTCTTCGACGTCCGCACCCTGCAGATGCCCGGCCGGACCATCCACGACTACGACAAGGGCGACACGTCCCTTCCGCTCTGGGAGGTGTTCACCCACTCCTCCAACATCGGCGCGGCGCGCCTGGGCCTGCTGGCCGGGCCCGATCGCATGGAGCACTATTTCCGCGCCTTCGGCCTGTTCAACGCAGCGCCCAGCGAACTGGCGGAGTCGGCCCGACCGATCCTCCAGAAGAAGCTCACCGAAAGCGCGGTCGCCTCGATGGCGTTCGGCGAGGCGATCGCGGTCAGCCCCCTGTCCCTGGCCACCGGCATGGGCGCGGTGCTCAACGGCGGCGAATACGTCCCCCTGACCATCCGCAAGCTCGACCCCAACGCGCCGCAACCCCAGCGCCGTCGGGTGATCTCCCAAGCCACCTCGCGCACCATGCTCGACCTGATGCGGCTGAACGCCACCCGCGGCAGCGGCACCCTGGCCGACGCCGCGGCGCCCGGCTATCGCCTGGGCGGCAAGACCGGCACCGCGGAAAAGTCGCTTGGCGGCGGCATCGCGCGCAAGAAGCTGGTGTCCTCCTTCGCCGGGGTGTTTCCTACCGACGGGCCGGTGGGGACTGACCGCTATTTCGTGTTGATCATGCTCGACGAGCCCAAGCCCACCAAGGAGACCTTCGGTTTCGCCACCGGCCACTGGAACTCGGCCCCCGCGGTCGGCCGGGTGGTCGAGCGGATCGCGCCCATCCTGCGGGTCCAGCGCGCGGCCTATGCGCCGCCGGTCGATCCCAAGTCCGCGCCCAAGCAGGACGAGCTGAGCGGGGACGAGCGATGACCGCGCGCCGGCTCTCCGACCTCGTGGGCCAGGCCCTGCCGGTGGATCCGGAGATCACCGGCGTCACCGCCGACAGCCGCCTGGTTCGCCCCGGCTTCCTGTTCGCCGCCCTCCCGGGCGCCAGCGCCGACGGCCGCGCCTTCATCCCCGCCGCCCTGGCCGCGGGCGCCGCCGCGGTGCTGACCGCGGATGCGCCGGATCCGGCCCTGGCCGCCCTGCAGGTCCAGGCCGCCGACGTGCGCCGCGCCTTCGCCCTCGCCGCCGCCCGGTTCTGGGGCGCCCAGCCGCAAGTCTGCGTCGCCGTCACCGGCACCAACGGCAAGACCTCGGTGGCCGCCTTCTGTCGCCAGATATTCACGGCCCTGGGCCACAAGGCGGCCAGCATGGGCACCCTGGGCGTACGAGCCGGCGACGAGCAGATCACCCCGCCGGGCCTGACCACCCCCGACGCGGCCGATGTCGCGCGCCTGCTGGCGGACCTGGCGGGCCGGGGCGTCACCCACCTGGCCCTGGAAGCCTCCTCCCACGGGGTGCATCAGCGCCGCCTGGACGGGGTGCGGCTCACGGCGGCGGGCTTCCTGAACCTGACCCAGGACCATCTCGACTATCACGGGACCATGGGCGCCTATCGCGCCGCCAAGCTGCGCCTGTTCGAGGCGCTGCTGCCCCGCGGCGCCACGGCGGTGCTCAACGCCGACAGCGACAGCTTCCCCGCCTTCGCCGCCGCCGCCGCCAACTTCGGCCACACGGTGCTGTCGGTGGGCGAGCACGGCCAGTCGCTGAAGCTCGTCTCGCGCACGCCCACCGCGGCCGGCCAGCAGCTGGTCATCGAACACCTGGGCGAAAAGTACGAGGTCGCCCTGCCCCTGGCGGGGGCCTTCCAGGCCGGCAACGCCCTGATCGCCGCCGGCCTCTGCATCGCCGCCGGCGAGGACGTGGGCGCGGTGCTGGCGGCGCTGGAGCATATCGAAGGCGCCCCCGGCCGCCTGCAACGGGTGGGCCGCGCGGCCGAGGGCGGCGAGGCCTATGTGGACTACGCCCACACCCCCGATGGTCTGGAGACCGTGCTAACCGCCCTGCGCCCGCATGTGCGCGGCCGGCTGGTGGTGGTGTTCGGCGCCGGCGGCGACCGGGATCGCGGCAAGCGGCCGTTGATGGGCGCCATCGCCGCGCGCCTGGCCGATGTGGCCATCGTCACCGACGACAATCCCCGCAGCGAAACCCCCGCCGCCATCCGCGCCGAGATCATGGCCGGCGCCGGGGGGCTGCGCGAGATCGGCGACCGCCGCGCCGCCATCCGCCAGGCCGCGGCGATGCTCGCGGAGGGCGACGTGCTGGTGGTGGCCGGCAAGGGCCACGAGCAGGGCCAGATCGTCGGCGGGGTGACCCACGCCTTCGACGACGTCGCCGAGACCGCCGCCGCCCTCGGCCTGGAGGCGGCGCATGTCTAGCCCGCTCTGGGATGCGAACGAGATCACCCACGCCGCTGGCGGTGTGGCGGCCGGCGGCGACTTCGCCGCCACCGGCGTGTCCATCGACACCCGCACCCTGGAGCCCGGCGACCTCTTCGTCGCCCTGGCCGGGGAGCGCGACGGGCATGAATTCGTCGAGGCGGCCCTGGCCCGCGGCGCCGCGGGCGCCCTGGTCTCCCGCGAGGTCCCGGGCCCCCGGGTCCTCGTGCCCGACACCTTTGACGCCCTTCAGGCCATGGCCCTGCACGCCCGGGAGCGCGCGCCCCACGCCCGCCGCTGCGCCGTCACCGGCTCGGTGGGCAAGACCAGCGTCACCCAGGCCATCGCCGCCGGCCTGGCCCTGGCCGGCCGGGCGCATACCTCGGTGAAGTCCTACAACAACCACATCGGCGTGCCCCTGACCCTGGCGCGCATGCCCAGGGAGACCGAGCGGGCGGTGTTCGAGGTCGGCATGAACCACGCCGATGAGATCAAGCCCCTGTCCTGGATGATCCAGCCGCACGTGGCCGCCATCACCACCGTGGGGCCCGTGCACATCGAGAACTTCCCCGACGGCGAGCCCGGGGTGGCGAGGGCCAAGGCCGAGATTTTCGCCGGCATGGCGCCGGACGGGGTGGCCGTGCTCAACGCCGACAATCCCTGGTTCGAGTTCCTCCGCGACGAGGCGGAGCGCTGGAGCCTGGAGGTGCGCAGCTTCGGCTCCGGCGCCGGATGCGACGCCCAACTCCTCGGTTTCGAGGCCGGGGAGGGCGCCCTGGTCCGGGCGCGGATCGACGGCGAGACCCTGGCCTTTCCCATCCGCATGTCCGGCGCCCACTGGGGTCTGAACAGCCTTTGCGCGCTTATGTCGCTGGAGGCCATGAACGTGGGTCGGAACGTCGCGCTTGCGGCCCTGGCCGGCTTCGAGCCCCTCGATGGCCGGGGCGCCGAACGGCCGATCCGCCTTATCGGCGGCGAGGCCCTGCTGATCGACGAAAGCTACAACGCCAACCCCGTTTCCATGGCCGCGGCCCTGGCCGGCCTGGGCGCGCGGCGGGTCGCGGGCCGCCGGCTGGCCGCGCTCACGGACATGCTGGAACTGGGCGAGGGGGCTCCGGCCTACCACGCCGCCCTCGCCGCCGATCTCGAGGCGGCCGGGGTGGATCTGGTGTTCTGCGCCGGTCCGCTGATGCGATCCCTCTGGGACGCCCTTCCGCCGACTCGGCGGGGCGGCTACGCAGACGACGCCTCGGCCCTGGTGGGTGCGGTCGGGGCCGCGCTCTCGCCCGGCGACGTGGTGATGGTGAAGGGGTCCAAGGGGTCCAGGGCCGCGGCGATCGCCGCGGCGCTGGCGACCTGGACCGGTGTAGGGAAGGCGGGCTGATGCTTTATCTGTTGTACGCGCGCCTGGCCGAACATCACCACTATGTGCCGGTGCTCAACCTGCTGAAATACCTGACCTTCCGCAGCGGCATGTCCCTGGCCACGGCGCAGATCGTGGTCGTCTCCATGGGCTCGCGCTTCATCCGCTGGATGCAGACCAAACAGGGCAAGGGCCAGCCGATCCGCAGCGACGGCATCCAGCGCCACATCATCGAAAAGGCCGGCACGCCGACCATGGGCGGGCTGATGATCCTCGCCGGCCTGCTGGTCGGCACCCTGATCTGGGCCGACCTCACCAACGTCTATGTCTGGGTGGCGATCCTGGTCACCGCCTGTTTCGGCGTGCTGGGCTTTCTTGACGACTATTCCAAGGTCACCAAACAGAGCACCGACGGCTTGTCGGGCTTCGCGCGCCTGGCCATCGAGTTCCTGGTCGCCTTCGTGGCGGTGTTCGCCATGGTCCGCATGACCATGCCGGGGCCGCCCGCGGCGGGGTTCACCCACTGGCTCTATGCGTTGATCACCCTCGACCACGCCTCGGCCCAGTCGACCTCGCTCGCCTTCCCGGTCTTCAAGTCGCTGCTGTTCAATCTCGGCTGGTTCTACCTGATCTTCGCCGGCGTCGTGATCGTCGGCGCGGCCAATGCGGTGAACTTCACCGACGGCCTCGACGGCCTGGCCATCGTGCCGGTGATGATCGCCGCCGCCGCCTTCGCCGTCATCGCCTATCTGGTCGGCAACTTCGTCTTCGCCGAGTACCTCAAGGTCCACTTCGTCCCCGGCGTCGGGGAGTTGGCGGTCTTCACCAGCGCCATCATCGGCGCCGGCCTCGGCTTCCTTTGGTATAACGCCCCGCCGGCCAAGATCTTCATGGGCGACACCGGCTCCCTGGCCCTCGGCGGCGCCCTGGGCACGGTGGCGGTGGCCTGCAAGCACGAGATCGTCCTGGCCATCGTCGGCGGCCTGTTCGTCGCCGAGGCCCTCTCGGTGATCATCCAGGTGCTCTACTTCAAGCGCACCGGCCGCCGGGTGTTCCTGATGGCGCCGATCCACCACCATTTCGAAAAGCTCGGCTGGGCGGAATCCACCGTGGTGGTGCGCTTCTGGATCGTCGCCATCGTGCTGGCCCTGATCGGGCTGGCCACCTTGAAACTGCGATAGGGAGGGCCAGACCCGGTGATCCCCGTCCGCGGATTTGAAGGCAAGCGCGTCGCGGTGTTCGGCCTGGGCCGCACCGGATTGACGGCTGCGCGCGCCCTGAGGGCGGGCGGCGCCGAGGTCGCCCTCTGGGACGAGAACCCGGCCTCGCGGCAGGCCGCCGCCGCGGAAAACCTGCCCCTCGTCGACCTGACCACCGCCGACTGGTCGCAGTTCGACGCCCTGATGCTGTCCCCCGGCGTGCCGCTCACCCATCCGGCGCCGCACTGGACGGTGGAGAAGGCCCGCGCCGCCGGGNNTGATCGCCATCACCGGCACCAACGGCAAGTCCACCACCACCGCCCTGATCGGTCACATGCTCGCCGCCGCCGGCCGCGACGCCCGCATCGGCGGCAACATCGGCTACGGCGTCCTCGGCCTGGACGACATGCACGGGGGAGCGGTCTATGTGCTGGAGGTCTCCTCCTACCAGCTCGACCTGACCTCCAGCCTGAAGCCGGACGTCGCCATTCTGCTCAACCTCAGCCCCGACCACCTGGACCGCCACGGCGGCATGGACGGCTACGTGGCCGCCAAGCGCCGGGTGCTGCTCAACCAGGGCAAGGGCGACACCGCCGTCATCGGGGTCGACGACGACTGGGGCTCGCAGATCTGCACCGAGATCACCGCCGCCAACCGCCGCACCATCGTGCCGATCTCCGCCCGCCGCGCCCTCGGCCGGGGCGTCTACGCCCTGCAGGGCGTGCTCTATGACGCCACCGGCGAGCGGGTGATGGAGGTGGCCGACCTCGACCGCGCCCGCTCCCTGCCGGGCCGCCACAACGGCCAGAACGCCGCCGCCGCCTACGCCGCCGTCCGGGCCCTGGGCATCTCCGCCGAGGACGCGGCCACGGGCCTGGCCACCTTCCCCGGCCTCGCCCACCGCATGGAGACCGTGGCCCATTTCAGCGGCGTACGGTTCGTCAACGATTCCAAGGCCACCAACGCCGACGCGGCGCGGCAGGCCATGTCCTCCTATCCGCGCTTCTACTGGATCGCCGGCGGCCGGGCCAAGGCGGGGGGCATCGACGGCCTGACCGACCTCTTCCCGCGGGTGGTCAAGGCCTACCTCGTCGGCGAGGCGGCGGAGGACTTCGCCCAGACCCTGGCCGGCCGCGCGCCGGCGATCGTCGCCGGCACCATCGAGGCCGCCGTCGCCGCCGCCCACGCCGACGCCCGGGCCGCCGGGGGCGACGCGATCATCCTGCTCTCCCCGGCCTGCGCCTCCTTCGACCAGTTCCCCGACTTCGAGGTTCGCGGCGACGCCTTCCGCGCGGCGGTGGTGCGCCTCGCCGAACGGCCCTTGAGGGGCGCCATCGCATGACGCTGCAACAGCATCCCTTCGCCCGCAACGACCGCTCCCGCTGGGGGGTCTGGTGGTGGACCACCGATCATCTGCTGCTGGGGGCCATCGGCATCCTGATCTGCCTCGGGGTGCTGCTGTCCTTCGGCAACAGCCCGGCGGCGGCGGCGCGGATGCATGTGAGCGATCCGTTCCATTTCGCCATCCGCCAGTGCGTCTTCGCCGTCGGCGGGGCCGCGACCCTGCTGGGGGTTTCGATGCTGTCGCCGAAGGGGGTGCGCCGCGCCTCCTTCTTCATCTACCTGATCGCCGTGGCGATCATGATCGCCCTGCCGCTGGCCGGGCACCACGCCAAGGGTGCCACCCGCTGGCTGGAGTTCGGCGGCTTTTCCCTGCAGCCGTCCGAGTTCATGAAGCCGGCGCTGATCGTACTGGCGGCCTGGATGTTCGCCGAGGGCCAGAAGGGCGAGGGCGTGCCGGGGGTCTCCATCGCCTTCATCCTCTACATTGTCTCGGTGGCCCTGCTGCTCTGGCAGCCGGACGTGGGCCAGACCGTGCTGATCACCATCGCCTTCGGCGCCGCCTTCTTCATGGCCGGGGTGCCGTTCAAGTGGATCCTGGGCCTGGGCGCCACCGCCTGTGTGGGCCTGGTCAGCCTCTATTTCGTGTTCCAGCACGTCGCCAGCCGGGTGAACCGTTTCCTCCTGCCCGAGCACGCCGACGCCCACCAGCAGATCGACCGGGCCCAGGACGCCATCGCCGCCGGCGGCTGGTTCGGCCGCGGTCCGGGGGAGGGGGTGCTCAAGCGCCAGGTGCCCGATGTGCACACCGACTTCGCCTTCTCCGGCGCCGCCGAGGAGTTCGGCCTGCTGTTCTCCCTGCTGCTGATCAGCCTCTTCGGCTTCATCGTCGTGCGTGGCCTCTTCCGCTCAATGAAGCTCTCCGATCCCTTCGAACAGGTGGCCGCCGGCGCCCTCTTCGTCCTGGTGGGCCAGCAGGCCTTCATCAATATCGCCGTGAACTTGAACATGATCCCGACAAAGGGCATGACGCTTCCCTTCATTTCGTATGGAGGCTCGTCGATGCTCGCCATGGGACTGACCCTGGGCATGGCGCTGGCCCTGACCCGCAAACGTCCGGGCGCCTATGCGCCCACCGACGGCCCGGCCGGCGCGTTCGCGTGAACGCCGCCAGTCCCGGCCGCATCCCGGCGGTCCCGGCCCGCGCGGGCCGCATGTGCGTCGTCGCCGCCGGCGGCACCGGCGGCCATCTGTTCCCCGCCCAGGCCCTGGCCGAGGCCCTGATCGCCCGCGGCTGGCGCATCGCCCTGGCCACCGACGAGCGCGGCGTCGACTTCGCCGCCAACTTCCCCGGCGGCGAGAAGATCGCCCTGTCCACCGCCACCTATCGCCCCGGCGACCGGCTGGGGATGCTGAAGGCCGCCGCCGCCATCGGCGTCGGCGTCCTGCAGGCGCGCAACGCCTTTCGCCGCATCGATCCGGACGTGGTGGTCGGCTTCGGCGGCTACCCTTCGGTGCCGGCGCTCCTGGCCGCGATCACCACCGGCCGGCCCAGCGTGATCCACGAGCAGAATGCGGTCATGGGCCGGGCCAACCGCGCCCTCGCCCCGCACGTCACCGCCATCGGCCGGGCCTTTCCCACCCTGCAGAAGGCCACGCCCAAGGTGGTCTCCCGCTCGGTGGTGGTGGGCAATCCCGTCCGGCCCGAGATCCAGGCCCTGGCGGGCCGGCCCTACGCCCCGCCCGGCCCGGACGGCGAGATCAACCTGCTGGTCACCGGCGGCAGCCAGGGGGCCCGCCTGCTGTCCGACCTGGTGCCCAAGGCCATCGCCCAGCTGCCGGAGGCCCTGCGCTCGCGGCTGAACGTGCAGCAGCAGGCGCGGCCGGAGTCCATGGACCTCGCCCGCGCCACCTACCGCAACGCCGACGTCAAGGCCGACATCGCCCCCTTCTTCCGCGACATGGCCGGCCGGCTGGAGGCCGCCCACCTGGTCATCGGCCGCTCCGGCGCCTCGACGGTGTGCGAGCTGGCGGTGGCCGGCCGCCCGTCCATCCTGGTGCCCCTGCGGATCGCCCTCGACGACGACCAGGGCCAGAACGCCCGCCTGCTCGCCGAGGCCGGCGCCGCCGAGGTCGCCCGCGAGGACGTGCTCAGCGTCGATGTGATGACGAGGGCCCTGGAGACCCTGCTGACCAACCCCGACCGCCTGGCCCGCATGGCCGCCGCGGCCCGCTCCGTGGCCCGGCCCGACGCCGCCGAGCGGCTGGCCGATCTCGTCGAGGCGACGGCGCGGAAGTGAGCGAAGCGGATATCCTGATCGACGACCTGCGCCCGGGCGAGATCGAGGCGGCGGTCGCCCTTTGGGAAGCCTGCGGCCTCACCCGGCCCTGGAACGACCCCCGCGCCGATGCGAGGCTGGCGTTGGCCGGTTCGACGTCGACGGTGCTGGCCCATCGCCGCGATGGCGAACTGATCGCCACCGCCATGGTCGGCGCGGATGGGCACCGGGCCTGGGTCTATTATCTGGCGGTGTCGCCGGCCCTGAAGCGCTCCGGCCTCGGCGCGGCGATGATGCGCGCCGCCGAGGCCTGGGCGCAGGCGCGGGGCATGCCGAAGCTGCAGCTGATGGTGCGGGCCGACAACGCCGCGGTGGTCGCGTTCTACAAGGCCATCGGGTATGGCGTAGAGCCGGTGACGGTGCTGTCGCGGCGGTTTTGAAGGTCGGACATCGGAAGAGTCGGCTTAGGACGCGCCTGTTGGTCGTTGCTTGCCTCGCGCTTCGATAAAATTCTTGAGCAACTGAATTCCGACCAGGACGCCGCTGACCACCCACCCAGCGATAGTCAGGTTGTATTCCGCTCGAGTTACGTAGACGGTTCCCCCACTAACCTCGAATGGCACGATGAACTCACCCGTGGGGCTGTGCGGTGAATCGACGGTCAGGTGGTTGTGAAACCAACCAAGAGCAAGGACAGTCAACAGGGCAAGCACCCCAAACAATATCTGCGATCCGAACAGAAATAATCGCTTGATGAGGTGGTTGTTCGAGAAGGTCACAATGCGAGCTCTCAAGTTGATTCCCATGGCGCCGCCCGCCGAGCAATTTTCCTCCACCGCGAAGCGGGGGAGGTGGCGACGAGCGAAGCGAGTTGACGGAGGGGGCGTCGGTCCGCCGTACAACCTATGTGTGCTCTCTGTACCGCAATTCAACAACCTGCGTGACGAACTTGTCGATCCGACGTTAAGCTCAACCCATGCGATCCAAGCAGAAAACCCACTCCCTCGCCAAGACCCTGCGCGCCGAGATGACGCCGCCGGAGATGGCCCTGTGGATGCGCCTGAAACACCGCGCGCCCGGTCTGCCGGTGTTCCGCCGCCAGCACCCCTTCGGGCCCTATGTTCTGGATTTCTACTGCGCCAAGGCGAAGCTCGCCATCGAGGTCGATGGTCAAAGCCACGGGATGGGCGATCATCCGGCCCGGGATGAACGCCGCGACGCATTCCTCGCTCGCGAAGGCGTTCGGGTGATGCGCTATCAAGCTTCAGAGGTGATGGCCGATCCGAATGGGATCGCGAACGGCATCTTCGAAGCGGTGGGATGGGCGCCGGACTGACCGTCCGTGCGACGGACCGACGCCCCCTCCGTCAGTTCGCTTCGCTCACTGCCACCTCCCCCGCTTCGCGGTGGAGGAAATCGAATGACCCTACTCGCAGGCCTTCCAGACAAACCGGTCCAGGGGCATCCGCTGTTCCGTCTCGCGCTCGTCGCGCAGGCAGGCCAGGCCGTCGTTCAGCTCGATCACGCGATAGGTGGGCATGCCGCCCGCCGCCGCCGAGACCAGGTCGCCGACCTGCACCGCACCGGTATCCGTCGGATCGACAAACACCCACTCACATCGACCGTTCATAAAGCCCTCGATCTTCGATCCCGTCGCCGGACTGGCGAGCCGAGGACCGAACACTGCGCCCGCGGGACTGAGCCCCGCCTGAGCGCGCCGTTCAACACCCGTTCACCGGCGAATCCGACGCCTTAAGGTTATCGGCGCAGTATCCACGCGAGACCTTAAGTTTCGGCTGACGCCCCTGCGTCAAATGCGCCGGACCCTGACGGATCGGCTATCGAGAAGGGGCGGCTTCTCCGGAGGGGCGGTCCAATAGCACGGCGTCGGCGCGATTCAAGGCCCCGAGCACCTCTTCCAGGACGGCGTGCTCCGGGGTGCCGGGGCGATAGAAGTCGCGCAACCAGGGCAGGCGGCTGCGGCAGGCCTCAAGGGCGTCGAGGGCGGCGTCGATATGGCGGGTAATCATGGGGCGGCGTCCATACGGGGAAGGCGACAGTCTACGTTCCGGTTTTGTTCGTGCCAAGGCAAGCGGATTCTTGGGCCCCTTGCCTTGGAACGGGAGTTGCACCGATTCGCCGACGTTCGGCCTGTCGTCTGTTTTCGAAATCGGATAGCACCCCACGATGAACCGCCGACCCGTGCCCCTGAAGCAGAGCCCCGCCCGCCACGGCCCCTTCGCCCGCGGCCCCGTCCATTTCATCGGCATCGGCGGCATCGGCANNCGTGCAGGGCTCCGACGCCAAGGCCGGCCCCAACACCGAGCGGCTGAAGAAGCTGGGCGCGACCATCTTCATCGGCCACGACGCGGCCAACATCGAGGGCGCCTCGTCCCTGGTCTATTCCACCGCCATCAAGGCCGACAATCCGGAAATGGCCGCCGGCCGCGAGGCGCGCCTGCCCCTGGTGCGGCGGGCAGAGATGCTGGCCGAGCTG
>PLSW01000246.1 GCA_003165275.1 Caulobacteraceae bacterium
CCGGGCTCGGAATAGCCCTGGCACCACCAGACTTCCGAGCTGAGGATCTTCGGCAGGTGCTGGGCCTTCTGCTCGTCCGTGCCGAAGGCCATGATCACCGGGGCGCACATGATCAGCCCCATGTTCGAGGTGGCCGGGGCGCCGGCCAGGGCCATCTCCATGGAGAAGATGTACTTTTGCGCCTCGGTGAAGCCTGCGCCGCCGTATTCCACCGGCCAGTTCTGGGCCAGCCAGCCCTTGTCGTTCAGCCGCTTGAGCCAGCGGATCTGGCCCGCCCGATCCACATGGCCGTTCTTCGATTGGGCGTTGTGGGCGCGCATGTCGTCGTCGTAGGACGCCGCGATGAAGGCGCGGACCTCGTCTCGGAAGGCGAGGTCTTCGTCGGAAAAGGCCAGATCCATGGTCTTCAGACCCCGTCGAGGTATTCGATGGTCGGAGCGCCGCCGAGGCAGGGGCCGAGCTTGGGGCCGGCGGCCTTGAAATAGTCGGTGCCGCCGTGATGGGTCAGGGCGTCCTGGTCGACGTAGAGCTCCAGGACCTTGTAGGTCTGCGGGTCGGTGCGCGACTTGGTGAGGGCGTAGGACAGGCAGCCGGGCTCGTTGGCCTTCACCTGGGCGGCGAGGGCCGCGAACACCGCCTCGAAATCGGCATTCTTGCCTGGGGCCACGATCAGGGTGGCGACGACGCCGATGGTCATTAGGTCTCTCCCGGTTTGTGTTTTTCAAACAGATGTTAGACGCGTGGGGTTAGGGCGGGCAAGGGCGACGTTGGGCCAATCGGCGCTGCTTCCAGGCCTTCTTGCGCCTTTCACTAGGCCCGCCGCCCCCTCAACTCGTCATCCCGACCGGAGCGGAGCGGAGAGCCGGGACCCAGGAGCCAAGCCCACCGTTCTTGCGAACCGCCTGGGTCCCGGCTCTCCGCGCAAGGGCGCTCCGGCCGGGATGACGAGCAGAGGTGGGGCTCAAGGCAAACCCGGCGCGCTCTAGATTAGCGCCTATGGGGACAGGCCCGGGAGTGACGGGGATTGGAGCGCCGCAAGCCCTCGCCCGCCTGGACTCATGCGTCGCCCAGCACCGCCAGCTCCTCCGGGGTGAACGCCCGGGAGCGGGTGAGAAAGCGGCGTTCGCGGCCGTTATCCAGGGAGAACATGCCGCCCCGCCCCGGCACTACGTCGATGATCAGCTGGGTGTGGCGCCACGCCTCGAACTGGGCTCCGCCGATGTAGACCGGCCAGCCGCCGATCTCGCCCAGCTTCACGTCCCGGTCGCCCAGGAGGAAGTCGCCCTGCGGATAGCACATGGGCGAGGAGCCGTCGCAGCAGCCGCCGGACTGGTGGAACAGCACCGGGCCGTGGTCGGCGACGATCTCGGCGATCAGGGCCAGGGCCGCGGGGGTCGCCCGCACCCGTTCCGGACGTTCGGTCATGACACCTCCGTGGGAGCCGGCCGCGGTCCGTTTCCGGAACCGCGACCGCCTCAGCCAAGGCTCAGAAGAAGCCGAGCTTCTGGGGACTGTAACTGACCAGCATGTTCTTGGTCTGCTNNGCGGGATAGGCGTGGTAGCAGTTGGTCCACACCCGGCCGGCCTGGATGCCGCGGCCGAAGCGGTAGCAGCGGTTGGCGTCGCGGCTCCAGATGCCGGCGCCCAGGCCGTAGAGGGTGTCGTTGGCGATCGACAGGGCCTCGGCGTCGTCCTTGAAGGTGGTCACCGACACCACCGGGCCGAAGATCTCCTCCTGGAAGATGCGCATGCTGTTGTCGCCGCGGAACACGGTGGGCTGGACATAGAAGCCGCCGGCCAGATCGCCGGACATCTCGGCGCGGGCGCCGCCGATCAGCACCTCGGCGCCTTCCTGGCGGCCGATGTCGAAGTAGCTGAGGATCTTCTCCAGTTGCTCGCTGGAGGCCTGGGCGCCGATCATCGTGGCCGGATCCAGGGGGTCGCCCTGGACGATGGCCGCCACCCGTTTGAGGGCGCGCTCCATGAACCGGTCGTAGATCGCCTCGTGGATCAGGGCGCGGCTCGGACAGGTGCAGACCTCGCCCTGGTTGAGGGCGAACATCACGAAGCCCTCGATGGCCTTGTCGAGGAAGTCGTCGTCCTCAGCCATCACATCCTCGAAGAAGATGTTCGGCGACTTGCCGCCCAGCTCCAGGGTCACCGGGATCAGGTTCTGGCTGGCGTACTGCATGATCAGCCGGCCGGTGGTGGTCTCGCCGGTGAAGGCGATCTTGGCGATGCGCGGGCTGGAGGCGAGCGGCTTGCCGGCCTCCAGGCCGAAGCCGTTGACGATGTTGAGCACCCCGGGAGGCAGGATGTCGGCGATCAGCTCGGCGAAGACCAGGATCGAGGCCGGGGTCTGTTCAGCGGGCTTGATCACAACGCAGTTGCCGGCGGCCAGGGCCGGGGCCAGCTTCCACACCGCCATCAGCAGGGGGAAGTTCCAGGGGATGATCTGGCCGACGACGCCCAGGGGCTCGTGGAAGTGATAGGCCACCGTGTCGTTGTCGATCTGCGAGATGCCGCCCTCCTGGGCGCGGATGGCGCCGGCGAAGTAGCGGAAGTGGTCGACGGCCAGGGGCAGGTCGGCGGCCATGGTCTCGCGGATCGGCTTGCCGTTGTCCCAGGTCTCGGCGGTGGCCAGGAGGGTGAGGTTGTCCTCCATCACCTGGGCGATGCGGTTGAGCATCACCGCCCGCTCGGCGGGGCTGGTCTGGCCCCAGGCGTCCTTGGCGGCGTGGGCCGCGTCCAGGGCCAGCTCGATGTCGGCGGCCTGGGAGCGGGCGATCTCGCAGAGCAGCTGGCCGTTCACCGGGGAGGTGTTTTCGAAGTAGCGGCCGTCGACGGGCTCGCGGAAGGCGCCGCCGATGAAGTTGCCGTAGCGGGCCTTGAACGGGGGTTTGGCCGTGCGGCTGAATTCGTGTTTGGTCATGGTTTCCTCGCCTTGCGCCGTCTGGGCGTCATGGGCTGAGGATCGCCCACGCGCGGAACGGTGTCAGCGCCCGCGGGTCACGCCGGGGCCCTCACCTGTCGCACATGTGCGACACATGGCCGGCTCAATCGCGGCGGACGAGGCCGAGGCGGGCCAGCTTGCGGTGCATGGTGGCGCGGCTGAGGCCGAGGGTGCGGGCCGCGGCGCTGACATTGCCCGCCGCCCGGGCCAGGGCGCGCTGCAGGGCCGCCCGCTCGGCCGAGCGCAGATCCTCGCCGTCGCCGTCCGCGCTGAAGATGGCGCTGGCCGGCAGGCCGGCGGCGAGCCGCTCCTCGGTGATGGCGTGCAGCCGGCGGGCGGCGCGGGAGGCGCCGACCACGAAGTCGTTGCGATCGATGGCCAGCAGGGCGGCGGCGTCCCCGTCCGGCGACAGGGTGATCCGGTCGCGGCTGTAGACCTGGCGGAAGTTGGCCGCCTCGATGCGCCGGGCCGCATCGCTCACCGCGGTGACGATCAGCCCCAGCATGGCCGGGTCCAGGTCGCTGCGGCAGGAGGAGACATCGAGGGCGCCGACCAGACGGCCGACGTGGTCGTGCACGGGCGCCACGGTGCAGCTGAGGCCGATGTTGCGGGTGTAGAAATGCTGCTCGCGGTGGATGGTCAGGGCCCGGCCCTCCGCCAGGCAGGTGCCGACGCCGTTGGTCCCCTCGGTGGGCTCGTCCCAGATCATCCCGGTCCACAGGCCCCAGCCCCGGAAGGTGTCGTCGTCGGCCGCCTGACCGCGGCGCTCCAGGGGCACGCCCAGGTGGTCGGTGAAGAGCACGCAGCAGCCGGCGTCGCCCACCGCGCCGAACAACCGGTCCAGGGGCGCCTGGGCCGCCAGCAGCAGGGGCGCAAGGCGCTCGCGGGACGCGGCCAGGGCCGCCGCGCCCACCCCCACCGGCGCTCGCGGCTGTTCCGGGTCGAGGCCGTAGTCGTTGAGGGAGCGGATCCAGGAGGCGGCCACCGCCGAGCGGGCGGCGGCGGAGGCGTCATGCGCCACGGCGATGACGTCCTCGGCGTGATGTCTGCGATCCAGGCCGGCCATGCGCGCTTCCCTGTCGCGTTTTCGCGATTGGGACCTCTTATACACCCGGCTTACCGCCGCCGCACAAACCTCAACGCGGCGGGGGCGTTTGTCACTCCCCGGTGAAGTTGGCCTGACGCTTCTCCAACAGGGCGTCGACGCCTTCGATGTGGTCGTGGGTCAGGTGGGCGATGGCCTGGGCGGCGGCGCTCATCTCCATGAGGGTGTCATAGGAGGTGGTCTGCCCCTGCTTGAGCAGGGACTTGGCCAGGCGCAGGGCGTGGGGGGGCTGGAGCGCGATCTTCTCGGCCAGGGCCAGGGCCGCGTCCATCAGCTCGGCGGCGGGGACGACCTTGCTGACCAGGCCCCAGTCGGCGGCGGTGGCCGCGTCGATGACGTCGCCGGTGAACAGCAGCTCGCAGGCGCGGCTCATGCCGATGGTGCGCGGCAAGAGCCAGGCGCCGCCGTCGCCGGGGATCAGCCCGAGCTTGAGGAAGGTGACGCCGAACTTGGCGGTGTCGGCGGCGATGCGGATGTCGGTCATGCAGGCCACGTCGCAGCCGAGGCCGATGGCCGCGCCGTTGACCGCGGCAATAGAAGGAACCTCCAGGCCGTAGATCGAGCGGACCACCTTGTGGATGTTGCCGCGGTAGCCGTCGCGGATGGTGACGCCATTGCCGGCGAAGGCGCCCTCGCGGGCCTTCATCGCCTTGACGTCGCCGCCGGCGGAGAAGGCGCGTCCGGCGCCGGTGAGCACCACGCAACGGATGTCGCGGTCGGCGTTGACCTGGTCGCACACCGCCTGGACCTGATCGCCGTCGCCAGGCGCGCCGAGGGCGTTCATCGCCTCGGGGCGGTTGAGGGTCAAGATCGCGACGTGGCCGCGCTTTTCTAGGGTGAGCAGGGACATGGGCGGCTTAGCTCCTTGGGTGATTTCGCCGCGCAGAGAGGCAAAATCCGTCGCCGATCACAAGTCCAAACGAAAGGGGCCCTCCGGATCGCTCCGAAGGGCCCTGATCGTTGACGGCGGTTTGGCGCCGGCTGGCCGGTGTCAGGCCGCCTGGCCGAAGGACAGGCCCTCGTAGCGGCGCAGGTGGTGATCCACCGAGCCGAACAGGCCTTCGATCACCGTGGCGCGCTTGAAGTAGTGGCCGATGGCCATCTCGTCGGTCATGCCCATGCCGCCGTGCAGCTGGATAGCGTTCTGGCCGACGAACTTGCAGGCCCGGCCGATCTGCACCTTGGCGGCGGAGACCGCCTTGGCGCGCTCGGCGGCGGGCTCGTCCAGCTTGATGGTGGCCATGTAGGTCATGGAGACCGACTGCTCGACCTGGATGAACATGTCGACCATCCGGTGCTGCAGAACCTGGAACTGGGCGATGGGCTGGCCGAACTGCTTGCGCTGCTTGGTGTAGTCGAGGGTGCCCTCGTGCAGCTTGCGCAGCACGCCGACGGCCTCGGCGCAGACGGCGGCGGTGGCCTCGTCCATCACCTGGTCGATCAGCGGCATGGCGCCGCCCTCGGGGCCGATCAGGGCGTCGGCGCCCACGGAGACGTTCTCGAAATAGACCTCGGAGGCGCGGGCGCCATCGACGGTGGGATAGTCGCGGGTGGTGACGCCCTTGGCCGACTTGTCGACGATGAACACCGA
>PLSW01000351.1 GCA_003165275.1 Caulobacteraceae bacterium
CCTCGGCCTCGCACTGGGTGCAGAACCGGCCGCCGGACATGTAGAGGCCCTCAAGGGCCTTGTTCCCCTCCGGATCGATCTCGACCTCGGTCTCGAGGATGAAGGCGGCGGGCACGCCGGGGATGGTCAGGTCCTCGTCGGTGATCACATAGGCGCTCGTCGGCAGGGTCTCGCCGTCGATGGCCACGGAGATCGGCTTCAGCCGCACCCCGTCCAGGCGCAGGGGCTCGGCGTGGTCGCCGTTGCGGCGCACCGAGAGCGTCGCCTTCACCCGGGTGGCGTGGGGCTCCAGATTGAAGTCGAGGCGCACCTCGTCGATCAGGTAGGCGGGGGGACGGTACTCGGCGAGCCGGATCGGCTGGGGGATGTCTGTGCGCATTGGAGGGTTTTAGCAGGCGTGGGCGACGACGCCAGCGGGACGGGGGCGTTCCAGCGGACCACGCCGGCGAGCGCCTGACGCGGGGCGCGACAATCCGCCTCACCTCTCGCGGAAGTAGGGGAAAGGACCGGTCAACCCTTTTGGTGAAGGACAGGAGGCAACAAGTCAGTTCAGGACACCGATGGTCGGCGACAGGCGGGAACAGCGTTCCCTACGCTCGTCTCGACAGTCGGCGACCCTGGACTTCAGGATTTCAAGAGGACGGTTGTGACGCTCAACAATCTCAGGATTTCGGTCAAGCTCAACGCCGCGCTCGCTGTGCTGATCTGCGCCTTCCTCGTCTCGTCGAGCGTGGTGTTTCTGAGCATCAAGCGCATGGACGCCGCGGCCGCCAGCAGCGAGACGAGCCTGGTGGTCGCCAGCGAGGCCGAACAGCTGCTCACCCTCGTGCTTGAACAGACCAACGCCCTGCGGGGCTACGTCATCAAGGGCGACCAGAAGTTCGAGGTCACCTACGAGGAGACCAAGGCCACATTCGCCAAGACCATCGACAAGATGGACACTCAGGCGACCACGCCGGAAGAGACGGCGCGCATCGGCGCCCTGCGCCAGGCCATGGCCCAGTGGCGGGACAAGGTCGGCGACAAGGTCGTCGCGCTGATGGCCACGCCCGGGGGGCAGCCGCAGGCCGCCGACCTCAGCGGGGTGAAAAGCCTCGGCGGCATCCGCGCCGCCCAGAAGGCCCTGCGCGCCGCCGCGGACAAGGCTGCCGCCGCCGGCGCGGCTGAACGGACCCGGGCGGCCGACGCGGCCGAGATGTCGATGGTGATCGGCGGCCTGAGCGGGGTGATGCTCGCGGCGGTCATGGGCTGGCTGCTCTCTAGGACCATCGCGGCGCCGGTCTCGGAAATGACCACGGTCATGCGCCGGCTGGCCCAGGGAGACAACGACCTGGACGTGCCCGGCGCCGCGCGCAAGGACGAGGTCGGCGACATGGNNACGCGGCGAGCGCGGCGCGCGCGCGGAACGAGGCGGAGGCGATCCGCACGGCGAGGGAGCTGGCCCAGACGGTGGAGGCCCTGGGAGCAGGCCTTGCGCGCCTCTCCGCCGGCGATCTGTCGTTCCAACTGCAGGAGGATTTCGCCGAGGGCTATCGGGCGCTGCAGGACAATTTCAACGCCGCCATCGTCACCCTGCGACGGACGATGAGCGTCGTCGCCGATCACACGGACGGAGTCCGCGCCGGCGGCGAGGAGATCCGCAGGGCCTCCGACGACCTCTGCCAGCGGACCGAGCGACAGGCCGCCAGCCTTGAGGAAACCGCCGCGGCGCTGGACGAGATCACCGTCACGGTGCGCAAGACCGCGGATGGCGCCGGCCAGGCCCACGCCGTCGTCGCCTCGGCGAAGGGCGACGCCGAGATCTCCGGCGACGTCGCGCGCAGGGCCGTGCAGGCCATCGGCGACATCAAGACGTCCAGCGAGCAGATCAACCAGATCATCNNTTCGCCGTGGTGGCGCAGGAGGTCAGGGCCCTCGCCCAACGCTCGGCGACCGCCGCGAAGGACATCAAGCAGCTCATTCTGGCCTCGAGCCGGCAGGTGGGCGAGGGGGTCGAGCTTGTCGGCGAGACCGGCAAGGCGCTTGACCGCATCGTCAGACACATCGACCAACTCGGCGGCATGCTCACCCAGATCACCACCTCGTCCAAGGAGCAGTCCTA
Organism: Caulobacteraceae bacterium; assembly: GCA_003165275.1. Taxonomy (GTDB): domain Bacteria; phylum Pseudomonadota; class Alphaproteobacteria; order Caulobacterales; family Caulobacteraceae; genus Poindextera. The sequence continues at coordinate 2,102 of PLSW01000351.1, forward strand.
CGGTCTTGGCCAGGTCAACGAGGCCATCAATGAGATGGACAAGGTGACCCAACAGAACGCCGCCATGGTGGAGCAGGCCACCGCGGCCAGCCACGCCCTGTCCCTCGGCGCCGAGGGACTGGCGGCCGTCATCAGCCAATTCAACCTGGGGGCGGACGCTCCGCAGGCGGCGCGGGGGCGTCGGGCGGCTTAAGAGCGTTGACGGGGGCGGTAGCTAGCTAATTCCTCCTCGCGTGCGGCTAGGGGATGCACACANNGAAGGGCCGGATGAGGGGCCGCGCCAGCGGTTGGCGTTCTATTTCAATGCCTTATTATCTGCTCACACAAAGAAGTCGGATGGGCCGGCGCGGCCCCTCATCCGTCGCGCATTCGCGCCACCTTCTCCCGCGAGGGGAGAAGGCCTCCTTCGAACCGCCTCTAAATGACTGTTTCGTCGCTATTATTAGAGATGTGTGAATCGCCTAGCCGCAGCCGGGGAGGACTAAGGTGGCTCATCCCCCGCTCGCCGCCGGCGCATGCGCCAGCCGCAGCAGGTTCGCCGCGCCCGGCGATCCGAAGGGCGTCCCGGCCAGGATCAGCACCCGGCCGTTGGGCTTTGCGAGGCCCAGATCCGCCGCCATCTGGGTCGCGCCCTTGGTCAGGTGGTCCAGGCCCTTGGGCTGCTCGCTGATCCGCGGCTCGACGCCCCAGACCAGGCAGAGCTTGCGGGCCACGTTCAGGTGCGGCGTCAGGGCCAGCACCGGCTGCAGCGGCCTTTCGCGGGCGAGCCGCTGGGCGGTGACCCCGGTGGTGGTGAAGGCCACCAGGCAGGCGGTGGATCCGGACTCCGCCGCGCGGCGCGCGGCGGCGACCAGGGCGTCGGCGTCCTGGTCCTCCACCAGCCCGTGCTCGGCGTCCATCAGCGCCGACCAGTTGGGGTCGCGCTCCACCCGCTCGATGATCCGGTTCATCATCGTCACCGCCTCGAGGGGAAAGGCGCCGGCGGCGCTCTCGGCGGAGAGCATCACCGCGTCGGCGCCCTCGTAGACCGCATTGGCCACGTCCGAGGCCTCGGCCCGGGTGGGGGTCGGCGAGGTGATCATCGATTCCAGCATCTGGGTGGCGACGATCACCGGAATCCCCCGGGCGCGGGCGGCGCGGACGATGGCCTTCTGGGCCACCGGCACATCCTCCGGCTCCATCTCCACCCCGAGGTCGCCGCGGGCGACCATCACCCCGTCGCACTGGTCGAGGATGGCGCCGAGGTCGTTGAGCGCCGCCGGCTTTTCGATCTTGGCCAGCACCGCGGCGCGGCCGCCGGTGAGCCGGCGCAGCTCGGCCATGTCGGCCGCCCGCTGCACGAAGCTGAGCGCCACCCAGTCCACCCCGATGCGCAGGGCGAAGGCCAGGTCCTCGCGATCCTTCGCGGTCAGCGGCGAGAGGGGGATGATGACGCCGGGCAGCGCCACGCCCTTGTGGTCCGACAGCTTGTCGCCCTGGACCACGATCACGTCGGCGTAGTCCTTGCCGCTGGCCTCCACCGTCAGCCGCACCTTGCCGTCGTCCACCAGCAGGTGGGCGCCGGGGTGCAGGGCCGCGAACAGCTCCGGATGCGGCATGCTCACCCGGGTCGCGTCGCCGAGCTTGGGATCGAGGTCGAGGCGAATCTTGTCGCCCGGCCCTACCTTCAGCGCGCCGCCCTTGAAGGCGCCGAGGCGGAACTTCGGCCCCTGCAGGTCGGCCAGGGCGGCCAGGGGCCGGCCCACGGCCGCCTCCGCCGCCCGCACATTCTTCAGGGCCTCGGCGTGGTCGTCGTGGGTCCCGTGGCTGAAGTTCAGGCGGAAGACGTCGGCGCCGGCCCGGGCCAGGGCGACGATCATTTCCGGCGAGCGGCTGGCGGGCCCGAGGGTGGCGACGATGCGGGCGCGGCGGTGGCGGATCACGCCCTGGCCTCCAGCGCTGGCAACAGGCTCGCCGCGCCGATCAGCGCCGCGTGGGCCTGGGTGACCACAAAGGTCGGGATCGCCTTCACATAGTCGCTCATGCGGCCCTTGGATTCAAAACGGTCGCGGAACGGGCTCTGGCCCAGGAAGTCCAGAATCTCCGGCGCGATTCCTCCGGCGACATAGACACCCTTGCGGGCGCCGTAGGCCAGGGCGAAGTTGCCCGCGGTCCCGCCGAGGAAGCCGCAGAACCGGCTCAGGGCCAGTTCGGGCAGGGGTTCGCCGGCCAGGGCCGCCTTGGTGATCTGGTCCGGCGCGGTGATCGGCGCGGCCTCGCCGCGGATCTCGGCCAGGGCCGTGTAGAGATTGTGCAGGCCGGGTCCCGACAGCACCCGCTCCACCGACACCCGGCCATATAACGCGGTGAGGCGGCGGATCACTTCAATGTCCAGGTCGTCTTCGGTCGCGAGCCCCATGTGCCCCCCCTCGCTGGTCAGGGTGGCGCGGCTCTCGCCGTCGTCCACCCGGGCGGCGACGCCGAACCCGGTGCCGGGCCCGAGGATCGCGGTGGTCCCGCGGTCCGGGGGCGATCCGGCCGGGCCCAGGCGGCGCAGATCGGCGGGCTTCAGGTGTTCGATCGCCAGGGCCTGGGCGGTGAAGTCGTTGATCAGCCGCACCCCCTCGAACCCGCCGGCCTTGGCCAGGGCGGTCTCGGAAAAGGTCCAGGCGGTGTTGTTGGTGAAGGTCACCGCCCCGTCGTTGATCGGGCCGGCGGCGGCCATCACCGCGAACCGGGGTCGGCCCGCGCCCTTCGGCAGCTGACCCAGGTAGGCCTTCAGCGCCGCATCGCCGGTGGGGTAGTCGGCGGCCTTGAAGCCTACCGGGTCCTCAACCCGCACCCCGTGCGGCCCCACATAGGCCAGGGCGAAGCGGGCGTTGGTGCCCCCGACGTCGCCGACGAGCCCGTGAACGGCGCTCAAAACAACACCGAGGCGCCGGCGTCCGCGGGGCCGGCCGCGCGCCGCATATGGGCGAAGAGCTCGCGGCCATAGCCGAACTGCGGCTGCGGATGGACCGCGGGGGCGCGCCGTCGCAGCGCCGCCGGATCGACGCCGATGGACAGGCCGCCGGTTTCAGCGTCGAGGCTGATGATGTCCCCGTCGCGCACATAGGCAAGCGCCCCGCCGTCCAGGGCTTCCGGGGTGACATGGATCGCCGCCGGGGTCTTGCCCGAGGCGCCGGACATCCGCCCATCGGTGACCAGGGCGACCTTCTGGCCCCGATCAAGGAGCACCCCCAGGGTCGGGGTCAGGTTGTGCAACTCCGGCATGCCATTGGCCTTGGGGCCCTGGAACCGCACCACGGCGATGAAATCCCCGGTGAGCGCGCCGGCCTGGAAGGCGGCCAGCAGGTCGTCCTGGTCGTTGAACACCTTGGCCGGGGCGGTGATGCGCCGATGCTCCGGCTTGACGGCGGAGGTCTTGATCACCGCCCGGCCGAGGTTGCCGGTGAGCAGCCGGATACCGCCCTCGGCGTCGAAGGGGTCGTTCACGGGCCGCAGGATGTTGGTGTCGAGCGACGCCGCGGCGCCGCCCCGCCAGACCAGTTGCCCGCCGTCCAGCACCGGCTCTTGCTGATAGCGTCGCAGGCCGGGGCCGGCGACGGTGAGCACGTCGTCATGGGCCAGACCCGCGTCCAGCAGTTCGCGCACCACCACCGCCATGCCCCCGGCGGCGTGGAAGTGGTTCACGTCCGCGCCGCCGTTGGGATAGACCCGCGCCAGCAGGGGCGTCACCGCCGACAGGTCACCGAAGTCGTCCCAGGTCAGTTCGATCCCCGCCGCCCGGGCGATGGCCACCAGGTGCAGGGTGTGGTTGGTCGATCCGCCGGTGGCCAGCAGCCCCACCACGCCGTTCACCACCGCCTTGGCGTCGATGATCCGGCCGAGGGGCGTGTAGTCCTGGCGGTTGGGGCCGATGGCGATGGCCCGCTCGGCCGCCGCGGCGGTCAGGGCGTCGCGCAGAGGGGTGTTCGGATGCACGAAGGCCGCGCCCGGCAGGTGCAGCCCCATCATCTCCATCAGCATCTGGTTGGAATTGGCAGTGCCGTAGAAGGTGCAGGTGCCCGGCCCGTGATAGGCGGCCATCTCGCTGGCCAGCAGCTCTTCCCGGCTCGCCTTGCCCTCGGCGTAGGCGGCGCGGACCTTGGCCTTTTCCGCGTTGGACAGGCCGCTGGTCATCGGCCCGCCAGGCACGAAGATCACCGGCAGGTGGCCGAAGGCGAGGGCGCCCATCAGCAGCCCCGGCACGATCTTGTCGCAGATCCCCAGGCACAGGGCCCCGTCGAAGGCGTCGTGGGTCAGGGCGACGGCGGTGGCCATGGCGATCACGTCGCGGGAAAAGAGCGACAGCTCCATCCCCGGCCGGCCTTGGGTGACCCCGTCGCACATGGCCGGCACGCCGCCGGCGAACTGGGCGGTGCCGCCGGCGGCGTGGGCGGCCGCCTTGATCAGCGCCGGGAACCGCTCAAAGGGCTGGTGGGCGGAGAGCATGTCGTTATAGGCCGAGACGATGGCGATGTTCGGGGCCGCTGGGTCCATCATCCGCAGCTTGTCGGCCCCGTCCTCCGCGGCGAAGGCGTGGGCCCAGTTGGCGCAGGACAGCTTGGCGCGGCCGGCGCCGGCGTGGCGGGCGGCGTCCATCCGCGCCAGATAGGCGGACCGCGTGTCCCTGCTGCGCGCCTCGATCCTCTGGGTGACCTCAGTGACGACCCGGTGCATGCGATGGTCTTCCGTTCCTGGCGGCCGGCGCCGGATCAACACCGGGCCCGGCGGCCCGTTCCTAGCACGCCGATCGCCGCCGCCGCGAGGCGCCCCCGCCACGGTTTGCGCCGCCGCGGGAGATGCTAAGCTCTAACCCTTCGCCCCCTGGAGCCCCGCCGATGAAACCGACGCTGATGATCGCCGCCGCCCTCGCCGCGGGGCTCGCGGGCCTCGCCCACGCCGACGCCCCCGCGCCCACGCCGGCCCCGGATGTCGTCGCCGGTCGCCAGGCGGCCTTCAGCCTGTCGAACGTGGTGTTCGGCGGCATGCGGCCGGTGGTCGAGGCCGGCGGCGACGTCAAGTCCCTGACCCGGGGCGCCAGGGTGCTGGCCCGCTGGGCCCGGGCGATGCCGGGTCTGTTCCCCGAGGGCTCGAACCTCGGCCGCACCACCGCCAGCCCCGCGGTCTGGAGCGATCGCCCCGGCTTCGAGGCCGCGGCGGCCCGCTACGCGGAGGCGGCGACCAGGCTGGCGGAGCTGGCCGACGCCAACGACAAGGCCGGCTTCGCCGCCCAGTACAAGGTGGTCGGCGACACGTGCGGCGCCTGTCACAAGGCCTATCGCCTCCCCGACCAGCATTAGCCGGCGGTCATGTGAGCCATGACTTGAGCATGACCGCGCGGGCGATGCAGCCATGACAACCAGGACCGCGGCTTCCGACTGGACCGGCCCCGCCCCGGCGTGGCCGCGGGCGCGCACCCTGGCCCTTTGGGTCGCCTTCGTCATCGCCTACTGCCTCCTCGACCGGCTGGACCTGATGCGCACGCCGCTCACCAGCCCCCTGCCCCTGGCGGATCTGGCCGGCGGCCTGGCTTTGGCCCTGATGGTCTGGCAGGGACCGCGCCTGGCGCCGCTGGTGATCGGCGCCGACCTGCTCTCGAACCTGATCGGACCTGTGCCGGCCCTCCCGATCGCCGCCCTGGTCTGTTCGGCCTTGGCGCTCGGCGGCTGCTACGCCGTCGCCGCAATCTACCTGAGGCGCTTTTCCACCGGGGCGCTGGACAGCCAACGCGGCCTGCTGCGGCTGATCGGCGCCGGCGCCGTGGCGACCCTGGGGCCCGCCGTCGCGGACCTGGCGGTGGTCAGCCAATGGGGCGGGGTCGCCGAACCGGCCTACCTCACCATCCTGGCGCGGGCCTGGTCGGGCAATTTCATCGGCGTCGCGGTGATGGCGCCGCTGGTGGCGAGCATCGGGGCCGCCCGGACCTGGCTCAGTCGCCGCGAAGCGGCCGAGTTCGCCGCCCAGCTGGCGGTGCTGGTTCTGACGCTGGTCTTGATAGGCTCCAACCCGCAGGCCGATCGCTTCCGCTACTTCTACCTGCTGTTCCTTCCCCAGATCTGGCTTGCGGTCCGCTTCGGCGTCACCGGCGCGGCGACGGGGAATTTCATCGTTCAGCTCGGGCTGAACGGCTTCTTTCTGACCCACCACGTGTCCGACGAGACGACCTTCAGCTACGACGTGCGCCTGATCACCTTGACGATGTCGACGCTCTTTCTGGGGTGCGCTGTGAACGAGCGCCGCACAGCCGAGGCGGTGCTGCGCCAGCGGCAGGATGAATTCGCGCGGGTCTCGCGCCTTTCCCTGGCCGGGGAGCTGGCCGCGGCCCTGGCCCACCAGCTGAACCAGCCGCTGCTGGCCACCATCGCCTTCACCCGCGCCGCGCAGCGGTTCATGGAGACCGGCGAGGGTCGCGCCGACGCGGCCCAGGCCATGAACGAGGCGGTGGCCCAGGCCGAGCGGGCCGGCGAGATCGTCCGTACCTTGCGCCGCTTCATCGGCAAGGGGGAGATCGAGCGCCGCCCCTGCTCCCCGTCCGCCCTCGCCCGCGATGCGATCACCCTGGTCGAGCCGGAGTGCGCCCGGGCCGGCATCCGGATCGTCACCGCCATCGATCGCAACCTGGCCGCCGTCCAGGTGGACGCGGTGCAGATCCAGCAGGTGCTGCTCAACCTGATCCAGAACGCCGTCGACGCCTTGGATCAGCCGCATATCACCGCCAAGATCATCCTGCTCAGCGCGCGCCGGGCCTCAGATCGGATGATCGAGATCGAGGTCTGCGACACCGGCCCGGGCCTTTCGGCCGCCGCCGAGCAGCAACTCTTCGAGCCGTTTTCCAGCGACAAGGACAGTGGCATGGGTCTGGGGCTGGTGATCTGCCGAGGAATCGTTGAAGCTCACGCGGGCCGACTGTGGCTCGAACAGAATCAACCGGGACGATGCGTTTTTCGGTTCACCCTGCCGATCGCCCGTATACGCACCAAGGTGACCACCGCATGACCGCCCCCGCCATTGTTCACGTCGTCGATGACGACGACGCCATCCGTCGGGCCCTGACCATGCTTGCCCGCTCCGCCGGCTACGAGGCCCGTTCCTACGTCAGCGCGGAAGCGGCGCTGGAATCGCTCACGCCGGACAGCGCCGGCTGCGTGGTCACCGACGTGCGCATGCCGGGCATGAGCGGCCTGGACCTGCAGTCGGCCCTGCGCGCCCGGGGTGTGGATCTGCCGGTGATCGTCATCACCGGCCATGGCGACGTGCCGATGGCGGTGCGCGCGCTCAAGCAGGGTGCGGCGGACTTCATCGAAAAGCCCTTCGACGACGAGGCCTTCCTGAGCAGCATCGCCATGGCCATCGCCGCCGACGCCAAGGCCGCCAGCCTGCGCGGCGCCCGCGCCGACATCGCCGCCCGCGTCGCCCAGCTCACCCTGCGCGAGCGCGAGGTGATGACCCTGGTGGTCCAGGGCCTGTCGAACCACCTCGCCGCGGACGCCCTGAACATCAGCGTGCGAACCGTGGAAAACCATCGCGCCCGGGTGATGGAAAAGATGGGCGCCCGCGGCCTGTCGGACCTGGTGCGCATGGTGCTGAAGCTGGAAGACGCTTGAGGCGCTCCTCCCCCATTCAGGGGCAGGAGCAGCCCTACCCCTCCTCGTTCCCCTCCATGGCCGCGAACAACGGCTCGAGGTGTTTGGCGAACGGGGTCCAGCGGCCGATGGCGCGGTTGTAGATCGGCTCGCGCACCTGGGTCAGGCTCGCCGAACGCACCGGCCGGTCGGATTCGTAGAAGCGCAGGCAGGCGGGATCCCACTCCAGGCCGCAGTGGTCGATGATCCGCCGCGACCAGATCTCGAACCCGTTGACCAGGCCCTCATAAGGCACTTCCAGCACCCGGCCAGGGGGCAGAACCTTGTTCCAGTGCGCCATCAGCCGCTCGTGCGCGCGCCAGTACCGGCCCAGCTCCTCCATGGAGTAGGTGTATTCCTGGCCATGACTGAAGCGCAGCGCGAAGCAGGAGAAGCAGGTGTCGCGGGGATCGCGGCGGACATGGATGATGGTGGCGTTGGGCAGGATCAGGTGGATCAGGCCGATGAATTCGGCGTTCTCCAGCCGCTTGTCGGTGGTGTGGGTCTCCCCCCGGTCGCCCTTCGGCAGGTCCTCCAGATAGGCCTGCCCCAGGGCCCGGCAGTCGGCGGCGGTCAGGGTCCCGGCCCAGTGCGGAAACACCGCCCCGTTCACCCCGCGGGTCTTTCCCACGAGGTTGGGCATCAGCACCAGCTCGCCGCCGCCGTGGACCTTGTGGTGGGCGCTGATGATCTGCTCCACCAGGGTGGTGCCCGATCGCGGCATGCCGAGGACGAAGATCGGCCGGTGGCTGGGATCGCCCTGACCGCCCAGGCGCCGCATCAGGTCGCGGTCGAAGGTCTCGGCGACCCATTCGAACCGCCAGTCGGTGTCGTCGGCGCTGTAGCTGATGGTCTTGCGCGCCAGGGCGTTGGCCTTGACCAGGCAGGCGAAGGCCCGGTCGATCTCGTCGCAGTCCTCGTAGGCCTTGGCCAGGGCGAACTGCACCTGCGACTGCTCGGTCAGCGACAGGGTCGCCGACCGCTGTTCCAGGTCGGCCAGCAGGGCGAACAGCCGTTCAGCCTCGGGGGAGCCGTCCTGCATCGGCGTCATCCGCACGAGGGTGTAGATCACCTCGTCCAGGTGGATGTTCAGGTTGAGGGCGTGGGTGAAGGCCGCGCGGGCCGCCTCCACATTGCCGAAGAAAAGCTCGACAACGCCCAGGTCGCGCTGGAACTGGGCGTTGTCCGGATCGCGCAGGACCGCCGCCCGCAGCAGCGGCAGGGCCTCTTCCAGGGCGTTGCGCTCGCACAGCAGGGCGCCCAGAAGGTGGGCGGAGCGCGCATGGCGGGGATCCAGCTCCAGCGCCGCGCGCACGGCCGCCTCCGCCGCCGCCGGCGCCCCCAGCTGGATGTGGGCCAAGGCCTGGTGGTGCCGCGCGTCGGGCCAGGCCGGCGCGAGCGTGGCCGCCTCGTCAAACGCCGCCAGCGCGTCCGCCGGCGCTTTTTCGACAAGCCGCTGCGCCCCGCGCTGCAAATGCGCGGAGGCCATCTCGAGCGGATTAGTCGAAACCGTCATTCACACGTCGCCTGGCGCCTGCATCGAACCGTGGGTCCAATGGACGACGCCATATGTTTACAGGCCAAAGGTCAAGTCAGCGTCGACCTAGAGGGCGGTCGCTCGGAACGTAAATCCGGGGAATTACGCAATTGGGACGCGGGGTGCGCGCAGGATCGCAAGCCCGCGCCCGGCCAGCGGCCTCCCAGCCGGCGGGCGGGTCCGGACGCGCGGGGCCGCAGGCGGCCGACAGCGGCGTTGCGGGCGAATGGATCGGGCCGCTTTCGGGCATTGTCGGCTAAAGTCGAGCCTGATACTGTGGCTCGCGGGCAATATCACCCGCTAAAACGCAGACTGGGGATTGAATTTTGCCTGAAGCCCTCGACGCGATCGACGCGCGCATCCTTGAACTGATCCAGCGCGACGCGAGCTTGTCGGTGGCGGAGATCGCCGAACGGGTGGGCCTGTCGTCCAGCCCCTGCTGGCGCCGCATAAAGCGGCTGGAAGACGCCGGAATCATCCAGCGGCGGGTGACCATCCTCGACCGCGAAAAGCTCGGCCTCGGGTTCGAGGTCTATTGCACCGCCAAGCTGCAGCTGCCGACCAAGGAAAACCTCGACGCCTTCGAGACAGCCATCGCCGACTGGCCGGAGGTGGTCCAGTGCGCCACGGTCACCGGCGCGGCCGACTACGAACTGCGCATCGTCACCCGGGACATGCGCGCCTTCGACGATTTCCTGCGCGACAAGCTCCTGTCCCTAGGTCTGGTGTCCAACATCGAAAGCCGCATCGTCATCCGCGGGGTCAAGAACACCACGGCGGTTCCCCTCGGGCTGATCAGTTCCCATATCGCCTGAGCGGATAGTCCGCGGACCCCGGGGAGGCGGAAATGATCGACCTGTTGATCGAGGCGCGGCGCAGGGATCTGGGCGGCTTCGAGGTCGGCCGGCTGCTGCCCTACATGCGCCGGCGCAGCGTCGGCCCCTTCGTCTTCTTCGACCACATGGGACCCGCCCAGATGCCCGCCGGCGTGCCGCGCAGCACGGACGTGCGCCCGCATCCGCACATCGGCCTGTCCACCGTCACCTACCTCTTCGCCGGCGAGATGCGCCATCAGGACAGTGTCGGCTCCGACCAGGCCATTCGCCCGGGCGAGGTCAACTGGATGACCGCCGGGCGGGGGATCAGCCATTCGGAGCGGTTCGACGGGCCGATCCGCGATCATGGGGGGCTGATCAACGGCATCCAGGCCTGGGTGGCGTTGCCGAACGGGTCGGAGGAGATTGATCCCGCCTTCGCCCACCACGGTCCGGAAGACCTGCCCACCTACGAGTCCGGCGGTCTCTGGGCGCGGCTGATCGCCGGCTCCGCCTTCGGCGTCACCGCCGGGGTGAAGACCCATTCGCCGATGTTCTACGTCCACTGGGAGCTGCAGCCGGGGACCAAGGCCGGTCTTCCGGCGGAGTATCCGGAACGGGCCGCCTATGTGGCGAGGGGCCTGGTCGAGGCCGACGGCCGCCGCGCCGGCCCCGGCCAGATGCTGGTCTTCGCCCCCGGAGAAACCATCACCTTCGAGGCCCTCGAGCCCTCCACCGTCATGCTCCTGGGCGGCGAGCCCATCGGCGAGCGGCATCTGTGGTGGAACTTCGTGTCCTCGTCCAAGGACCGCATCGAAGCGGCCAAGGCCGACTGGAAGGCGGGGCGGATTCCGCTTCCGCCGAATGACCACGACGAGTTCATCCCCCTGCCGGAAGACCCGCCGCCGCCGGCGTCGCCGATGTAGGGGGGCTGCGGTGGCCGCCTGCGTGCTTCGACACGCGCGCGAAGGCCGCGCTACTCAGCATGACGTAGGTGCGCCGTGACGGCGCGGGAGGGTTATCATGAAGTAGATATCACCTCCCAACCTTGCTGATTTTCGATCGGCGGCTGCAATGCCGCCCCTCTACAGAGAGCAGTA
>PLSW01000288.1 GCA_003165275.1 Caulobacteraceae bacterium
ATGGTTTTTCACGACCGGGACTTAGTCAAGGACGCGGCCGCTTGGCCGCGCCGCTCCGCGGCGGCCCTTTGGGCCGTCCTTGAGTAAGTCCCGGTCGTGAAAGTAGGCTTGGCATGCGATCGACGGCCAACTCTCGTGCGATGGCCACCGAGCGGTCGCCGGTCACCGAATCCGCCCAACCGATCGAGACCCAGTCCCATGGCCAGTTTCACCGACGACGAGATCGAGCGCTACGCACGCCACCTGGTCCTGCGCGAGGTCGGCGGGCCCGGCCAGCAGGCGCTGAAGGCCGCGCGGGTGCTGGTTGTCGGCGCCGGCGGCCTGGGCGCCCCGGCGGCCCTCTATCTCGCAGCGGCGGGGGTCGGGACCCTGGGCCTCGCCGACGCCGACACCGTCTCCCTCTCCAACCTTCAGCGCCAGGTGCTCTACGCCACAGCCGACGTCGGCCGGCCGAAGACCGAGGCGGCGGCCGAGCGGCTGACCCGGCTGAACCCGAATGTCGCCATCGAGGCCCACCCGGTGATGCTGACCGCAGAGACCGCGCCGGCCATGGTGCGCGGCTACGACCTCGTCCTCGACGGCACCGACAGCTTCGACGCCCGTTTCGCCATCAGCGACGCCTGCGTGGCCGAGGGCAACACCCTGGTCTCCGGCGCCATCGGCCGCTGGACCGGCCAGGTGGGGGTGTTCGCCGGCAAGCCCTGTTACCGCTGCCTTGTCGCCGAACCGCCGCCTGATGCGGAGACCTGCGTCGCCGTGGGCGTGATCGGGGCCCTGGCCGGGGTGATCGGCGCGATGATGGCCCTGGAGGCGATCAAGGTCGTCACCGGCGCCGGCGAGCCGCTCACCGGCCGGCTGTTGATCTACGACGCCCTGGCGGGGGAGACCCGGACAGTGCGCATCGGCGTCGATCCGCACTGCCCCGCGTGTGGAAGACCGCCTCTCCCTTAGGGCCCCAATCAAGGCCGGCTCAGGGTTTCGAGGCCTTCTCCCCGTGCGGGAAAAGGCCTGCATTGCTGCTTAGGTCCTGATCGCTCGCTATACTTGGCGGGTCGAAAGCGGGGGGCAAACGATATGGGCGGGCTATTCAAATTCCTTGGCGGACTGATCCTCGTGATCGTCGCCGTTTTGGTGGTGGGCTTCCTGGTCCTGCGCCGGGGCGACATCCCGATGGAGACCCTCAAGCAGAAGTACGCCACGGCCTCGTCGCAATACATGACCATGCCGGACGGGGTGGTGGTGCATTACCGCGACGAGTTCACGGGCGCCCGCCTGACCTCGGTGGATATCGGCGGCCTCGTCACTGAGATGGACGTCACGCCGAAGGACCATCCCTGCGCAACCTACAGTCCGACCGCCGCGACCAGGGCCCAGCCGGCCGGGATCCTGGTGATGATTCACGGGTTTTCGGCCTCGACGCGGGATTGGGACGCGTGGATAGACCATCTCTGCGGCCGCTACCGGGTCATCAGCCTCGACCTGCCCGGCCACGGCCTGACCAGTGCGCCGGCGGGCTACAAGGCCGGCATCGACGCCTACGCCGATCTGATCGACGCGGTCACCGCGCGGCTGGGCGTCCGGAAGTTCGTCCTCATCGGCAATTCCATGGGCGGCGGCGCCGCCTGGGACTTCGCCCTGCGCCGTCCGGACCGCCTCGACGGTCTGGTCCTGGTCGACGCCGCCGGCTGGAAGCGGCCCAAGGGGCAGGACAATGCGACGGATGGGGGCAAGGGCCCGATCATCTTCAAGATCATGCGCTCGAAGCTCGGCCTCGCCGTCCTGCGCCAGATTGACGTCAAGCCGCTGATCGGCCAGGGGCTGAAGTCCGCGTTTGTCAATGAGGCCCTGGTCACCCCGGCTTTGATCGACCGTTACTCGGACTTCGCCCGCGCCCCCGGCCACCGGGACATATTGATGAGCATCCAGTCCGGCGCCCGCACGTCGGTGACGGAGGCCAGCTTCGCGGCGATCAAGGTTCCGACGCTCATCATGCATGGCCGCCAGGACCACCTGATCCCCTTCGCTCAAGGGGAAGCCTTTGCCCGGGTCATCCCCGGCTCGACCCTGATCGGCTATGACGGCGTGGGCCATGTTCCCATGGAGCAGATCCCGGAAAAGTCCGCCGCGGACCTGGACGCATGGCTGAAGGCGAAGGTCTATCCGGCCACGCCCGCGGCCCAGTGACCGCGGCCCTCGTCCCCGAACTGGACGTCTCCGATCTCGCCCGGTCGTTGGCCTTCTACGTCGGCGTGCTGGGATTTTCGGTGGCGTTCGAGCGTCCCGAGGAAGGGTTCGCCTATATCCGCCGCGGAGACGCCGAGCTGATGCTGGAGGCCGCGGCCGGGCCGGGCCGCCGGTTTCGCACGGCGCCCCTGGAGCGGCCCTTCGGGCGGGGAGTGAATCTGCAGATCGCCGTCGCCGACGTTCGGGCGCTACACGACCGGGTGATCCTCGCAGGCCTCTCGCCGCTGATCGCCCTTGAGGAGCGCTGGTATCGGCGCGCCGAAATGGAGACGGGCCTTCGCCAGTTCGTCCTGGCTGATCCGGACGGCTATCTGCTTCGGTTCGCCCAGGCCTTGGGCGAGCGGCCTACATCATCGACGGAATAACCCGGTCCGGCGGCCGGTGGCCGTCCAGGAAGGTCTGGATGTTGATCATCACCTTCTCGCCCATGTCGATGCGGCCCTCGATGGTGGCCGAACTCATGTGCGGCAGCAGCACCACATTGGGCAGGCGCAGCAGCTTGGGGTTCACCACCGGCTCGTGCTCGTAGACGTCGAGGCCCGCCCCGCCCAACTCCCCGGCGGCCAGCATGTCGGCCATGGCCGCCTCGTCGATGACCTCGCCGCGGGCGGTGTTGACGATGATGGCGTGCTTCTGCAGCAGGCGCAGCCGCCGCGCTGACAAGAGGTGATAGGTCGCCGGCGTGTGCGGGCAGTTCACCGAGATGATATCCATTCGCGCCAGCATCTGGTCCAGGGAGTCCCAGTAGGTCGCCTCCAGCTCCTCCTGGATGCGCGGGCTGACCGGTTTGCGGTTGTGGTAGTGGATCTCCATCCCGAAGGCCCGGGCACGCCGGGCCAGGGCGTGGCCGATGCGGCCCAGCCCGACGATCCCCAGCTTCGCGCCCCGCAGCCGGCGGCCGAGCATCCAGGTGGGGGTCCAGCCGGCGAAGGCGCCGGACTGCATGATGTTGGCGCCCTCCACCAACCGCCGGGACGCGGCCAGGATCAAAGCCAGGGTCATGTCGGCGGTGTCCTCGGTGAGCACGCCCGGGGTGTTGGTGACAGTGATGCCGAGCTTGTTGGCGGCGACCACGTCAATGTGATCGACCCCGGCGCCGAAGTTGGCGATCAGCTTCAGATTGGGACCGGCGGACTCCAGGGCGGCGGCGTCCAGCCGGTCGGTGATGGTGGGCGCCAGGACGTCGGCGTCGGCCAGGGCCAGGCTCAACTCCGCCGGGGACATGGGATGGTCGTCGGGGTTCAGCACCGCGTCGAACAGGGCGCTGAGCCGGGCCTCCACCGGGGCCGGCAGCTTGCGGGTGACGACGACTTTCGGCTTGCGGGCGGCCATGCGGTCTGCAGCGACTCTTCTGATGGGTCTTCGGTGGCGCGGACGCGGCCCTCGCCGCGCCCTTCTAGCAAAGGGGCGCGGGGGGGCCAAGGCGCGGCCTCGCGCGGGCGCCGTCCAGGCGCGTCGAATCGGATATTGCGCGAAACCTGTTCAGGCTAAAGCGTATGTTTGAGCCGACCGCGAGCGTTGGCCGAACGTCGATCGGCGAAACGGAGCAAATCCATGGGCTTGCAGTGGCGAGGCGCGGCCTTTGCGGGGATGGGACTGGCCGCGGTCCTGATCGCCGGCGCGGCCGCCGCGAAGGATCCGCCCCCGCGGGAGACCCCCTCCGGGCTGCCGGTGCCGCGCTACGTCTCCCTGAAGTTCGATTCCGTCAACGCCCGCTCCGGCCCCGGTGACGACCACCGGCTCCTGTGGGTCTTCCACGCCAAGGGTCTGCCGGTGCAGGTGGTGGCCGAGACGGCCGAGTGGCGCCGGGTCTGCGATTCCGACGGGACCCTGTCCTGGGTCCACAAGCGCACCACCGACGGGGCGCGCACGGTGATTCGCACCGCCGCCGGAGCCATCCCGATCCGCCAGGCGCCGCACCCCGGCGCCCCTATCGACGCCTACCTCGCGGCCAAGGCGCCCGCCGGCCTCGACAAGTGCGACAACGGCTGGTGCCGGGTCCAGGTGGGCAGGGTGAAGGGCTGGGTGGACGCCGGCGCGGTCTGGGGGGCGAACGACGCGCCGCAATGCCGTTGAGGCCGGGAAGGCCCGCGTGCTAACCCTTGAGTCTGTTTGCGGCGCCCTTCGCCGCGCGAAGCGAGTAATGCCCTGATGGCCGTCGCCCTGACGCAACATCCCCAGTCGCAATTTTCCAAGGACGACCTGCTGGCCTGCGCGAGGGGGGACATGTTCGGCCCGGGCAACGCCCAGCTGCCCTCGCCCCCCATGCTGATGTTCGACCGGATCAACGAGATCTCCCGCGAAGGCGGCCAGTTCGGCAAGGGCTTTATCCGCGCCGAGCTCGATGTGGATCCGGCGCTGTGGTTCTTCCAATGCCACTTCATCGGCGATCCGGTGATGCCGGGCTGCCTGGGCCTGGACGCAATGTGGCAGCTGGTCGGTTTCTTCCTCGGCTGGTCCGGGGCCCCGGGCCGCGGCCGGGCGCTGGCGGTGGGGGACGTCAAGTTCACCGGCCAGGTCACCCCTAAAATCAGCAAGGTCACCTACAAGATCGAGCTGAAGAAGGTGATTATTCGCAAGCTGGTCATGGGAATCGCCAATGGGGTGATGGAAGCCGACGGCCAACCCATCTATGAGGCGCACGATCTTCGGGTCGGCCTGTTCGACGCTAAAGACCTGGTCTGACCCAAAAACAACAACGGGAGGGATCACCGATGCGCCGCATCGTGATCACGGGTATCGGGATCGTCTCGGCGATCGGCGACACGGCCGCCGACGTCACCGAATCCCTGCGCCAGGCGCGCTCCGGCGTCGTCGCCGCGCCGGAGTATGCGGAGCTCGGTTTCCGCTGCCATGTGCATGCGCCCACGCGCTGCGACTGGGAGTCCCTGGTCGACCGCCGGGCCGCCCGGTTCCTCGCCCCCGGCACGGGCTACGCCCACGTGGCCATGGAGCAGGCCATCGCCGACTCCGGCCTGACGCCGGAGGAAATCTCTCACGAGCGCACAGGCCTCCTGGTCGGCTCCGGCGGCCCCTCCACCCGCGCCATCGTCCAGGCGGCGGAGATCACCCGGGAAAAGGGTCCCAAGCGGGTGGGCCCGTTCGCGGTGCCCAAGGCCATGAGCTCCGGGCCGTCGGCGGTGCTGTCGACCTGGTTCAAGATCAAGGGGCTCAACTATTCGATCTCCTCGGCCTGTGCGACCTCCACCCACTGCATCGGCGCCGCCGCCGAGCAGATCCAGATGGGCAAGCAGGACGTGATGTTCGCCGGCGGCTGCGAGGAGCTGGACTGGACCTTGAGCGTCCTCTTCGACGCCATGGGAGCCATGTCTTCCAGCTTCAACGACACGCCTGAACGCGCCTCGCGCGCCTACGACAAGGATCGCGACGGCTTCGTGATCGCCGGCGGCGCCGGGATCGTAGTGCTGGAGAGTCTGGAGCACGCCCTGGGCCGGGGCGCGAAGATCTACGCCGAGATCCTCGGCTACGCCGCCAACTCCGACGGCTTCGACATGGTCGCCCCCTCCGGCGAGGGCGCGGCCCGCTGCATGAAGCTGGCCATGCAGGGGGTCGAGCGCCCCATCGACTACCTCAATCCCCACGGCACCTCGACGCCGGTGGGCGATATCAAGGAGATGGAGGCCGTTCGCGCCGTTTTCGGCGACAGGGCCCCGCTGATCTCCTCCACCAAGTCCCTCACCGGCCACAGCCTGGGCGGGGCCGGGGCGCAGGAGGCGATCTACTGCCTGCTGATGATGCAGGCCGGTTTCGCCTGCGAGAGCGCCAATATCGAAAACATCGACCCCGCCTTCGCGGACCTGCCGATCCTGCGCGAGCGGCGGGATATGACCCTGGAGACGGTGATGTCCAACAGCTTCGGCTTCGGCGGCACCAACGGCTGTCTGATCATGGGCCGCTACCACGGCTGAGGCGAGCTGTGGATAAGTTGTGACTTAAACGACCCCGCTCGGGGTTATCTGTGAATAAGCTGTGGGTTAATTTAGCGGCGGCTTAAGCTGCCCAATTGACGGCGATGGAGACCGCGATGGCCGACGACTACGACTTCCCCAAGGGCGACCTGATGAAGGGCAAGAAGGGCGTCGTGATGGGGGTGGCCAACCACAATTCCATCGCCTGGGGCATCGCCTCGCAACTGGCGGCCCAGGGCGCGGAGATGGCCTTCACCTATCTGGGCGAAAGCCTGGAGCGGCGGGTGCGGCCCCTGGCCGAGAGCATCGGCGTCACCACCATGATCACCGCCGACGTCACCGACGACGCCTCAATGGACGCGGCCTTCGCGGCGATTGAGAAAAAGTTCGGGACCCTGGATTTCGTGGTCCATTCCATTGCCCACGCCGACCGCGACCAGCTCAAGGGCTCGTTCGTGGAGAACACCACCCGCGACGGCTTCATGCTGGCGATGAACATCTCCGCCTACAGCTTCGTGGACGTCGCCCGCCGCGCCTCGCGGCTGATGCCGAACGGCGGCTCGATGCTGAGCATGACCTATCTTGGATCCGAGCGGGTAATCCCCAACTACAACATGATGGGGGTGGCCAAGGCGGCCCTGGAGGCCTGCACCCGCTACGCCGCCCGCGACCTCGGCCCCAGCGGCATCCGCGTCAACGCCATCTCCGCCGGCGCCATGCGCACCCTGTCGCTGGCCGGCATCTCCGGCGGCCGCGGCATGATCGCCCAGGGCCGCAGCTTCAGCGCCATGAAGGAGGACACCTCCATGGAAGGCGTCGCAGGCTGCGCCCTGTGGCTCCTCTCCGACCTCGGCCGCTCCACTACCGGCGAGGTCGTCCACGTGGACGCGGGGTTCCACATGATGGGGTTTCCGGATAGCGGCGAGGGGTAGGGCCCCGCACCCCCCCCCGCGTGCGGGGGAGGTGGCGCGAGCGCAGGGAAGCGACGGAGCGACTGGTCCCTCCACTTGCCCCCTCCGTCATCTCGCTACGCTCGATGCCACCTCCCCCATAAATGGGGGAGGAGCTTCTACCCCCCCGCCGCGTACGCCCGCACGAACCTTCGCGCGATCTCCCGGCTCAGCCGGTCCAGCGTTTCCGCATCGGCCGGCGCCGGCGCGCCCATGAGCGCGGGCATCTGCCGGGCGCCGACCATGCCGCTGAAGAGGTCCGCCGCCTCGGCGGGGTCTTCCACCGCCAACCGCCCCGCCGCGTCCTCGGCGCGCAGATAGTCCGCTAGCCGCGCCCGGCTCGTGCGTGCCCCGGCGTCGAACACCGCCCCGGCGACGGCGGGCATGTCCACCGCCCCCTGGATCGCCACCCGGGTCATGGCCAGGCTGGCCGGCGCCAGCATGGCGCTCATCAGGTCNNTAGCGGTTGTAGAGGGTCTGCTTCGACACCCCCGCCCGCTTGGCGATGGCCTCCACCGGCGCGGTGATACCGCGCTCGGCGATCACCTGGCTGGCGGCGTCCAGCATGGCCTCGCTTTTCAACAGGTCCACCTGGCCGGCGATGCGGGGCATCAGTGGGCGTCCTTGGGCGGGGGCGGCATCATCGCCATCGGCCCGGGCCGGGCCAGCAGCGAGACGCAGGCGGCGGCCAGGCAGCCGGCCGTGAGCATGGCGAATCCGTCACCAAAGGCCAGCACCTGGGCGTCCTGGGCGATCATGAAGTCGAAGGCCTTGCGCGCCGCCCCGGCGGGGTCGGGCACCCCCATGCCCGCCATCCGCTGGGCGAGGCCGGCCAGCATCTGCTGGGCCTGGCCGCTGGCGTAGCTGACCCGGGAGGTCAGGTCGTTCATGTGCTCGGCGGTGTTGCTGGCCAGGGCGCTGGACAGCACCGCCAGCCCCACCGCCCCGCCCGTGTTGCGGGCGAGGTTGATGATCCCGGAGGCGGACTTGATCAGCTGCGGCGCCAGGGTGCTCATGGCCAGCATCTGGCTGCCGATCATCGCCAGCATCACCCCAAAGGAGCGCATGGCCTGCAGGGCGGCGAAGTTCCAGAAGCCCCAGTCCTTGGTGATCGCATGCCCCGGCCAGACCCCGGCGGAGGCGATCAACAGCCCCGCGACCATGGAGATCCGTGGATCGTAGCGGCGCACTACCCGGCCGGCGATGGGCGCCACCATCATCATCGTCACCCCAGAGACCAGCATGGTGGTGCCCACCTGGGCGGAGGAGAACTGCTGCACCCGGCCCAGGAACAGCGGGATCAGGAAGGTGCCGCCGAAGATCGTCGCCCCGTTGGCGAAGTTGATGAGGATGCCGATGGTGAAGTTGCGGTCGGCGAACACCCGCAGCTGCATGATCGGCTGCCAGTAGGTGAGTTGGCGCCAGACGAACACCACCCCGCTGATCCCCGTGACCACGCTCAGCCACAGGATGCGGTCGTCGGCGAACCAGTTGTCCTTCGCCCCGTCCGCCAGCACCACCTCCAGGCTCATCAGGAAGGTCGCCATGAAGGCGAGGCCGAACCAGTCGAACCCCTTGGCGAGGCTGGGATCGCCGCGGTCGAAATTGCCGTAGCGGCCGACCAGAACGAGCACGAGAATTCCTGGGACGATGTTGATGAAGAACAGCCAGCGCCAGCTCAGGAGCTCGGTCAGGTGGCCGCCCAGGGTGGGGCCGATGGTGGGCGCCAGGGTGACGATCAGCCCCATGATGGTGGTCGCCGTCACCCGCCGCTCCATCGGAAAGGCGGTGAAGGCGATGGCGAAGACGGTGGGGATCATCGCCCCTCCGATGAAGCCCTGTAGGGCCCGGGTGACGATCATCTCGTCGATGGAGGACGACAGGCCCGTGAGCACGCTCATGACCACGAAGCCGGCGCAGGAGACCATGAACACCCGCTGGGTGCCCCAGAGGCGCGAGAGGTAGCCCGATAGCGGGATCATTACGATCTCCGGGATCAGATAGGCGCTCTGGATCCAGCTGACCTCATCGGCGCTGGCGCTGATCCCGGCCTGGATTTGCGGCAGGGAGGAGGCGACGATCTGGATGTCCAGCATGGCCATGAACTGGCCCACCACCATGGCGAAGAAGCCGAGATAAAGGCTCAGCCAGTCAACCTCGCCATTGGCCTTGCGCGGCGCGTCCGAAAACCCGCCGGCGTCCCCGAACTGGGCGTTGGGCGGCCCTGCGGTCGCGGCCGGCGCGGACGGTCCGCTGGGGGCGCCGCCGGCCGGCGGCGCGGCGGCGCTCGTCACGGCCGGGCGGGGGCGGCGCCGGCGGCGGCCGCCTCGGCGAAGGTGGGGCCGGTGTGGCCGGTGAC
>PLSW01000050.1 GCA_003165275.1 Caulobacteraceae bacterium
AACCCATGTGCAGCCAGAGGGTCGAGGAGCCCGGGCCGCCGTTGTAGAAGAAGGTCACCGGCCGGTGCTCGCCGCCGGTGGTGTAGGCGACGTAGAACATGCTGGCCGTGGGCTTGCCCTCGTCGTCGCGGATGGTCAGCGTGCCGGCGGTCGCCGTGTAGGCGACGGGTCGCCCGCCGATGGTGACCGTGTGGTGCGTGACCTTGCGCACCTCATGCACCGGGGCCGTGGCGATGTCGGCGTCGGTGACCTTTTCGTTGCGCGCGTGGTCGGCGCGGGCGTCCGGCCCGGCCTGGGTGTCGGTGGTCTGAGCCCCGCCGGGCTCGTCGTGCGCTCGGTCCGCCGGTTGGCGCGAAGGCCCGGCGCGCGCGGCCGCAACCTCGGGCGCCGTGGTCTGGGCGGATGCGATCAGGGGCGCGCTCAACAGACTGGCGACGGCGAGGAGGGATAGGGCTGAACGCATGAACGGGCTCCGGCGAGTGACTTCGCAGCTTGACGATGGCGCACCTTCGGGCCGGGCGCGCGCCTCGTAAAGGGCGGTTTGACTTCAGAGCGGTCTCAAAGCCGCGACGCTGAAACACGGGCGCCGGCGCACCTCAGCTCAGCGCCTTGGCCATCGCCGTTGCGGTGAAGTCCGTGCGCTCCAGCACCGCCCCCTTGAAGTTGGGCGCCATCCGCCGACCGCCGATCAGGTGCAGCGGCGCCAGGATGGCCCTTCCGAAGCGGGCGTGGGCCAGCTTGGCGTTCTCGAAACAAGCCCCGCGCAAGTCGGCGGCGTCGAACACCGCCCCGCGCAGGTCAGCGTCCCTGAAGTTGGCGCCCTGCAGCTGGCTGGCGGAGAAGTCGACGCCGATGGCCCGCACCCCCCGCGCCGACAGGGCGGTGAGCAGCCGCTCGCGCAGCAGGCCGCCCAGGGGCCGCAGGTCCTCATGGTCCAGCACCGCCGGGGCCCCCTCGGCGCCGTCGGTCTCCACCCACAGGGCGCAGGCCTCCAGCCTGGCGGCCAGCACCGGCCGGCGGGCGACGGCGGCGTCGACGGGATCGTGGACGCAGGCGCTGAGCTGCTCGGCCGTCAGGGTCTGGGTCGCGCCGATCGCGCCGGTGATCACCGCACCGGTGAAGACCGCCCCGGCCACATTGGCCCCGGTGAGATTGGCGCCCTCCAGCACGGCGCCGGTGAAGTTGACCCCCTTCAGGTTCGCCGCGCACAGCCGGGCGCCGCGCATGGCGCAGTGCGACATGTCCGCCGCCAGGCCGTCGGCGCCGCCGGCGGGCGAGGGGCCGAAGCCGGAATGGTTGGGTCCGGCGCGGATGATGCGGATGGCGCGCAGGTCCGCCTCGTCCAGCACCGCGCCATTGAGGCTGGCGCCGGCCATGCTCGCCCCGCGCAGGTCGGCCCGGCGCAGATTGGCCGCGCGCAGATCGCAACCGCGCAGATTGGCGCCCTGCAACGCCGCCCGCTCGAAATGGGCTCCGGCCAGCAGCGAGTCCTTCAGATTGGCGCCGACGAAGATGGCGTCGTTGAGCAACCGCCGACGGCCGTCGATCCCCTCGAGCTCCGCAAAGCGCAGGTCCGCCCGCGCGCCGCCACGGCCGCGCACGAACCGCTCGTGCGCCTCGACAATCACCTCGAAACGGCTCTGATCCAGCAAGCCGCGCCCGGCGGGTCGGTTTGGTATGTCGAACATTAAGGGTGACCGTCAACGCTTACGCTTGATATCTTCGCGACAACTCTGCCGAGAGCAGCGTAACCAGCCCATTAAACTGACGCGGAAACCCCTTATAAATCAACGTAAAGACAAATTAAGCATTTCTATTGAACACAAGCTGCATGTTATACTTCGGCGCGCGGTTGAATGGGGCGGAACTGAGGCGGCGATCCATGAGGAATCGTCCGCTGTTGCGCGGCTCGCCGTGTCAGTCGCGGCCGTGAGCGCAGATCCTGGCGACCTAGACCAGCACGATCTTCGGCTCGCCCGCCACCAGCCGCCCGATGACCGCCACCCGCGAAAAACCGTCTCGCCGCGCCGCATCCAGCACCGGCTCGGCGGCGGCGGGATCGACCGCGATCAGCAGGCCGCCGCTGGTCTGGGGATCACAGAGCAGGTCTCGCCGCCAGTCCTCGACGTCCGCCGGAGCCGTGACGTCCGCGCCATAGCTGGCCCAGTTCCGCGTCGAGGCGCCGGTGCGCACCCCGGCCCGCGCCAGGGCCTCGGCGCCGGGCAGCAGGGGCGCGGCCGCGGCCTCGATCTCGGCCCCCAGCCCCGCGCCGCGGCACATCTCCAGGGCATGTCCCAGGAGGCCGAAGCCGGTGACGTCGGTGACCGCATGCACGCCGTCGATGTCGGGCAGGATCCGGCCAAGAACATTCAGCTGAGTGGTGGAGGCGATGAGAGTCGCATAGCCCTCGGCGTCCAGGCGATCCTGCTTCAGCGCCGCGCTGAACACCCCCACCCCCAGCCCCTTGGTCAGGATCAGCACGTCGCCGGCCTTGGCGCGGCTGTTGCGCAGCACCTTGTCCGGATGGACGAGGCCCAGGGCCACGAGGCCGTAGATCGGCTCGACGCTGTCGATGGAATGGCCGCCGGCCACCGGAATCCCCGCCGCCGCGCAGACGCTGGCGCCGCCTTCGAGGATCGCCCGGATGGTCTCGGGCGCCAGCCGGTCCACCGGCATGCCGACGAGCGCCAGGGCGAAGATCGGCGTCGCGCCCATGGCGTAGACGTCCGACAGGGCGTTGGTGGCGGCGATCCGGCCGAAGTCGAAGGGATCGTCCACCACCGGCATGAAGAAGTCGGTGGTCGCCACCAGGGCCTGGCTGTCGTTCAGCCGCCAGACCGCGGCGTCGTCCGCGGTCTCCGCCCCGACCATCAGGTCGGCGAAGGCGCCGGTCGCCGGCATGCCCTTGAGGATTTCCGCCAACACCCCCGGCGACAGCTTGCAGCCGCAGCCGCCCCCGTGAGCGAGGGAAGTCAGGCGCACGGGTTCGATTGGCATGATGGGTCCTGGCGCGCTGGCGGGGGCGTAAAACCGGTATATAGAGAAAAATGGTCTCGTCTGCGCAGCAACCCCACTCCCGTCATGGCCGGGCCATCCGCTTGCGATCGCCTTCGGCGATCACCGCGCTCCAACCCGGCCACAAGGGATCACAATCGATTCCGATAATCCCCAGTCGTGCGGCCGCCATCTGCGGCGGCGGACACGGTGTGGGCTTGCTCATTCGGTCGGTGTTCCCTTGTGGCCGGGACAAGCCCGGCCATGACGGTTGTGAGAGCGGGGACGACTGCTTGTTCGCATCCAGCTCCGCCCCATGATCCAAGTCCTCGACAGCGTCGATGCGCGGGCCCTGGCGGCCTTCGACGACATCATCGACGTGCGCAGTCCGTCGGAGTTCGCCGAGGACCATGTCCCCGGCGCGATCAGCCTGCCGGTGCTCACTGACGCCGAGCGGGCGCAGGTGGGCACGATCTACGTGCAGGACAGCGCCTTCAAGGCTCGTCGCCTCGGCGCGGCGCTGGTCGCGCGCAACATCGCCCTGCATCTGGAAACCGCCCTGGGCGACAGGCCCGCCAACTGGCGCCCCCTGATCTATTGCTGGCGCGGCGGCCAGCGCTCCGGGGCCATGGCCACCATCCTCGGCCAGGTCGGCTGGCGCACCACCGTGCTGAACGGCGGCTATCGCACCTACCGGCGGCGGGTGAACGCGCGGCTTTATGATGAGGCTTGCCCGCTCGACGTCATCCTCCTCGACGGCTGCACCGGCGTAGGCAAGACCGAGGTCCTGGCGCGGCTGGCGGCGCGCGGGGTGCAGACGCTGGACCTGGAAGCGCTGGCGGAACACCGCGGCTCCCTCTTCGGCGCCCTGCCCGGCCGGCCGCAACCGCATCAGAAGATGTTCGAGACCCGACTGCTTCAGGCCATCGACGCCCTCGACCCGGCGCGGCCGGTGGTGGTGGAGGCCGAATCCAGCAAGATCGGCGACTGCTTCATCCCGCCGGCGCTCTGGAGCCGCATGCTGGCGGCCCCAAGGATCGAGCTATCCGCCCCGGTGGGCGAACGGGCCCGCTATCTGGTGGGCGCCTATGCCGACATCGTCGCGGACCCCGCCGCCCTCGGCGCCGTGCTGACCCGCTTGCCTCGGCACCTGAGCAAGAAGGACATGGAGGCCTGGCGCGGCCTCGCCGCCGAGGGGGCGTTCGAGGCCCTGGCCGAAGCCTTGATGGCGGCCCACTACGATCCCGCCTACCGGCGCGCCAGCGGCAAGGACCCGCGGCCGCGGCTGGGGACCCTGGACCTGACCGATCTAGGACCGCACGGACTGAACGCCGCCGCCGAGGGGGTGACGGCGCTGCTGGCTTCCAGGGCCACGTAAAGGCGCCGACGCGCCCCGCCGCCAAGGCCGTTGCCCCGCGCCATGCCCATCGATATGAATCACGACTTCATAACGCTGAGGTCGC
This sequence comes from Caulobacteraceae bacterium, assembly GCA_003165275.1. GTDB lineage: Bacteria > Pseudomonadota > Alphaproteobacteria > Caulobacterales > Caulobacteraceae > Poindextera. Next base: position 4,458 of record PLSW01000050.1, read on the forward strand.
CATGTCCTGCTCGCTCCGCCGTCTGGGCTCGACCCTGGCGATCCTGTCCGCGCTCATCGCGACTCCGACCCTCGCCGAGGATCTCAAACTCTCTGGCCCCGCCGGCCAAGCCGTCACCCTGACCGCCGCCGAGTTCGCCGCCCTGCCTCACGTGGCGCTCACAGTGACGCTGGAGGGCAAGACCCTGGCCTTCCAGGGCGTCCCGCTGTCGGTGCTTCTGGCCAAGGTCGGCGCCCCGCAGGGGGAGACGCTGCGCGGCAAGGCGATGAGCGACGTCGTGCTGGTGAGCGCCAGGGACGGCTATGTCGTCGCCCTCGCCCTCGCCGAGACCGACCCCAAGATGCGCAAGGACCAGGTGATCCTGGCGAACCGCATGAACGGCCAGCCCCTGCCGGACACCGCCGCCCCCTACCGGCTGGTGGTGGAGGGCGACCTGCGGGCGGCGCGCACGGCGCGGATGGTCGCCGCCATCGCGGTGCGTCACCTGGAATAGCGCACGGGGATTAGCGCGACGCCGACACTCTGTGGCCACCGACCGGGCGACGCTCCAGTTCCGCAAATACGATTACGAGGCCCTGCGCGGCTCGGCCGCCTGACTCAGGGACGCAACGGCCTCCTAAGGCGCAAGATTCTTCTAGGGCGCCCTAACGTCGCCCTTGTTAAGCAGCCTATAGTGACGCCAACCGCCGGATCGGCGAACGATCCGGCCCGCGTCGCACGCCTCGCAACCCTTCGAACGGGATGGAAATCAAAGCATGACCGAAGCCCTCATCATCGACGCCTGCCGCACGCCGCGCGGGATCGGCAAAATCGGCAAGGGCGCCCTGGCCGACCTGCACCCGCAGGTGCTGGGCGCGACCGTGTTGAAGGCCCTGGCCGAGCGCACCGGCATCAACACCGCCGACGTGGACGACGTGATCTGGGGCACCTCCTCCCAGCGCGGCCCGCAGGGCGGCGATCTCGGCCGCATGTCGGCCCTGGACGCCGGCTACGACGTACGCTCCTCCGGCGTGACCCTCGACCGCTTCTGCGGCTCGGGCATCACCACGGTGAACATGGCCGCCGCCTCGATCATGTCGGGGATGGAGCACCTGATCGTCGCCGGGGGCACCGAGATGATGTCCATGTCCGGCCGGCGCGCCAGCCCCGATGACGGCCCCATGCTGATGGACGGGGGTAACCTGCGCCTGCGCGCCTCGCACCCGCAGTCGCACCAGGGGGTCTGCGCCGACGCCATCGCCACCATGGAAGGCATCAGCCGTCAGGCCGTTGACGAACTGGCCCTGCTCAGCCAGCAGCGCGCCGCCGCCGCCATCGCCGGCGGCCACTTCGACAAGAGCCTGATTGCGGTCTACGACACCGAGGGCAACCTCAAGCTCGACCACGAGGAATTCCCCCGGCCGCAGACGACGATGGAAGGTCTGTCGGCCCTGAAGCCGTCCTTCGCCCCCCTGGCCGACGTGCCCCTGGACGACAAGGGCACCACCTTCCGCAAGCTGATCAACGCCAAGTACCCGGACCTGGACATCCAGTTCATCCACCACGCCGGCAACTCCTCGGGCGTGGTCGACGGATCGGCGGCCCTGCTGCTGGCCTCGCCCGCCTACGCCAAGGCCCATGGCCTGAAGCCGCGCGCCCGGGTCGTGGCCTTCACCAACATGGGCGACAGCCCCACCCTGATGCTGAACGCCCCGGTTCCGGCGGCCCGCAAGGTGCTGGAAAAGGCCGGCCTGACCCTCGACGACATCGACCTGTTCGAGATCAACGAGGCCTTCGCGGTGGTCACCGAGAAGTTCATCCGCGACCTGAAGCTTGACCGCGAAAAGGTCAATGTGAACGGCGGCGCCATGGCCCTGGGCCATCCGATCGGCGCCACCGGCTCGATCCTGATCGGCACCATGCTCGACGAGCTGGAGCGCCGCGACCTCAAGCGCGGCCTGATCACCATGTGCGCCGCCGGCGGCATGGCCCCGGCGATCATCATCGAGCGCGTCTAGGCGCGCTCAAGCCGGTTGAAGGGATTCGCGGTCCTTCAACACCCGTCACCCCCGGGCTTGCCCCGGGGGCAAGGGAACACGGGCGCTTGCGTTTTCGCACTGGGGTATCGCCCCTACCGTTCGTGTTCCCTTGTGGCCGGGACAAGCCCGGCCATGACGGAATAGGTGGGGGCGGAATAGGTTGGAGCTGAGGATCATGGCCCTCACCCTCGCCGAACGCCTGGGCTATCCGGCGGACGCCCGCCTGCTGATCGTCAACTGCGACGACCTGGGCTCCAGCCATTCCGCCAACCTCGCCACCCTGCGCGCCTTCGAGGCCGGGGTGGCGACCAGCGCGACCCTGATGGTCCCCTGCCCCTGGGCGCGGGAGGCGGCGCGGATGTTCGCCGGCCGCGACATCGGCGTGCACCTGACCCTGACCTGCGAATACCCCGGCTACCGCTGGCGCTCGCTCACCGGCGCCGCGTCCCTGCACGACGACGACGGCTTCATGCCGGCCACCATCGCCGAGGTGTTTGAGCGCGCGGCTCCCGACGACGTGCGCGCCGAATGCCGGGCGCAGATCGACCAGGCCATCGCCTGGGGCGTCGATCCAACCCATCTCGACAGCCACATGGGCACGGTGCAGCTGCATGGCCCCTTCTTCGACATCTACCTGGAGCTCGCCAGCGCCTTCGACCTGCCCATTCGCATGGCCGGCCGGCGGGAGGACGAACGGCTGGGCTTCGGAGGCCGCGCCCGCGCCGCCGAGATGGGACTGATCTTCCCGGAGAACTTCATCTCCCCCTGGCCCCGCGACACCCGGCAGGTGTTCCATGACCGCATCCCCGGCCTCGCCGGCGGGGTCAGCGAAATCTACGCCCATCCGGTGGACGACGGCGACGAACTGCGCGCCTACGACCCCGACCATCCCGAGATTCGCGCCAACGACGCCGAGGTCCTATCAGACCCGGCGATCGCCCACCTGATGCGCGCCGCCGGGGTGACGCCGATCAGCTTCCGGCCGCTGCGCGAACTGCAGCGGGCGGGGACAGAGTTTCGGTGACAGTTTACTTAACTCGGCCGCGGTCCTGCAGCTTCAACGATCGTGGAATGAGTTAAGTAAACTGTCACCGAAACTCCGGCGCCCCACCTATACCGTGATCTCCGCCCTGGCCCGTTCAGCGTCGCCTTCCGCGATCAGCCCCAGCGCCAGCGCCGTATCCAGCACCCGCGGCGCGCCCTCGGCCTGCCTGGCCAGGGCCGCGGCGAGGTCGGCGGGGGTGATCAGCCCCTGGCCGGCGAGGTGGTCGCCGAGCAGCGACGGCGTGCCGTTGCGGGCCGCAAGCGCCTTTTGCAGGCTCTCGTGGTCGATGGCGCCGGCCCGCACCAGGATGTCGCCGAGGCGGTGGTGACCGGCTCGGACGGCGCGCCACAGATGCGCCTCGCCGGCCTCGTCGATCAGGCCGAGCCGGCGCAGCAGGGCGACGCTGGAGATGGCGGGCTGCAATCCGGCGGGCGCCCAGGCCCAGCGCACCGCAAACGCGACGTCGCTCAGGGGCGCGAACCGATAGACCACCCGGCTCGCCTCCTTGCCGGCCAGCAGCAGGGCTTCCAGCTCGGTCCGCGCGCCGCGGGACAGGGGCTCGGCCAGGACGACCTCCACGCGTTCGCCGCCGTTGCGGATCGGAACCGCGCCGTAGACGCCGGCCTGGCGCGGTGTCAGCTTGCGCAGCACGTTCGGATCGACGGCGAGGGGATCGACGCCCTCCCAGTCCACACCGGCCTGTTCGGCGAAGGCTTCGGCGAGGTCGTCGTCGGTGATCGCCGCCCGGTCGAGGAGCGCGAGGCCGAGGGGCCGGTAGCGATGCTTCTGCGCCCGCAGCGCCGCGTCCAGATCGCCGGGGACCACGTGGTTCCAGAAGCTGAGGATATCCCCCAGCCGGCCCCGCCGCAGCTTCAGCTCCGAGGCCGAGGGGAAGGCGTGGTCGGTCTTGTCCCAGGTGATCGACTTGCGGGTGATCAGATGGACGACAAAAATCCGCATCGCCCGCCAGAAGGCGCCGAAGCCGATGAGGTTGGCCAGGATCATCCGCACCGGCGCCAGCCAGACATAGCCCAGGCCGTGGGTGCGGCCCGTGAACCACAGCCGGTAGAAGAGCCGGTTGAGCAGGAACCCCAGGTTGACCATCACCAGCACCTCAAGCCAGTGCGAGGTCACCAGGGGCGGCAGGCCCTCGAGGTCGGGATCGATCCGCTCCGCGCCCCAGTAGGCCAGCTGCTGCAGCAACAGGATGTAGGCCATCACCCCTGTCGGCGCGGTGAACAGGGCCTTGCGGTCGCGGAACAGGAAGTAGCGGTTGGACAGGTCGCCGAACCAGCCCAACTGCCGCCAGCCCATGATCGATATGCCCAGCATCCAGCGGGCCTTCTGGCGTACGCTGGTGGTCCAGCGGTCGGGGAAATACTCCTTGGTCGCCACCAATTCCCGGCGTTGGTAGGGGACCTGCCCCTTGTCGAACCAGGCCTGCCGGTAGCGGGTCGTCCGGGCGTAGTAGCGGATGAACCGGGATTCGAAGCCCAGCCGGTGCAGCCGGTGGGCGACGTCGTAGTCCTCGGTCAGGCTGCCGGTGTTGAACGGCTCGTTGTTGCGTTCCGCCCTCAGCGCGTCGATGGCCGCGCGGCTGAAGGCGGTGGCTACCCCGGCGGACGGGGTCATGCCGGAGAGGGCCGATCGCACCGGCAGGTCCTTGCCGTGGAACTCGGCGAATTCGTCCAGGTAGTGGCAGGCGATCAGCTGGGTCCAGGGCCGGTTCATCGACAGCACCGGCAGCTGGAGCATGCCATAGCCGTTCAGAAAGCCGTTGACGGTCTTCAGCTCGAAGGGGTGCACCACGTCCTCGGCGTCGTGCATCAGGAAGATGTCGAACAGTTCGCCGGTCTGTTCCTCGGTCAGCAGGACGTTCTGGATGATCCAGTTCAGGCAGTCGGCCTTGCTGGTCGGCCCCGCGTTGGGCACGTCCGCCCGGTGCACATTGGGAAACTTGCGCCGCATCCGGTCGACCTCGGCGCGGGTGTCCGGGTCGTTGGCGTAGACGCCGACGAAGATGTGGAAGCGCTGGTACTGGTAGGTGTTGACCGTGTTGGCGATCATGGTCGCGATCACCTCGGCTTCATGCCAGGCGGGGACCATGATCGCGATCGACTGCTCCAACGCCCGGGCCAGCCGGTCGCGGGACGGCGGCGGCCGCCACAGGCGGCGCAGGAACGTCCCCAGGGACACCCACCAGTAGGCCAGGTCGATGAAGAGGTCGTCGATGGACGAGACGAAGATCACCACCGCCGCGACGGCGGTGAGCACCTGCAAGGTGCGCCAATAGGCCTGCGCCGCCCCGGCGGCGTCGAAGCTGGCCCATGCGCTTGCAGCGGCGTCGATGATCGCGGACGCCGAAGCCGTCATCTCACACGGCTCGAACCGCCGCCGCCAGACGGGGGTCGAGCAGCTCGATGGCGGCGTTCACCACCCGGTCGGCGGCGCGGCCGTCGCCGAACGGGCTGACGGTGCGGGCCATGGCGGCGTAGGCCTTGGCGTCGCGCAGCAGGGAGAGGGTCTCCATCACCACCCGCCGCCGCTCCACGCCGATGACCTTGGCCACCCCGGCCTCGACGGCCTCGGGGCGTTCGGTGGTGTCGCGCAGCACCAGCACCGGCACGCCGAAACAGGGCGCCTCCTCCTGCACCCCCCCGGAATCCGACAGGACCAGGGCGCTGGCGCGCAGGAGCGCCAGGAAGGACGGATAGGCCAGGGGCGCCAGCACGCTCACCCGCGCCTCCCCGCGCAAGCGACGTTCCGCGGCCTCGCGCAGGACAGGGTTGGGATGCAGCACGAAGGCGAACTCCAGGTCGCCGGCGCTGTCGCGGATTTCGAGGACGGCGTCCAGCAGCTTGTCGAGCCCCTGCTCCCAGTTCTCCCGCCGGTGCAGGGTCACGGCCACCAGCCTGCGGCCGGGGGTAACGGTCAGCGGCGACGGCGCGCTGCCGGCCAGCCGCCGCAGGGCGTCCACGACGGTGTTGCCGGTGACGTGGATCCGCTCCGGCGCCACCCCGGCCCGGCGCAGATTCTGCGCGGCCCGCTCGGTGGGGGCCAGATGCAGCGCGGCGATCTGGCTGATCATCGCCCGCCAGGCTTCCTCGGGAAACGGCGCGTCCAGGTCGAAGGTGCGCAGGCCGGCCTCCACATGGATCACCGGGATGCGGCGGGCGAAGGCCGACAGGGCCGCGGCGAGGGTGGTCGAGGTGTCGCCTTGCACGACCACCAGATCCGGGACGGCCTTGGCCAAGGCTTCGTCGAAGGCGGCGATCAGGTGTGCGAGCCGGGCCGCCAGGCTGGCCGATCCGTCCGGTCCCGGCAGGCTGATCTCGGGAGTCATTCCGAAAGCGTCGAAGGCCTGTTGGGCCAAGCTGTCCTGCTGACCCGAAAACATCCAGATCGGCGTGGCGCCCTGCGTCCGACCAAACGCCTCATAGACCGGCGCCAGCTTGATCACTTCGGGACGCGTGCCCGCCGCCAGACAGACCTTCATACTCTACCCCCGCCCTCGCCGACCCCCGTCGGCGCCTTACTCACGAACCGACGTTAGCATTTTATTGACGCTTGTGATCAGCTGAAAACTGCTAAATCCTTGCGCGCGAGTGGTTGGGGCAGTTCAGGACAGTAGTTTGACCAAACGGGTCCACAAATGGTGCGTAGTCGCCGCATTGGCGCTATTAGTAGCGACCGCATTCACTCGCCCGTTGGGCGCGGCAAAAGCCGCCTCGCCAGAAACAGTTAGCACTCAACGCTTGCGTGCGATGGCGGATTTTCGCGCGTTGCCGCGGCCGCCCTCTTGTCGCGCCAAGCGTGTATTAGTACTCTACAATACCAGCGGCGACTGGGGAAATCTCGGCGAACTCTACGCGATGTTCACGGCGAATCTGGCCGGCCGCTGGGCTGACTATGACGCGATCCCGGTGGCGGCCTACCAGGCTGGCGGCGTCGCCAAACACGACCTCACCGTCTACATCGGATCAAGCTACGGCGAGGCTTTGCCGGCCGCTTTCCTTCAGGACGTGTCCCACGCCGACAAGCCGGTCCTGTGGATCGGCTACGGCCTGACCGACTACGCCGCCGCGAATCCGGACTTCGCCCGGCAGTTCGGCTTCAAGCCAGGCCTGTTCGATCACGGGCGGTTCAATCATGTCGCCTATCACGGGGTCGACTTCCTGCGCCGCGGCGACCTCGCCGGCGAGATCGCGGCGGTGACGGTCACCCAACCGGGTAAGGTCGAGGTGCTGGCCACCACTGAGCGCAGCGACGGCGCCAGGCTTCCCTGGGCGGTGCGCTCCGGCGCCCTGACCTATGTCGCCGAGAACCCCTATGCCTACATGGGCCCGGACGACCGCTATCTTGTGTTCGCCGACCTGCTGACCGGCCTGCTTGATCCCGGCGCTCCTGACCGTCATCGGGCGATGGTGCGCATCGAGGACGTGGGCCCCGACGCGAACCCCGCGCGCCTGCGACAAATCGCCGATTATCTCCGCAGCCGCGGCGTTCCCTTCTCGGTTGCGGTGTACGACACCTATCTGGACCCCCTGAAAGACGACGATTCCATGCCCCGGCGACTGACCCTGGCGCAGGCGCCGCGGGTGGCCGCCGCGCTCAGATACATGGTCAGCCAGGGCGGCACGCTGATCATGCACGGCCACACCCACCAGCTCGACGCCCTACGAAATCCCTATAGCGGCAAGAGCGCGGACGATTTCGAGTTCTATCGGGCGCACGTGGATGCGAAGAACTTCGTGCGCTATGACGGACCCGTGGCGCAGGACAGCCAGGCCTGGGCCCTGGGCCGGATCGACGAGGGACTGAAGGTCTGGTCCGCCGCCGGCCTGCCCCGGCCGACGATTTTCGAATTCCCGCATTACGGGGCCTCGCCCCTCGACTATTCCGCCGTTGCGAGCCGTTTTGCGGCGCGATATGAGCAGTCCATGTACTACACTGGTACGCTCGCTCCGGCGAGCGCCGAGAAATCCACCTACGCTGATCAGATGTTCCCCTACCCAGTCCGCGACATTTACGGCCAGATCGTCCTGCCCGAGGACATGGGCAACGACGCACCGCGCGCCTATAATCAGCATAGTGTCCGCACCCCGGCGCAGATGCTGGAGTCGGCGCGGCGCGACTATGTGATGCGGGACGGCTTCGCCAGCTTCTTCCACCACTGGTTTCTGGGCGTCGGTCCCCTGAAGCAGCTGGTCGAACCAATGCAGGCGCGGGGCTGGACCTTTGTCGATCCGGGCGGCGTGGTGGCGGAGGCGGCGTGTCGTTAGAATTCGGATGCAGTGAAACGCGGGGCGGACGCCGCCGGCCCGCGCGGAGTTTGGTCGCATGATTTTTCGTCGGACGCTTTTCGCCCTCGTCATGGTCGCCGCCGCGAGCCTCGGCGGCGCCAGTCAGGCCGCCGCGATCGGCCAGATCATCAACAAGTCGGTCCCCCAGCCGATCAAGCCGGTCGATCCGGCTCGCTACCGGGGGATCTGGTACGAGATCGGCCGCTATGAGAACCTGTTCGAGCGCGGCTGCGAGGGCGTCAGCACCGACTACGAACTGCGGCCGGACGGGCTGATTCAGCTGACCAACACCTGCCGCAAGGGCAGCGTCAACGCGCCGCCCCAGGTGATCCGCGGCAAGGCCAAGGTCGTCGACGGCAGCGAAAACGCCAAGATGAAGGTGTCCTTTTTCGGCCCCTTCTTCCTCGGCGACTACTGGGTGCTCGACCACGCCCCCGACTACAGCTGGTCGATCATGGCCGAGCCCACCGGCCGCTATTTGTGGCTGCTGAGCCGCGCGGCCCGCCCCTCACCGCAGGTGCGCGACGCCATCGAATCCCGGGCGCGGCAGCTGGGCTATGACCTGAGCGTGTTGCACCCCACCCAGCAATAGGCGCCCTTCGGACCCCTCATGCCGCACGCGACCGTAGGCGATATCGACATCTTCTACGAACGCCGCGGCGCGGGCGAGCCGCTGCTGTTCATCTCCGGAACCGGGGGCGATCTGCGCAACAAGCCCAATGTCTTCGACGGCCCCTATCCCGAGGCCTTCGACGTCCTGGCCTATGATCAGCGCGGCCTCGGCCAGACCTCCAAGCCCGATGCGGCCTATTCCATGGCCGGATACGCCGACGACGCGGCGGGGTTGATGGACCATCTGGGCTGGGAAAGCGCCCTGGTGCTCGGGGTGTCCTTCGGCGGCATGGTGGCGCAGGAGCTGGTGTTGCGGCATCCAGCGCGGGTGCGGCGTCTGGCGCTGGCCTGCACGTCGCCGGGGGGCGCCGGCGGTTCCTCGTTTGCCTTCCACGAGATCCAGCACCTGGACCGCGAGGCGCGGGCGAAGCGGGTGATCCCGCATAACGACACGCGCTGGAACGAGGCCTGGGCCAGGGACAAGCCCGAGGCCTACGCGATGATGCTCGCCTTGGCCTCCGCCGATCCTTTCGCGGGCGAGCCCGGCCACGCCATGGGCGCGCGCCGGCAACTGGAGGCGCGGGCGCTGCACGACACCTGGGACCGGCTGCCGCGGATCGACTGCCCGGTGCTGATCGCCGCGGGCCGCTACGACGGGATCGCCCTTCCGGAGACCCAGGAACGCATGGCGGCTCGAATTCCCGACGCCCGGCTGCAGTTCTTCGACGGCGGCCACCCCTTCATGCTGCAGGACCGCGCCGCCAACCCGGCGATCATCGCGTTTCTGAAGGGCTGAGCCGCGCCCCCTCCCCGCCGGTGACCTCCGTCCGGCGCGCGACGATCCAGAACAGCAGCGCCCAGGCCGCCCCCGCGCTCCAGCCGGCCACCACGTCCGACGGCCAGTGAACCCCGAGGTAGAGCCGACTGAGTCCAATCAGCAGGGTGATCGCCACCGAGAGGCCGAGAACGTAGAGCCGCGCGCCCCGTGAACTCTGACTCGACACCAGCAACGCCCCGACGGTCAGATAGGTCGCCGCCGAGATCATCGCATGGCCGCTGGGGAAGCTGCCGGTGTCGACCTGTGTCAGGTGCGGCACGATCTGGGGCCGCGCGCGGTGAAAGCTGAGCTTCAGCACAACATCGAGCACCGAGGCGCCGACGATGGCGCCCAGGAAGATCGCCATGGTTCGCCAGCGCCTGGTCAGGGCGAAGAAACCCGCCGTGGCCAACGTGAACAGCCAGATGAAGGTGAAGCCGCCAAGCGCCGAAATATCGATCGCCGACTGCAACAGCCAACTCGGCCCGATCGGCGTCGCCAGATGGCCGGGAACCCGCAGGGCCAGCAGGATGGCGTTGTCGGAGGCGCTGGTGTCCCCTTCCAGCATCTCCTCGACCACGTGGGCGAAGAGCGCAGCGCCCGAGAGCGACAGTAGTACGACCAGCGGATGGACGCCAGCGGCGACGGCCCGACGCCCAGGGCGATCGCTTCAGGTTAACG
>PLSW01000196.1 GCA_003165275.1 Caulobacteraceae bacterium
TTAACCTGAAGCGATTCCCCTGGTCTTCTAGTCCTCCCCGCGCGCGGGGAGGTGTCATTGAGCGCAGCGAGATGACGGGGCAAGTTGTGGCCCGCACTTGCCCCTCCGGCCCGTCGCTTTGCTCCGGGCCACCTCCCCGCACGCGGGGAGGACTAAGAGGATCGTCGCCGAACCCTACCCCACCGTCCGCCCGTCCACCGTCGCTAGCCGCAGGTGCGGGAACGGAACCATCGGCCGCCCCGACCCCATCAGCCGGATATGGCTGAGCGACAGGGCCGCCAGCGGCCGGCCGGCCAGGGCGGTGACCGGCGACAGGGGCTGGTAGAAGCCCAGCAGCCGGTCGATCTCCCCGTCGGCGCTGGTCAGCGGCGCCAGCAGCATTTCCAGGGACAGTCGCCCATGGTCCAGGGTGCGGGCCTGGCAGTCGACGACGATGGGCTCGGCCTGGCGGCGGGCGGCCTCCAGGGCCAGGCTCAGCTGCGAGCGGTCGGCCTCGTCCCAAAGCTTCAGGAACGGCTCTTCGCGCAGGTCGCGGCCGTGCAGGTCGGCGATCAGTCCGCCCACCAGTCGGAAGTGGAATTGCCGCGGCGCCACCCGCCGCAGGATGAAGATCTGCGGCAGCACGTGGGTCAGTTCCGACGGGTCGATGGCCGAGCGTTGCGGCGCCGAACCCGGCGTTCCGCGGCTTCGCCAATAGTCTATCAACTGTTCCGTATTTGAATGGGACACGAAAGCCACCCTTTCACGGCCGCCTTGACCGCACGGGGGTTGCAGGAAGACCCGGGCCAGCCGCCGGATCGTTTCGAAATGGGACGATTGCGGCCGGACGGTGCGATTCTTGCAGGGCCGGAACGGACCAACGGAGAGCCGCCATGCGCGCGCCCATCAAATTCCTGCTCGCAGGCCTAGCCGGCCTGGCGCTCAGCGCCGTGGCCGCCGGCGCGGCCCTGGCCGGCGGTTGCGGCTGCTCGCCGCCGCCGCCCTGCTGCGCGCCGCCCACTCCGCCGCCGCCCCCGTCCTATCCCTGCTGCCAGCCCCCCGGCCACACGGTGAACGTCCCCGGCGTCAACGTCTTCGTCGGCGCCTCGGTGGTGGTCAACGCCAGCGCCTCGGCCCAGGCCAGCGCCAACGCCAGCGCCAACGCCAGCGCGTCCGGCAGCGCCGGATCGACGGTGTTCTTCGGCGGCGGCGGCGGCGGCGGCGGCGGCTACGCCATCCCCGGGGCCCAGGGCATGGTCCAGGGCCTGGATGTCGAAGGCGCGATGCTCAAGCGCACAGCCTATGAAGCCACCCGTAAGATCACCCGCCGCGTGGTGATCCAGGCCGCCTGCCTGGACGACAAGGAGGTGCCCCACCCGGCCTCGCAGACCACCCCGGACCGCGAGATTGACGACGCCTTCGAGGGCGAGCTCTACCGCTGCATCGCCGGGACCCACATGCAGGCGACCATCGCCGACTACGACGGCCGCATCGACTTCGACCACGGCCGCATCCTGGCCTGCGACAAGGGTCAGGCCCTCTATCACGCCCCCGGCGGCGCCGTGGACTGCCGCGCCCAGAAGCCGGCCCGCGACTGCAACGAACGCTCCCTGCTGCGCCGCTTCGGCGCCGGAGTGAAGATCCTCGCCATGATCACCGAGGAGAGATACACCGTCTACCGCGAGGAGACGGTGCGCACCGGCACGGCCACGATGATGAGCCTCGACGGCGGCGTCGGCGGGTTCATGTATTAGGCGGCACGCTTCCAGCACCTCCCCGTAGACGGCTAGAGGATGCACGCATCTGCAAACGGCTCGTTCAGTCATACCGAAGGCCATTTGACATAGGCCTTCTCCCCTCGCGGGAGAAGGTGGCCCGAAGGGCCGGATGAGGGGCCGCGCCAGCGTTTGCCAATTTATTTCAACCGCTTAGATTCAGCTTAAACAAAATGGCGGATGGGCCGGCGCGGGCCCTCATCCGTCCGCCTTCGGCGTCCACCTTCTCCCCCGAGGGGAGAAGGCCTCGAGTTGCGTCTGCTGCCGCCTCAGACCTATTTCGCCGGCCTCACCTCCAGCTTCCACGCCTTGTCGTCCCGCAGATAGGCCTGGGCCGTGCGGCGCAGATCCTCGGCGCTGACGTGCTGCAGCTGCGCCTCCGACGAGCGGATCGCCGCCACCTTGCGCGGGTCGGTCTGGGCGCCGGCGAGGGCGGTGAGCCAGTATTCATTGGTCTGTCGGCGCTTTTCCAGGGCCTCCACCGCCGGCGCCTTGGCCCGCTGCAGCTCGTCCGGCGTGACCAGGGTGGTGCGCAGGTCGGCGACGATCTTGGCCACGTCGCTGAAGAACCCGTCCAGCTTGGCCGGGGGAATCTCCACCCGCGCCGATAGATAGCCGTAGTGGGCGAAGGCGTCCGACGCCTGTTCGCTGGCGGAGGGGGAGTAGGTCGCCCCCTCGGCCCGGCGCAGCTGGTCAATCAGCCGCAGCTCCATGACATCGCTGAGGATGACCAGGTTGCGCGCCTTCTGGGTGTCCGACAGGAAGTCGTCGGTGGGCCAGGCGACGAGGCCGATGGCCTGGTCGGCCCGGCCGGCGTGGGTCAGCACCAACGGCGCCGGGGTCGGGGCGGGGAAACCGATGGTCGGCTCCGGCCCGGCCGGCGCCTCGGCGCGGGCGGGCAGGGCGCCGAAGGTGGCGGCGACGGCCTCGATGACCTTGTCGGCGTTGACGTCGCCGACCACCACCAGCTCGATCGGCGCGTTCGCCAGCTCCGGCGCCAGCAGGGTCTTCATCTGCTCCGGGGTCTGGGCGGCGATCTGCGCGCGGCTGGGCAGGCCCCAGCGGGGATCGCCCCCGTGCAGCAGGCCGGCGAGGTCGCGGTTGAGCACGCCCCCAGGGGTCGCGCCCAGCTGGTCGAGAATGGTCGGGGCGGCGCCGTGCATGCGCTGGAACGCTTCGGGTCGCCAGCCGGGATGGGCGATATAGGCGGCCAGCAGCTGCAGCTGGGTGTCGAGGTCGTCCGGCCGGGTGACGCCCACAAGGGCGAAGGCGTCGTCATCCACCGCGAACTGGCGGCCGACGATCTTGGCGCGCAGCGCCTCGTCCAGGTCCTGCGCCGACAGCTGGTCCAGGCCACCCTCCGGGAACGCCGAGGGGGCGGCCCAGGCGGTGGTCGGCCGGTCCTGGGGCAGGTCCCTGCGCCCGCCGCCGATGCGCGCCTTCACCAGCACCTGGTCGGTGCGGAACTTGGTCGGCTTGATCGTCAGCCGCACGCCGTTGGCGAAGCGCACGAAGGTGGTGTCCAGATCGGCGACCTCGGTACGCTGGGCGACCTCGCCCGGCGTTCCGAAAGTCTCATAGGGCCAGCCCACCGCCTCGCGGACCGAGGGAGCGGTAACGGGGGCGGCCTCGGCGGCGGCGAGGGCCGCGGTGACCAGCTTCTCCCCGCCGTCGATGGCCGTGGGCGTGGCCACGAACACCAGGGGTCCCGAGCCGGCGAAGGCGGCGGCGATGGCTTTTTCGACCTCCGCCGGGGTCAACCCCTTCACGGCCTCGTCGAAGAGCGCCAGGTCTTCCGCCGGGCTGGTCTCCACCTCGGGGGTCGACAGGGTGCTGACGATGTCGTCGGCGACGCTGGGGGTGGTGCGGGTGGCTTCGCCGTCCGCCGCCGACTTCAGCGAGGCGCGATAGGCGTCGATCTCCTGGCCGAGTTCGGCGGCGGAAACGCCGAATTTCACCAGCCGGTGGGCCTCGGTGTCGGCCGCGGTCAGGGCCTTGCGCCACTCCCCGCCCCGGGCGGTGGTCTGCAACGTCAGCACCCGGGCGGAATGGAACTCCGTCGCCGCATAGGCGCCGGCGCTGATGAACGGTGGATCCTCCGCGCGGACCATGCGGTCCAGCCGCCGGTTCAGCACCGCCAGCCCCAGGGCCTCGATGGTGTCGCGGCGGCGCTTGGCCTTGCTGTCGGCGGCGAGGTCGGGGGGGGAGACCCAGTCGAACTGCACCATCTGCGGCGCCCCAGGCTGGACCATCAGCCGCACAGTGGACCCGCGACGCAGCGGCGCGCCGAGGTCGGGGTCGCCGCCGGCGGGCCCTGCGCCGGTCCAGTCGCCGAAGCGGGCCTTGATCCTGGCCTCCATGGCGTCCGGGTCGAAGTCGCCGACGGCGATCAGCACCGCCCGCTCGGGGCGGTAATAGGCGCGATAGAAGTCGCTGATCTGCGCCCGGGTGGCGTCCTGGATCACCTTCACCAGGCCGATGGGGAAGCGGTCGGCGGCGCGCTGGCCCTCCAGGGTGAAGCCCAGGTTCTGCTTCAGCACGTGGTAGCCCGGCGTATCGCGCAGCCGCTCCTCGGAGAGCACCACGCCCTTTTCCTTGTCGATGGCGGTCTGGCTCAAGGTCAGTTCGCCGGAGATCTCCCGCAGCAGCATCAACGAGGTGTCGACGGTGTCGTCGTCGGATTGCGGCAGGTCGAGCTTGTAGACCGTCTCCTCCCAGGAGGTGGAGGCGTTGGTGTCGGCGCCGAAGGCCAGGCCGTGCCGCTCGAGGATATTGATCATCTCCCCCTGGGCAACGTGGGTCGAGCCGTTGAAGGCCATGTGCTCGAGGAAGTGGGCGAGGCCCTGCTGGGCGGGGGTCTCATTGAGGGAGCCGGCGTTGATCCGCATCCGCAAGCTGGCCTGCCCGCCCGGAGTGGCGTTCTTCATCACCACATAGCGCAGGCCGTTGGAGAGGGTCCCGAACCGCATGGCCGGATCCGGCGGCAGGTCGGCGTAGGTCTGCGGCCAGACGGCGGCCGACGGCGGCGGGCCGGCCTGGGCGACGGGCTGGGCGGCGGGCGCCGCGGCTTGCGGCGCCGGAGCGGCGGGCATGGAAGCGGAGGATGACCCGGCAAGCGGCGCGGGGCCGCCGAGGCTGCCGCAGGCGGCGAGCATAAGG
>PLSW01000161.1 GCA_003165275.1 Caulobacteraceae bacterium
GCTGTCGCTGGCCTTTGCGGTCTTGCTGGCGATCGGCGTCGCCTGGTCATGATGTCGAGGCGCGCGCAATTCCACGGGGTCACCCGCCCTTGCCCGCGCGGGAGAGCTGTCAGCTTAACGCGGTAAGGTCGGGAGGGCACCTACCCTTCCAGAATCTAGGCGCAGGTCGCCTGTGACCACGCCTGGAAGGCTCCCGATCTGAGCACGCGAAGTGTCCATCTGCTGGTCAGATGGCGCTGCGTGTAGAAGGTGTTGTAGACGGCCGCGTGGGTGCTCAGGAATCCGCGGTGATCGCTAGCGGGGCGCGCCGACGGGGCGGAGATCGGTCTCGATGCCGAGATTGCTGCAGGCGCGGGCGAACGATCGGCTCCGAAAATCCGACCCGTTGTCAGTGTGGACTAGATGGCGATCCTGATTGAAGTGGTTGTGGACGGAGGCGTGGACGGAGCTGAACTTCTGCAGGGTCTTCATCTGCCTGAACTCAGCATCGCCCGCTCTCGTCGTCGGAGGGGCTGGTGTGAGTTCAGCCACCTGCCCATCCGACGACGGGAGCGAAAACAGCAGGGTTTCAAGTCTGCGCCCTCCGCCCAGCGGTTGGGCCGGAGACCGGCCCGCGGTTACAACGGGCGCAAATTCGAAGTCATCGTCAACCGGCAGCACCAGCTTGCCCTCCTTGGCTGAACGCCGCCAAAGGAACAGGTGCTGAGGGCTCAAATCGTATTGCCGCGCGACGTCGGAAACAGTGGCGCCCGGCGCCAGTGTCAACGCCACGATCCGACCCTTTTCCTCTGCCGTCCAACGGCGCCGACGCCCTGACCCCTCGTGGATTACGGTCCGACCATGCATCGTACGCTCCCGATGCTTTTGATCATTTCCACGTGGATATGATCAAAAGCTCCGAACCAAACTACCGGCGTACACAAGCCGTTCAACTGGCCTCAGGGGTGGGCAAAAGCACCGCTCACGCTATTGCCTCGCTAGGCGGAGATGGTTGGCGAAGGAATCGGCGTCGATGATGGAGCCGCAGATGACGATTCCGACCGTCTTGCCCTTCAGTCGCTCGCGGAGCGGACCCAGCAGCCCCGCGGTCGCCGCGCCGCCCGCCGGTTCGACGGCCAGTTTGAGGTCCTCGAACAGGGCCAGCATCCCGCCGCGGATCTGCGCGTCGGTCACGGTGACGATATCGTCCACATACCGGCGGCAGGCCGCATAGCTGAAGGGCAGCGCCATCGGCGGCGCCAGGCTGTCGGCGATGGTGTTCACCGACGGCAGCGTCACCGGCGCGCCGGCCTCGAAGCTGCGCCGCATGGAATCGGCGCCCTCCGGCTCGACCCCGAACACCTGGCAATGCGGCGCGATCTGCTTGATCGCCGCCGCCGCCCCGCCGCACAGGCCGCCGCCGCCGATGGCGATGACCACCGCGTCCAGGCCCTCGACCTGTTCGCAGAATTCCAGCCCCAGGGTCCCCGTGCCCTGCGCCACGTGCGGCCCCTCGAACGGGTGGACCATGGCGCGGCCCTCCGCCTGGCGGATCTCCTCAACCATCCGGAAGGCGGTCGGGCCGTCGTCGGCTAAGACGATCTCCGCGCCATAGCTGCGCGCCCGCTCCACCCGGGCGGCGTTGGCGGTCTTGATCATCACCACCTTGGCGCTCACCCCCATCTGGCGGGCGGCGAAGGCGGCGGCGACCGCGTGATTGCCGGCGCTGACGGCGGTGATCCCGGCGCGCCGGGCCTCGGTCGAAAGCTGCCGGACGCTGTTCAGGGCCCCGCGCGCCTTGAAGGTGCCGGTGCGCTGGAACAGCTCAAGCTTGAGCCAGATCTCCGTGCCCTCGTCGGTCAGGGCGCGGCAGGCATCCCCCTGCCACTGCAGCACGGGCGTGCGGACGATCGCATCGCCGAGGGCGTCGCGGCAGTGGCGGATGGTCTCCAGGGAAAGGGCGTCCAAGGGGTCGTTCATGTCGTCGGCTCTCGTCTAGAAGGCGATGGTCTGCGCGCAGCCGCTGTTCACCGCAGCCGCAATGATCAGGTTCGCCGCGGCCAGATCCTGCAGCGCCAGACCCGTTCCGTCGAAGACGGTTATGTCGTCGGAAGCCCGCGACGGATAGGCGCCGTCGATCAACAATCGCCCGAGTTCAGCGACCGACGACAGGTCCGACAGGTGCTGGCATTCGCCGATGGCGCTGGCCTGCTGGATGTCGTCGGTCCAGATCCGGGCCGCCGCCAACAGGTCGTCCGACAACTCGCGCTTGCCTTGGGTGTCCGAACCCATGGCGTTGATATGCGCCCCCGGCCTGACGTCGGCGAGATGGATGATCGCCTCCCGGGCGGGGGTCACCGTGACGATGATGTCGGCGCCCTGGGTGGCGGCGCGTGCGGAGTGGGCGCCGCGGAACTCAAGGCCCAGATCCCGCACCCGCCGCCCGAAATCGTCGACATGGGCCGGAGAGCGGCTCCAGGCCGCGACGCTGCGGATCGGGCGCACCTTGCATAGCGCCTCGAGCTGGAAGAGCGCCTGGCGGCCGGTCCCCAGGATCGCGACCTGCTCCGCGTCCTTTGGCGCCAGCCGGCGCGCCGCCGCCGCCGCCGCCGCCGCCGTGCGCAGGGCTGTCAGATTGTTGCCGGCGACCAGGGCCTTCGGCTGTCCGGTGTCGATGTCGATCATCAGCACCGTCGACTGGTGCCGGTCGAGCCCCTTGCCGGCGTTGTGGCTCCAATATCCGCCGCACTTCAGGCCCAGATCGCCGGTCGCATAGTTGCATCCCGACTTCACCCCAAAGAGGCTGCCCTCGCCCCGCAACACAGATCGTACGAAGGGAAAGGTTTCCACCTCCCCGCGGGAGCCGGCGCGGAACACCTCGTCCATGGCGTCGATCAGCGCATCGTAGTCGGCCAGCTGCTCGACCTGTTTCTCGGTGACCAGAATCATCGTCATGCGGCCTTCGGCGGCGCCGCGCGGCCGGCGCGCGCGCCATCGTCAACGTCAACGGACAGCCCGGTCGCCCTCACGTCGTACCCCCGACCAGAGCGGCGAAACGGTCCAGGTCGACATTGCCGCCGCTCACCAGCACCCCAACCCGCTCGCCGGGCCGGTGGTGGGCCTTCGACAGCAGCGCCGCTGCGCCCAGGCAGCCTGTGGGCTCGACGATCATCTTCATCCGTTCGGCGAAGAGCCGCATCGTCTCGACGAGCATCGCGTCGGACACGGTCACGATGTCGTCGACCAGAGCCTGGATGATCGGAAAGTTCACGCCGCCGACATGAGTCACCAACGCCCCGTCGGCGATTGAGCGCGGCGCGGGAATGTGGACAACGTGGCCTGCGCGCAGGGACTGCCGGCCGTCGTCGCCGGCCTCGGGCTCGACCCCGATCACCTTGCAGTTTGGCGACAGCCGCGCCGCAGCCAGGGCCGCCCCCGCCAGCAGGCCGCCGCCGCCCAGGCACACGAACAGGCGGTCGAGGCGCCCGGCCGCCTCGATCAGTTCCTTGGTCGCCGTGCCCTGGCCGGCGATGACATGCGGGTGGTCGTAGGGGGGGATCAACGACAGTCCCCGGTCCTCGGCGAGCCGCCGGCCGATCTCCTCGCGGCTCTCCGCATAGCGGTCATAGAACAGCACCTCGCCGCCATAGCGCCGGGCGCCCTAGACCTTCACCCGCGGGGCGTCCTTGGGCATGATGATCGTTGTTGCGGTCTCTAGCAGCCGGCCGGCAAGGGCGATCGCCTGGGCGTGATTTCCCGAGGAATAGGTCACCACCCCCCGGCGCCGGGCCTCGTCCGAGAGCGACGCGATGGCGTTGTAAGCGCCGCGGAATTTGAAGGCGCCCGTTCGCTGGAAGTTTTCGCATTTGAACAGGGCGGCGCAGCCAAGGGCGTCATCCAGCGAGCTCGACGTCATCACCGGCGTGCGGTGGGCCACGCCATCAATGCGCTCGGCGGCTGCGAGGATGTCCTCATAGGTCACCGGCAGCGGCTCGGAACTCACACTCAGGGCTCTTCCTCCGGGCTGCGGCTTATAAGTTGACACTTAGTCGAACCTCGACAAGATGTCCATATATGGAGCTGCTGCGGCGTCTACGGGCGACAGTCGAAATGGTCCCCGGAGGATCGGCCACGGACCTCGGGCCGGCCCTGCCCGCGGACAAACCGGCCTCGCCCTTCGCCGCCGCGGCGCCTAAGATTTGCAGTCGCCTGACGGGAGAGACAAGCAGCAGATGGCCAATCAAGCCGCCACCGCCGGCGCCGCCGCCCGCCGCGACGTCTTTGTCTATTTCGGCCTCTTGACCTTCCTCGTCTATGTGGCGTCGCCGCACGAGTATCTGCTCGATATCACCACCGCCTACATGCTGAAAAACCAGCTTCACGCCACGGCTTCGCAGGTCTCCCAGTTCCGGGTCCTGACCGCGATTCCCATCTACTTCTCGTTCGCGTTCGGTCTCTCGCGGGACCTGTTCAACCCCTTCGGCCTGCGGGATAGGGGCTTCTTCCTGATCTTCGCGCCAGCGGCGATCGCCGTCTTCCTGGGGCTGGCGATCCTGCCCCTGTCCTACACGAGCCTGTTCGTTGGCATGTTGCTGGCCATGGTGGCGTTCCGTTTCATCGCCGCCGCCTATCAGGGACTGATGGCCCTGACCGCGCAGGAACAGCTCATGTCGGGACGGCTGAGCGCCCTTTGGCAGATCATTGCGATGCTCACCACCTTCGCCGCCGGTGTCCTCGGCGGCTATGTGACCAGCCACCTGACCTACAGTGCGACCTTCCTGCTGATGGCCGGGTTGACTGCGCTGATCGTGCTGATGGGCCTGTGGAAGCCGCGCGCCGTCTTCAAGACCGCCTACGACCGGCCCCAGGCGCGGGGCCTGGATTTTGTCGGCGACGTGAAGCGTCTGCTGAAGCACCGACCGATCTATCCGGCTGTGCTGGTCGTGTTGCTGTTCCAGTTCACCCCGGGGCTGAACACGCCGATGCAGTATTACCTGAGCAACGTCCTGCATGCGCCGGACGCCATCTACGGCGAGTTCAATGGCCTCATCTCCGCCTCCTTCATCCCCGGCTTCCTCGCCTACGGACTGCTCTGCAAGAAGTTCTCGTTGAGGACCCTGTTGTGGATCGGCTCGATCCTCACCGTGCCGCAACTGGTCCCGCTGGCCTTCATTCATTCGGGAACCGAGGCGCTGTTCCTCGCCGTCCCAATGGGGTTGATGGGCGGCGTCGCGACCTGCGCCTTCGTCGACCTAGCGATGCGCTCCTGCCCGGCCGGGCTGCAAGGCACCCTGATGATGCTGGTCGGGGGGATCGGTCTTCTGTCGCTGCGCGCCAGCGACGCCTTTGGTTCGGCCGTCTATGACGCCAGTCCGCGCAATGGATTCCTCTACTGCGTGGTCGCCACGACGGCGGTTTACGCCCTGATCCTGCCGGTGCTGCTGCTAATCCCCAAGGACGTCATCGCCGCGTCCGAGGGAGAAGCGGTCGAGAC
>PLSW01000392.1 GCA_003165275.1 Caulobacteraceae bacterium
TCCCGGCGTCTTCGCCCGCGGAAAGCCCGCCGCGACCCGTTACAATGCACCCCCGTGTCCGAGCCGGATTTCCCTTTGGGGGTGGTCGAGGCCATTCATGACCGACCAAGCCATCATTTCGCCCCCCAGCCGCAAACGCGCCCACGAGGTCGTGATCGTCAGCGGCCTGGCCACCTCGGCCCTGACCCTGCTGGCGGTGTACCTGCTGGGCAAGTACGCCGACTTCAACCCGCTGTTGTACTACCACGTCTTCGTGATCCCCAGCGGCGCGATCCTGGTCGGTATCGCCGCGGGGTCGGGGTACGGCATCGCCTCGTGGTTGACGGGCCTGAAGATCAACAAGGGCTTGCTCGTAACGGTCGTTCTGTTCCAGACCTGGGTGTATTTCCTCGCCGAATACCTCCAATATGAACACCTGGTGTCGCTCTACAACGGGGCGTCGCACGTCGGCTTCTTCGCGTACTTCGATCGCGTGACCCGCTCGTTTGCGTGGAAAGACACGACCACCGGCCTGCCGGGCCAGCCCCTGGGCGCCTGGGGCTATGCCTTCAAGGCCCTGGAGATCGCCGGCTTCATCTTCGGGTGTTTGGTCCTGCCCCTGGTGCTGTTCAAGTACCCCTACTGCGAGCCTTGCGGGGTGTACATGCGGCGGCGGCAACTGGGCCTGATCCCGGCGAGCATCAGCCGGAAGGAACTTAAGAAAATCAACAAGCAGGCGCAGAGCCCCGAAGATCGGGCCGTGGCGGCCGCCATGCCCGCGGCGGCTGTGGACCACGCTCAGGCCACGCTTGCCCGTCTCCGCGCCCTGGCGGCAGCCGACGACGCCCAGGCCTTCCAGGCGGCCCTGGCCGAGCTGGCCGCGGAGCGCAAGGCGGCCGCCAAACTGCCGCAGCGCATCGCCGTCTCCCTGTGCGGATGCCGGCGCTGCGCCGCCGGCCGCCTCGAAGCCGCCATGTNNGGCGCCGCCGGCCGCCTCGAGGCCAGCATGGTCTCGGGCCAGGGCAAGCAGACCAAGAAACAACCCCTTTCCCCCAGCCCGATGAGCCCCGCCGCCGTCGCGGCGATCCTGAAACGATAACCGCCGCCAAGAACAAGGAGATATCAAATGTCCAGATTCATTCTTGTCCTGGCGGCCTCGCTCCTGGGCGCCGCGTGGCTGGGGGCCGGGGACGCCCTTGCCGCGCCGCCGATGCCGCCGGCCACTCAACCCCAGGCCCGGGCGCCCGCGGGGCACGGCCGCGTCTCCGACCTCATCGTCAAGGACGTCAAGGAAGTCCCCGGCTACCTCTGCGGCAGTGCCCGCACCACGCTCACCACCATGCCCCAGGTCCTGGAGCGGAACTTCCTGCCCATCCCCGCCAAGGCCAGGGAGAATCACCTGGCCCTGAGCGGCCCGGCGCTCTTCGTGTACCACGGCTGCACCGGCGACCCCGATCAGCCGTTCGCCCTGGATACGGGGTTCATCGTCGAGCCGGACACGAAGGACCTGGGCGACCTGAAGGTCAAGAAACTGCCGGCGTTCCGCGCCGCCACCGCGTACTACACCGGGCCGGTCACTGGTCTGGGGGAGGCCTTCGGCAAGCTCTTCGCGCAGCTCGGCGCCGCCGGCTACACGCCCACCGATGAGACGCGCGAGGTATACCTGTGGTGGGAGGGCCCGGAATCGCCCAACAACGTGGTGGAGTTGCAGGTGGGAATCGGCCCGTAATCGCCCATGCCTGTCGAGCGCGTTTTTCTCGGTTGGGACGGCCCCGGCCTGCACCAGGCGGCGGACTTTCTGCGCCGCCGCTACGCCACCGCCCTGGCCTTTGACCTGGGCCGGGTCCTGATCGTCACCCCTTCCCGCCGCGCCGGCCGGCGCTTGTTGGAAATCCTCGCCGACCAGGCCGCCGGGGGAACGCCCGGAGCCCCCGCGCCCCAGGGCCCGCTCATCCCGCCGCGAATCATCACCGTCGGCGACTTGCCCGAATACCTCTACACGCCGGCGCAGCCGGTGGCCGACGACCTCGGCGCCCTGCTGGCCCGGGTGCAAAGCCTGCGGGCGGCGCCTGCGGACTTGCTCGCCCGCGTCGTGAAGCAGCCGCCCGAACCTGACGACCTGCCATCCTGGACGCTGCTGGCCCAGGACCTCGCCCGCCTGCACGACGACCTCGCCGCCGAGCACCTGCGCTGCGCCGACGTCGCGCCGTTGTGCAGCGCCCGGTTCGACTTCACCGACCAGGACCGCTGGGAGGCGCTGGCCCAGCTTCAGGACTCCTACGAGCAGACCCTCGCCGCCGCGGGATTCCAGGACCGTCACGCCGCCCGCTTCCAGGCCATCAGCAACGCCCAGGCCCTCCGGGCCCGCGATCCGTCCGGAACCTCCGACACACCCGGAGCATCTGATTGCGACATCGTCCTGCTGGCCACGGCGGACCTGAGCCGGGTGGTGCGCGCGATGCTCGGGCAATTGGACGCCTCGGTCACCGCCCTGATCCACGCGCCATCTCAGGACGCCGACCTGTTTGACGCCCTGGGCTGCCTGCTCGTCGAGCGCTGGGTGGATCGGCATATCAGCCTCGACCGCCGCTGCGTCCACGTCGCCGACCGCCCGCGCGACCAGGCCCTTGAAGCCGTGCACCTGCTTCGCAGCGCAGCCCCGGGCGATTCGTTCGCCCCCGATCAGGTCACCATCGGTTTGGGCGACGATACTCTGGCCCCGGCGCTTTCGCGCAGCCTCGACCTGGCCGATATCCCCGCCCGCAGCGCCCTGGGCCGGCCTCTCTCCCAAAGTCGCCCGGTGACGCTGCTGGCGGCTTTGGCGCGCTTCCTCGCCTCGCGGCGCTACGACGACCTGGCCCCTCTTCTGCGCCACCCCGATATGGAGAGTTACGTGGTCGCGCATCTCCCGCGCCCGCCCGCCGCGTCGTGGATCGAAACTCNNGACCACCTGGCCCTGACCGCCGACCAAGCTTTTCCCGCAGACGAAGGCGCCCAGGCCATCGCGTCCCTGTCCGCCGCGCTGACCGACCTGGCCCCCGGCCATCCGGGCCGCCGCCAGCCTCTGCCCGCATGGAGCGAGCCGATCGCCCAGGTTCTCCGCGCCGTCTACGGCTCGCGGTCCCTCAGCCGCGACCGCGCCGACGACCTGCAACTCATCCACGC
>PLSW01000017.1 GCA_003165275.1 Caulobacteraceae bacterium
CAGAGGTTTATGGACGCGAACTAGCCTAGGCGAGCACAACCGGGGCTTGCGCGACGCACATTCTCCGGTAAGTTCATCCAGAACAGGGGGTGAACATGGGAATGCTATTCAGCCTGCGTGGCCGCACCAGCCGGCTCGGCTACTGGCGGGCCTATCTGATCAGCGCCGTGCTGATTGCGGTGTTCTGGGCCCTTGGCCTGTTCGCCATTCTCACCGTCGGGCCGGCCGGCGGGGTGCTCCTGCTGGGCGTCATTCCGGGCGTGGCCCTGTTCCTGGCCACCACCCTTCGGCGGCTGCACGACCGGGGCAAGAACGTGTGGTGGTGGGCGCTGTTCATGGCCGGCCCCTTTTTCTGCGCGGCCGTCGCCAACCTGCTCGTGTCCCGCGAGACGACCGCCGCTGCGCTGGCGAGCCTGCCATTCTCCCTCGGAGGCTTGGGACTGGGCGTCTGGGGCCTGGTGGAGATCGGCTTCCTGCGCGGCGACCCTGGGCCCAACCGGTACGGCGAGGTTCCCGCGGTCGGTCATTGAGGCAAGGCCGCCGCCCCTGCCCGCGGTCGCCGAAGCGCGGAATGATTGAGTACGTGTAGCTATACGTATAGGATAGCGGAATGGTTCGGAAACTCACGATCACCGTCGATGAAGACGTCTATGACGGCCTCTACGTTCGGGTGGGGCGCCGGCGGATCAGCCGGTTCCTCAATGACCTGGCCAAGCCGCTGGTGACTGGTGATTCCCTGTTGGAAGGCTACCGCGAGATGGCGGCTGATGGCGTGCGCGAGCGGGAGGCCGCGGAGTGGACCGACGACCTGATCGGTGACGCGACCCGCGATGGCGACTGAATTCCCCCGGCGCGGCGAAGTTTGGTGGATCGCCTTCGACCCTGCCGTCGGCGGCGAGGCGCGCAAGACCCGGCCGGCGGTCATCATCAGCAACAATGCCGCGAACGAGGTGCTCAACAGGGTCCAGGTCGTCCCCCTGACCACCAATGTCGAGCGGCTCTATCCCGGCGAGGCCTATGTCGCGCTGAACGGCGAGCGCCGAAAGGCCGCATCCGACCAGATCGCGACCGCCTCCAAACAGCGGCTCCGCGGACGCATCGACCAGTTGTCGGCGGCGGATATGGCTGCGCTCGAACGCGCAATCCGGGTGCAACTGGCGCTTTGAGTGAGCTGAGCGCTCACACCGGATCGATGACCTCGAACTGCAAAATCGGCCCCCGCCAAAGCTCACTGTCCATCTCCACCGTCCGCAGGTCGCGCACGCAGTCCAGCGCCCCCACCGCCCGCGGCCAGAACCCCAGGGCCGGCGCATTGCGCCGGGCGACGGCGATCTCCCAGCGTCCCGGGAACATCGGCAGGATCCGGGCCACCGCCCGCGCCCCCACCCCGCCCCGGCGGTGCTTCCGCATGACGAAGAACTCGGCCATGGAGTGCTCGCAGATCCCGCCGGAATGGGCGACGGCGTTGATCAGGGCGAAGCCTGCCGGCCGACCCCCGGCCTCGATGATCAGCGGATGCCGGTCCGCGTCCCGCCAGTAGTCGTCCAGGGGATAGGGATCAAACCGGTGCTCGGCGTTCAGCTCGAACGCGTCCGAGCCCGCCGGCTCGAACTCGGAGAAGTCGTAGATGTAGAACTGCATCATTCCATCGATGAGCGCCCGCCGATCCAGGCCGGCGGGCGTCACCTCAACGGGTGGAAGGGGCTGCGAGACCCCCGCCGTCACCGACCGAACTTCTGGTACTTGATCCGGTGCGGGATCAGCGAGTCCGCGCCCAGGCGGCGCTTCTTGTCTTCCTCATAGGCCTCGAAGTTGCCCTCGAACCATTCCACGTGGCTGTCGCCCTCAAAGGCGAGGATGTGGGTGCACAGCCGGTCCAGGAACCAGCGGTCGTGGCTGATCACCACCGCGCAGCCGGCGAACTGCTCCAGGGCGTCCTCCAGGTTCTGCAGGGTCTCGATGTCCAGGTCGTTGGTGGGCTCGTCGAGGAGGATGACGTTGCCGCCCTCGGTCAGGGTCTTGGCCAGGTGGACCCGGTTGCGCTCGCCCCCGGACAGCTGCCCCACCTTCTTCTGCTGGTCGCCGCCCTTGAAGTTGAACGAGCCCACATAGGCGCGGCTGATCAACTCGCGATTGCCGACCTTCATCACGTCCAGGCCGCCGGAGATCGCCTGCCACACCGTATCGTTCGGCTTCAGGTCGTCGCGGCTCTGGTCGACATAGGCCAGCTTCACCGTCTCGCCGAGGCGGATGGTCCCGGCGTCCGGCTTTTCCTGCCCGGTGATCAGCTTGAACAGGGTCGACTTGCCGGCGCCGTTGGGGCCGATGACGCCGACGATGCCGTTGGGGGGCAGCTTGAACGACAGGCCCTTGAACAGGATCTTGTCGCCGTATTCCTTCTCCAGCCCATCGACCTCGATCACCACGTTGCCCAGGCGCGGGCCGGGGGGGATCTGGATGGTGGCGAAGCTCTGCTTTTCCCGGTCCTGCTGATTGACCATCTCGTCGTAGGCGGCCAGGCGCGCCTTGGACTTGGCCTGGCGCGCCTTGGGCGAGGCGGCGATCCACTCGCTTTCCTCGGCCAGCG
>PLSW01000207.1 GCA_003165275.1 Caulobacteraceae bacterium
GAAATCATCCTCGACCGCAAGGTCGCCGACAAGCGCATCTTCCCGGCCATCGACATCCTCAAGTCCGGCACCCGCAAGGAAGAGCTCATCACCCCGAAGGACATCCTGCAGAAGACCTACATCCTGCGCCGGATCCTCAACCCGATGGGCCCGCAGGACGCCATCGAGTTCCTCATGGATAAGCTGCGCCAGAGCAAGAACAACGCCGATTTCTTCCAGTCGATGAACACCTAAGGCCAGCGTTTCAAAGGGTTTGCGGCGATGAAACTCTTCCATTCACCCAGGACCCGCTCGATGCGGGTCCTTTGGATGATCGAGGAGATGGGCCTGCCTTGCGAGGTGGTGAACGCGGGCTTTCCGCCCAAGGACGCCGAGTTCGCCGCCGCCAATCCCACCGGCACCCTGCCCCTGCTTATCGACGGCGACGTGCGGCTGACCGAGTCCATCGCCATCCTGCAGTACCTCGCCGGCCGGTATGGCCCGACGCCTTTGGCGGTAGGGCCGAGTGAGACGGGCTTCGCCGACTATCTGCAGTTCCTGGAAGTCGGCGAGGCCAGCCTCGCTACCCCGCTGACCAGCCTGGTGCGCACCCGCTTCCTCGCCCCCGATGACCAGAAGGCCAACTGGACGGTGGAGAACCTGAAAGCGGTCTACCTGGACCGGCTGAAACTGGTCGCGGCTCAACTGCAGCGCGGGCCGTTCATGGCCGCCGGCCGCTTCACCGCCGCTGACATTTCCGTGGGTTACGCCCTCGGCTTCGGCGAGGGCCTGAAACTGGCCGAGGGCTTCCCCGCCGGGCTGCTCGACTATTGGCGCGGCCTGCAGGCCCGGCCGGCCTATCAGCGGGCGCTGGCGCCGTAGGGACGCCAGCCCTTTCCTTTTCATCATGGCCGGGCTTGTCCCGGCCACCCAGGATCGCTGGCGTTGCAGGTCAACCCAATCTGTCGCCGCTGTCAGTCGCAGTGGTCGAGCGAGTGCACTGATGCCCGGCCGTTCGTGTTCCTGGGTGGCCGGGACAAGCCCGGCCATGACGGGCAGGTGGGCGGTAACCCCAGAACTTCAATCTCGCCAAGGGTTTGGGGCGCTACCCAACAGAGGGTGGGATGTTTCACGTGAAACAGTCGCCCGGTTCGCCCGCTCGGCCTCACGGAATCAGCAGGCTTGCCCCCACCGTCGCGCGGCCTTCCAGGGCCTCGTGGGCCCGGCGCGCCTCGGCCAGTGGGAAGGTCTGGCCGATGGGGATCTTCACCGCCCCGCTGGCGATCACCGCGAACAGGGCCCCGGCGCTTTCGTCCAACTCCTCGGTGGTGACTACATAGTCGAACAAGGTCGGCCGGGTCAGGAACAGGGAGCCGCCCCGGGCCAACCGGCCGGGCTCCACCGCCGGCGCCGGGCCGGAGGCGTTGCCGAAGCTGACGAACATGCCCCGCCGGCCGAGGCTGGCCAGGGTCGCCTCGAAGGTCGCCGCCCCGACGCCGTCATAGGCCACCCGCACCCCCATGCCGCCGGTGAGCTCCCGCACCCGTTTGGCCACATCCTCGTCGCGATAAAGGATCACCTCGTCGCAGCCCTGGTTGCGGGCGATGGCCGCCTTGTCCTCGGACCCCACCGCGCCGATGACATAGGCGTCCAGGGACTTGGCCCACTGGGTGAGCAGGCCGCCGACCCCGCCGGCCGCCGCGTGGATCAACACCGCCTCCCCCGCCTTCACCGGATAGCAGCGGCGGACCAGGAATTCGGTGGTCATGCCCTTCAGCATCGCCGCGGCGGCGGTCTCAAAGCTGATGGAATCCGGCAGCTTCACGACCCGACCTTCGGGCGCCACGTGAAACTGCGCATAGGCGCCCATGGGCCCCGTGCCATAGGCGGCGCGGTCGCCGACTGCAAAGCGGGTGACCCCCGCCCCCACCGCGTCGACCGTGCCCGCGCCTTCCTGGCCCAGGACCATGGGCAGCTTGACCGGATAGAGGCCGGTGCGGTGGTAGGTGTCGATGTAGTTCAGGCCGATGGCCGCCTGGTGGATGCGGATCTGGCCCGGGCCCGGCTCGGGGATCGGCAGGTCGACGACCTTGAGCACCTCTGGGCCGCCGGTGCGGTCGGCTTGGATGGCGAGCATGGCGTCTATCCCAGTTTCGATTTGAAGAAGGCCAGGGTGCGGGCCTCGGCCTTGGCGGCGTCCACGGCGTCGTAGTGCTCGCCCCCCTTGCGGGCGAAGGCGTGGTCGCGGCCGGGGTAGCTGAAGATCTCCACCTTGGCGTTGGTCTTCAGGGTGGCCTTGATCTGCTCCTGCGCCGGCTTGGGGACGAACTGGTCCTCCTCGGCGATATGGATCAGCAGGGGCGTCTCCAGGGCTGCGGCCTCGCCGACGAACTGCTCGATGCCGACCCCGTAGAAGCAGGCGCTGGCGTCGGAATCGGTGCGGGTGGCGGTGAGGAAGGAGAGCAGCCCACCTAGGCAGAAGCCCACCGAGCCGACCTTGCCGTCGCAGCCCGCATCGGCGCGGGCCGCGGCGATGGTGGCGGCGATGTCTTCCACCCCCTGTTCGACGTCGAAGGCGTTGTAGAGCTCGAAAGCCCGCTTCCACTCGGCCTCGGACTGATCGGTTATGTCGATGCCGGGCTCGATGCGCCAGAAGAGGTCGGGGCAGACGGCGAGATAGCCCTGGCGGGCTAGGTCGTCGCAGACCCCGCGCATGACGGCGTTGACGCCGAAGATCTCCTGGATCACCACCACGGCCGGGGCCTTCGCGGCCGTGGGCCGGGCGACATAGGCGCTGAACGCGCCGTCGGGCGTTGTGATGGTCAGAGGGTTGGCGGTCATGGGACTGGCGGTCATGGGCGGCTCCCGGTTTTTGGCGGACTTGCTACTAGCGCCCCGGGCGTCCAAAGGCCCATAACAAATTTGTGGCCGAGGAGATTGATCATGAAGGTGACCGTCGAGGTCGATTGCACCCCCATCGAAGCGCGCTCGTTCCTGGGGTTGCCGGACGTGACCGCGCTCAATGACGCCCTGGTCGGCGAGATGCAGGCGCGGATGAAGGCCAATATGGCCGCCCTGCAGCCGGAAGAGCTGATGAAGAACTGGATGGCCTTCGGCGGCCAGGCGCAGGAGCAGTTCCGCAGCCTGATGGCCGCCGCCACCCGCGCCGCCAAGCCCTGAGGGCGGCTTGCCCGTGACCGCGACCATCTTCGCCCTGGCCACCGCGCCGGGGCGCTCGGCCGTGGCCGTGGTCCGGCTGTCGGGACCCGAAACCCGCGTGGCGCTGGAGGCCTTGGCCGGACCAGGGATTCGCCCCCGGCGGGCAAGTCTTCGCGCTCTGCGCCACCCCGAAGACGGCCGGGTTCTGGACCGGGCCCTGACCCTCTGGTTCCCCGGCCCCGCCAGCTATACCGGCGAAGACAGCGCCGAACTGCACCTGCATGGCGGCCGGGCGGTGATCGAGGCGGTGATGCAGGCCCTGGAAGGCTTCGGCCTGCGACCCGCCGAGCCGGGGGAATTCACCCGCCGCGCCTTCGAGAACGGCAAGCTGGACCTGTCGCAGGCCGAGGCCGTCGCCGACCTGGTGGACGCCGAGACCGAGGCGCAACGTCGCCAGGCCCTCGGCCAGCTGGACGGGGACCTGGGCCGCCGGCACGCGGTCTGGCGCGCGGCTCTCATCGAGGTGCTGGCGGTGCTGGAGGCGGCGGTGGATTTCCCCGACGAGGATCTGCCGGAGACCGTGGCCGACGAGGCCGAACCGACCATCGCCGAGGTGCTCGCCGGCCTCGACGCCACCCTGGCCGATGGGGAGCGCGGCGAGCGGGTGCGGGAAGGCTATCGGATCGCCCTGATCGGCGCCCCCAACGCCGGCAAGTCCAGCCTGCTGAACCGGCTGGTGGAACGGAACGCCGCCATCGTCACCGACAGCCCCGGCACCACCCGGGACGTGATCGAGGTGGTGCTGGACCTGGCCGGCTACCGGGTGGTGATCGCGGACACCGCCGGCCTGCGGGCCTCGGTTGATCCCATTGAGATCGAGGGGGTGCGTCGCTCGGTGCTGCAGGCCGGGTCGGCGGACCTGCGGCTGCTGGTCATAGACGGCGCCGCGCCCGTGGAGCCCTGGCGCGACCTGGGCGAACACGTGCGCCCCGGGGACCTTTGTCTTATCAACAAGGCCGACCTTCCCGCCGGGCCCTCGGCCCTCGCCGGCCCGGCCTGGGCCGCCGGGCACGGGATCGACGCCTTGCCGGTCGCGATGAGCACAGGGGAAGGGCTGGACGCCCTGCGCGCCGCCCTCGCCGATCGGGTGGTTGAGGCTCTGTCCGGCTCCGAGTTCCCCGGCGCGACCAGGGCGCGCCACCGCCGGGACCTGACAGAGGCCCGCGATCACCTGGCCCGGGCGGCCGCGGCCCTGGCGGCGCGGAGCGAGGTGGAACTGGCCGCCGAGGATGTACGACTGGCGGCCCGCTGCTTGGCGCGGGTGGGGGGCCGGGTCGACCCGGAGGACGTGCTCGACCGGGTCTTCGCGCGGTTCTGCATCGGCAAGTGAGGCATTGTTTCACGTGAAACAGTGGGGGCAGCGGCGATAGGTCGGCCAACCCGGTAACTGCGACGACGACATCGCCCGTTAGACCGCCATCAATAGTGATGATGGCAATCCCCGAAACCCTTGGTCAGATACCGGAGCCAACTCGCCACCTAGGTTTAAGGGCGCTTGCGTTTCCGGCCCCGTCAGGGGAGCTGGTCTATACCTGGGTGTTGCCGCCAGGGACCACCATGCCGAGGGGCTCGGCCACTGTTTCACGTGAAACATCGTCGACCACGCCACGGGGAGTGTTTCACGTGAAACAGTGGCGGGCTGGACGGGTGAAGCCCCGAACCCCGCTCCTCCCCCATTTATGGGGAGGTGGCGCGAGCGCCGCGAAGCGACGGGGAGGGGCAGGTGGAGGCCGCACACTCGCCCCCTCCGCCCCCTCGTGTTGATCGAGGGCTCCTCCCCCACCCCATAAATGGGGGAGGAGCGTGACCGGTGGCGTGGCCCGCACTGTTTCACGTGAAACACCGGCCTCCGCCAACTCCCTCACTGTTTCACGTGAAACACTGTCCACCGCCCCTCCACCATTGTTTCACGTGAAACAGTGCCTCGGCCTACCTATCTGACCCTGGTCGGCCTGCCC
Source organism: Caulobacteraceae bacterium (assembly GCA_003165275.1). Classification (GTDB taxonomy): domain Bacteria; phylum Pseudomonadota; class Alphaproteobacteria; order Caulobacterales; family Caulobacteraceae; genus Poindextera. The sequence goes on from PLSW01000207.1 coordinate 5,157, forward strand.
CGCCTCGACGCCGCCACGATGCCGGACTATAAGCCGCCCCTTGCCTCAATCCCTTGCCCCGCCTGGACCCGCCGCTCCCCATGACCGCCACGCCATCAACCTGGCCAACGACCTGGCCAACGACCTGGGACGTGATCGTCATCGGCGGCGGCCATGCGGGCTGCGAGGCAGCGGCGGCGGCGGCGCGGACGGGGGCGCGTACCCTGTTGCTGACCCACAAGATCGAGACCATTGGCGAGATGTCCTGCAACCCGGCCATCGGCGGCCTGGGCAAGGGCCATCTGGTGCGGGAGATCGACGCCCTCGACGGGTTGATGGGCCGCCTCGCCGACGCGGCGGGAATCCAGTTCCGGCTGCTCAACCGCTCCAAGGGCCCCGCCGTGCGCGGCCCGCGAGCGCAGATCGACCGCGCCCTCTACCGGGCGGCCATGCAGGCGGCCCTGGTCGCGCAGGCCGGCCTGACCGTCGAAGCCGCCGCCGTCGAGGACCTGATCATCGATGATGGCCGGGTGGCCGGGGTCGTGGCCGGCGACGGCCGCGAATGGCGCTCCGGCCGGGTGGTGCTGACCACCGGCACCTTCCTTAAGGGCGTCATTCATCGCGGCGAGGAACGCATTCCCGCCGGCCGCGTTGGTGATGCGCCAGCGGTCGGGCTTTCGGACCGGCTCTATGGCCTGGGGCTCGCCATGGGCCGGCTGAAGACCGGCACGCCCGCGCGCCTGGACGGCTCGACCGTCAACTGGTCGGCGCTGGAGATGCAGGCCGGCGACGCCGAGCCCTCGCCATTCTCGTTTCTCACCGACAAGATCGACCGCCCGCAGGTCGCCTGCGGGGTCACCTGGACGACGCCGGAAACCCACAGGATTATCGCCGAACGCCTTGGCGAATCAGCGGTTTACGGCGGCCGTGCAACCGGACGCGGACCCCGCTACTGCCCCTCCATCGAGGACAAGGTGGTGCGTTTCGCCGACCGGACCAGCCACCAGATCTTTCTCGAACCCGAAGGCCTGGACGACGACACCGTCTACCCCAACGGCATCTCCACCTCGGTCACCGAAGCGACCCAGGATAAGTTCCTGCGCACGATCCCCGGCCTCGAAAACGTGGTCGTCCGCCGCTACGGCTACGCCATCGAATACGACTATGTGGATCCCCGGGAACTGGCTCCCAGCCTGGAGGTCAAGCGCCTGCCGGGCCTCTACCTCGCCGGCCAGATCAATGGCACCACCGGCTATGAGGAGGCGGGGGCGCAAGGCCTGGTCGCCGGGCTGAACGCCGCCCGCGCCGCCGCCGGCGCCGAGGCCGCGAGCTTCGCCCGGGACGAAGCCTATATCGGGGTGATGATCGACGACCTGGTCACCCGCGGGGTCAGCGAGCCCTATCGGATGTTCACCAGCCGGGCCGAATTTCGCCTCACCCTGCGCGCTGACAACGCCGACCAGCGGCTGACGGCGCGGGGGATCGCCCTCGGCTGCGTCGGTCCCGTGCGCGCGGCCGCTTATCGCGCCAAGGCCGCCGAGCTGGCCGAAGCCCGCGTCCGGGCGCACGCGCTGGTGCTTACGCCGGCCCAGGCCGAGCGCGCCGGGCTGAAGGTCAAGGCCGACGGCCAGCGCCGCGACCTGGTGCAGCTGCTCGCCTATCCCGACATCGCCTGGGACGACCTGGCCGGGGTCTGGCCGGAAATCGCCGGCTGGAGCCCCATGGTTCGCGAGCAACTGGAGATCGAGGCCGGCTATGCGGGCTACCTCGACCGCCAGGCCGCCGACGTCGCCGCTTTCCGCCGGGACGAGGACCTGCGCCTGCCGGCCGAGCTCGACTACGCGTCCCTCGGCGGCCTTTCCAACGAGGTGCGCGAAAAGCTCGCCGCCGTCCGCCCGGCGACCCTGGGCCAGGCTTCCCGCATCGAAGGCGTCACCCCCGGCGCGCTCACCGCCCTGCTTGCCCATGTCCGACGCGTCCGCGCCGCCTGAGGCGCCCCCAGAAGCAGCCCTCGGGGCCGCCGCCGCCCTCGCCTCGGCGGCGCCCCCGGTGTTCAGTCGCGCCGACTTCCAGGCGCGCACCGGGGCGAGCGACCTGCAGATGTCCGACCTGGACGCCTTTCTCGTGCTGCTCACCGAGTGGAACGAGAAGATGAACCTCGTCGGGCCCTCGGCCCTGGCCGACTTCTGGGGCCGGCACGCTTTCGATAGCGCCCAGCTGCTGACTTTCGCGCCGGACGCCCTGAGCTGGGCCGATCTGGGCGCCGGCGCCGGTTTTCCGGGGATGGTCCTGGCCATCCTGCTGAAGGGCCGGCCGGGCGCGCATGTCTATCTGGTCGAGAGCACGATCAAACGCTGCACCTTCCTCAAGGCGGTGGTGGCCGAGCTCGCCCTGCCGGCCACCGTCTGCAATGAGCGGGCGGAAAGCCTGTCCTTGAAAGTTGATGTGGTCACGGCCCGCGCGCTCGCCCCCATGGAGAAGCTTTTGCGGTATGCTTGGCCATACCTGAAGGCGGGCGCCGAGGGTTTGTTCCTCAAGGGACAAGATGTTGAGGTTGAGCTGCGAGGCGCCTCAAGATATTGGAAACTTGACGTCCAGCTCGCCCAAAGCCTGAGCCACCCATCGGGTCGCGTCGTCCATTTGAGGAAGGCTGTTTATGTCCAGCGTCGGTGATCCGCGGCCATACCCGGCCCTACGCGTCCTGTCGGTCTCCAACCAGAAAGGGGGGGTCGGCAAGACGACGACGGCGATCAATCTGGGCACCGCCCTGGCCGCGGTCGGGGAAAAGGTGCTGATTCTCGACCTCGACCCCCAGGGCAACGCCTCCACCGGATTGGGGGTGGCGCGGGGCCAGCGGCGGACCACGGCCTACGACATCATCGTCGGCGGCAAGGCGATCAGCGACGCGGCGGTCAAGACCCTGCTGCCCGGCCTGGAGATCGTCCCCTCCGATCCGGACCTTTCCGGGGTGGAGCTAGAGCTGGCCGCGGCGCAGCGCCGTTCGTTCCGCCTGCGCGACGCCCTGGAGGCGATGCGCGCCCAGCCCGGCGGCAGCCCCTACACCTATGTGCTGATCGACTGCCCGCCGTCGCTGAATCTGTTGACCGTCAACGCCATGGCGGCGGCGGACGCAGTGCTGGTGCCGCTGCAGTGCGAGTTCTTCGCCCTGGAGGGCCTGACCCAGCTGATGCGCACGGTGGAGCTGGTGCGCGGCAACCTCAATCCCAGCCTGGAGATCCAGGGGGTGGTGCTGACCATGTATGACCGCCGCAACAGCCTGTCCGACCAGGTGGCCAAGGACGTGCGCGCCCACTTCGGCGACAAGGTCTACGACACCGTCATCCCTCGCAATGTGCGGGTTTCCGAGGCGCCGTCGTTCGGCAAGCCGGTGCTGGTCTATGATTTGAAGTGCACCGGCAGCCAAGCCTATCTGAAACTGGCCCGCGAAGTGGTTGGCCGCGAGCGGCTGCGCCGCGCCCAACCCGCATGATTTACTCCCAACGAAGGACGGCTTGATGGCGGAGAACCGCAGGGGATTGGGGCGCGGCATCTCGGCCCTGCTCGACGAGGCCAGCGCAGAGGCGATCAGCGCCGTCGAGGCCGCCCCGCTGCAGGGCCAGCGGATCCTTCCCATCGAGCTGATCCAGCGCAACCCCGACCAGCCGCGCCGGGACTTCGCCGAGGCGGAGATCGAGGAGCTGGCGGCCTCCATCCGCGAAAACGGCGTGCTGCAGCCGATCCTTGTGCGGCCGGCGCCGGGGGTTACCGGGGAGTACCAGATCGTCGCCGGCGAACGCCGCTGGCGCGCCGCCCAGCGGGCGGGCCTGCGCGAACTGCCGGTGGTGGTGCGCGAGCTGGACGATCGCGAAACGATGGAAATAGCCATCATCGAGAACGTCCAGCGGGCCGACCTGAACGCTATCGAAGAGGCCTTTGGCTACCAGGCGCTGATCGAACGGTTCGGGCGCACCCAGGAGGCGGTGGCCCAGACGGTGGGCAAGAGCCGCAGCTATGTGGCCAACGCCTTGCGGCTGCTGGCGCTGCCCGAAGGGGTGCAGCTGGAGCTGCGCGCCGGCCGGCTCACCGCCGGCCACGCCCGCGCTATCGCCGCCGCTCCCGACCCCGCCGCCCTCGCCCGCCAGGCCATCGACCAGGGCATGTCGGTGCGCGCCACCGAGGCCATGGCTCGCCGCGCCCAGAACGCCGGCGCCGTGCGACCGATCAAGGCCCCCCGCCGCAAGGACGCCGACACCCGCGCCCTGGAGGAGGACATCCAGGCCACCATCGGCCTGAAGGTGGAAATCCTCGACCGCGACGGCGCGGGCGAGGTGCGGGTCCACTATGCGACCCTGGAACAGCTGGACGAGATCTGCCGCCTGCTCAGCGGGGGGTGAAGGGCGGTCCTGTAGACCCACAATCCTCTCCCCATCATGGCCGGGACAAGCCCGGCCATGATGGGAAAGAGCGGATTTTGCTGAAGGTGGGAAGCGTGCGTACCGCTACGCCCGCCCCGGCCCCACCCCATTCTTCCTGAAATGCGCCAGCAGCCGGGCCCAGCCGTCCGCGGCGTCGGCGGCGTTGTAGCTGGGGCGGTAGTCGGCGTGGAAGCCGTGGCCGGCGTCGTCGTAGACGACGATCTCGCTGCCGGTCTTGCCGTCGGCCTTCAGGGCCTCGCGCATGGCCGGCACATTCTTGGTCAGCGGGTCCTTGCCGGCGTAGAGGCCCAGGACCGGGGCCTTGAGATCCGCGGCGAGCTGCAGCGGCCAGTAGCGCTTGGGATCGGGGGCGGCGTCCGGCGCGGGCGCCAGCCGGCCGTACCAGGCGGCGCCGGCCTTGAAGTCCGGGAACTTTTCGCAGGCCAGCCAGGTCTCGCCGCCGCCCCAGCAGAAGCCGGTGACCGCGAACCGGCTCTTGTCCACATAGGCCTGGGCCTTGAGGAAGGTCAGGGTCGCGCCGATGTCGCCCATGACCTGCGGGTCGGAGGCCTGGGCGACGATCTTCATGACCGCGCCCATGTCGGTGAGCGGCGCGGGATCCCCCGCCCGGATGAAGAATGCCGGCGCCACCGCCACATAGCCCAGCTTGGCGAAGCGGCGGCAGACGTCCTTGATGTACTCATGCACACCGAAGATCTCGGACAGCACAACGACAGCGGGGTAGCGGCCGGAGGCGGCGGGCCGGGCCAGATAGCCGGGAATCGGCTGGTCCGGCGACGGCAGCATCACCGTCTCGGTGATCAGGCCGGTCTCGTCGGTGTGGATCGGGTCGGCCTCGGCGGAAAACGCCGCCGCGGCATAACCGGCGAAGAACACCGCCGCGACGCCGCGGCGGGAGAGGTGGAAATCCTCGGGCTGCGAGCCTTCGGGCCGGGTGAGCGAGACCATGGGGCGTGTCCTCCTGGCGTTTCTAGAAGTGTTTCGGCGTGCGCAGCATCTTCGGGTCGCCCTCGAAGCTGATCAACCGCCAGACCCCGTCTTCATTGCGGAAGATCAGGATGCAGGGGGCATCCTTCCTGCGGGCGACGCAGACGTGGCTGTCGTCCAGGGGCCGCAGGCTCTGGGCGATCACCAGCTGGCCCGGGATCGGGGTCTGGGCGGAGTAGCCGAAATATTCAGCGACGGCGCGGAACACGTCGGGCTCGATCAGCCGGTCGGCCATGGCGTCGATCAGCGGCTTGCCGAGCAGCACGCCGATGGCGGCCATGTCGCCCTTGTCGTCGTGCCGCTTGGCCGCCTCGGCCATCAGCCGGGCGCGGACCTGCTCCTTGAGGGCGCCGCGGTCCACGTGGGCGTCGAAGGCGGTGCGGTCGCCGTCGCGGATGCTGATCAGGAAGGCGTGCACGTCGCCGGCCGCGTCGATGCGGGTGGCCACGGCGCAGGCGGACAGGGCCGCCAGGGCGGCGAGAAGGGCGATGTACCGCGGGGCCTTGATCATGAGGGTCTCCAAGCCAGCCATTCGGCGGCCGTTACGCAACGGCCGGAGTATGGCCTAGGCGGCGCCCACCCGCTCGCGAAAAAATTCGATTACCCGGGTCTCCACCGCCTTGGTGGCGGTTCCGGGGCGGTCGTCCAGGTGGATGGTCAGCACCGAATGCGGGGCCATGCCGGTGCCGGGAAGGGCGTCGGCGTCGGCCAGCTCATGGGCCTCGAACCGGTCGCCCAGTTCGCGTTTCAGCATGGCGAACCGCTCGTCGGTGACCAGCTTGTCGCTGGTGAAACGCAGGCCGAGCAGGGAGAGGTTCTCGTCGGTCATCCGCTGCTTGGCGCAGGTGAAGTCCGCGGCGCTGCAGTCGATCACCGCCCGGCTGCGCCGGCCGATGGGCATGGAGGGCTGCGACAGCACCGGCGCCACCACCGACGGGTCGGTCATCATGGCCAGGGCGAAGCCGCCGGTGAAACACATGCCCACGGCCCCTACCCCCTTGCCGCCGCAGTCGGCGTGGGCCTTGCGGGCCAGGGCGCGCAGCCAGTCCACGATCGGGCTGGTCTTGCCGTTGGCCCAGACGTTGAATTCCCGGCGGATACAGATGGACCTGATCATCTCGGCCACCGCGTAGCCCCGGGTCGCCGGCTTGCCCGGCGTGCCGAACAGGCTGGGCATGTAGACGGTCATCCCCGCCGCCGCCACATGGTCGGCGAAACGGATGACCTGGGGGTGCAGGCCAGGGATCTCGTGGATGATGATCACCGCCGGGCCGGAGCCGCGCTTGTAGACGGTGCGGGTCCAGCCGTCGGCCTTGAACCGGAACTTCTCGTAGTCCTTCAGCGCCGCCGCGTAGCCCATGTCGTCCGATCCCCATTTTCGAAGCAGCCTAGCGGAGATTTGGCGGGGGTGTCTCGCTGGGCGTCGCGAAATCGTGCGTGATCCCGGTCGGGGGGCAGGCACGCCTGGCGCCGCCAGGCTCCGGGCCTGCCCCATAGGCGCCAACCTGGAGATGTTGGGCCCACCCTGAGCGGCTCCTCTCCTCGTCATCCCGGCCGGAGCGCCCTTGCGCGGAGAGCCGGGATCCAGGGGGTTTGCAATGTCCGCGGGCCTGGCGCCTGGGTCCCGGCTCTGCGCTTCGCTCCGGCCGGTGTGACGAGGCGGACAGGAGCAGAGCTGGACACAAGTCGTCCGGCCATCATCTCGATGATGGCATGCCCTGAAACCCTTGGTCAGATTGGAGCTCCGGCGTTTGGCGCCGTCAAGGACGACGCTCTTTGCGTCGCCGCGTTGCGGCGGGCCCAAGCGGGGCCGTCCTTGACTGCGTCAAACGCCGGAGCAAACCCGCCACCAAGGTTTAAGGGCGCGGCTGTTTCAGCCGTGGTGGACTGGCGCCCAGTGTTTCACGTGAAACAGCCGCTTTAACAGCACGTTAGCGCGTCGCGCCGCCACCGCCACCGTTGCTTTGGTCGAAGTCTGCAGCCCGCCCCCTAGTATTTCGTATTCGCCGGCGCGTCGTTGAACCGGTCGGTGCGGTCAGGCTGCGGCAGGTCCACCGGCGGCAGCACCCATTCTCCGTGGAAACTGTAGTCCAGGGTCATGCACAGGCGGGTGGCCCCGGTCACCGGATCGTGGCCCAGGGCCTGGATGCGCAGGTCCTCGCCCAGCCGCAGCTTGCCGAAGGCCAGCCAGGCCCGGTCGGAGCCGCGGCAGAGGGCCCGGCGCAGGGCGATCCCGTCGCCATTGCCAGTGATCTCGTAGAGGTCGCGCTCATGAGCCTCGCGGCCGATAAGCGCCGTCAGTCCGCCGGGGCCGAGCTCGCGTTCCGACGCCGGCTTCAGATCCGCCTGGCCGACGTCGTGGGTCTCGATCAGCTTGAGGAGCTTCTGGTTCAACAGCGACTTGTCGAACACGAAGGTCAGGCCGTTCTCGGTCATCTTGCGAGTGAGCGGGCTGGCGCTGTCATAGGAGTAGACGTGCTTGGCGGCCGAGGCCGGGCCGGCGAGAGCCAGGGCAACGCACGCGCCCAGGGCGGGGGCGGCGATCGTGAGGCGGCTGAGGGCGTTCATGGCGAGGTTCAAGCGGCGCGGCGGGGCGGATTTATGACCAAGTCCCGCCAATAGCCCTTTCGCGCGGCGCCGCCAACGACCATCTCACCCGCATAGCCAAGCTCAAGGCCGCCGGAGGAAACCATCCATGCCGCCACGCAACGCCACCGTCGCCGTGGTCGGCGCCGGGGACTATATCGGCGGCGCCATCGCCGAACGCTTCGCCGCCGAGGGCTATACGGTCTTCGCTGGTCGCCGCAACGGCGACCAGCTGGCCCCCCTGAAGGCGAAGATCGAGGCCGCCGGCGGGGCTTGCGAGGCCCGCGCCCTGGACGCCCGCAGCGAAGAGGCGGTCACCGCTTTCCTGGCCGAGGCCGACGCCCATGCGCCGTTGGAGGTCTGCATCTTCAACGTCGGCGCCAATGTGAACTTCCCGATCACCGAAACCACCGAGCGGGTGTTCCGCAAGGTCTGGGAGATGGCCTGTTATGGCGGTTTCCTCACCGGTCGGGAGGCCGCGAAGCTGATGCTGGCCCGGGGCGCGGGCTCGATCTTCTTCACCGGCGCCACCGCGAGTTTGCGCGGCGGACCGGGCTACGCCGCCTTCGCCAGCGCCAAGTTCGGGCTTCGCGCGGTGGCCCAGGCCATGGCGCGGGAGCTGGGGCCGCAGAACATCCACGTCGCCCACCTGGTCATCGATTCCGGCGTGGACACCGCCTTCGTGCGCGGCCGCATCGCCGCCGCCCGGGGGCCGCAGGCCCTGGACCAGCTGGAGCCGGACCAGCTGATGAACCCGACCTCCATCGCCGAGACCTACTGGCGCCTGCACACCCAGACCCGCGACGCCTGGACCTTCGAACTGGACATCCGCCCCTATCGCGAGACCTTCTGAGCCATGCCCGACGCCGTTTTCTGGTTCGACTTCGCCAGCCCCAACGCCTACCTCAGCCACCGGGCAGTCCCGGACATCGAGGCGCGGACAGGGGTGAGGTTCCGCTATGTCCCCACCCTGCTGGGCGGCCTGTTCAAGCTCACCGGCAACCAGGCGCCGATGGTCGCCTTCGGGGGGATCAAGAACAAGCTCGAGTACGAAAACCTGGAGACCCGGCGGTTCATCGCCCGCCACGGCCTGACCGCGTTCCGGATGAACCCCCACTTCCCGGTCAACACCCTGAAGATCATGCGCGGCGCCGTGGCGGCGCAGGACCTGGGGGTTTTCGATGCCTATGTGGAGACCATGTTCCGCGCCATGTGGGAGGACGGCCGCAAGATGGACGATCCAGAGGAGATCGCCGCCGTTGTGACGGCCGCTGGCCTCGACGCGGTGGCCCTGGTGGCGCGCTCCGAGGCGCCGGAAGTGAAACAGGCGCTGATCGACAACACCGAGGCCGCCTGCGAAGCCGGGGCCTTCGGGATTCCCACCTTCGCGGTGGATGGTCAGATCTGGTTCGGGAAGGACCGGTTGCGGGAGGTGGAGGAGGCGATTGTCGCGGGTTAGTCACGCACGATGACCCGCGGGGGGTGCGCCGCCACAAGGCTGAAACAGAAGCGCCCTAAAACCTTGGTGACGAGTTTGCTCCGGCGTCTGGCGCCGTCAAGGACGACTCGCTACAGGACGACGCGCTTCGCGTGGCCGCGTTGCGGCGGGCCCAAGCGGGCCCGTCGTTGACTCCCCCCACCCCCACGCCTAGCCTCCCCTCACCATCCCCCATCACGCAAAGGAGGGTTGTTCCATGATTGCGCGAACGCACGACGCCCTCCGCCGCGTCGCCGGGTAGGCCTTGGCCGAAACCTCGGGCGGCGCCCACCCCTCCGCCGTTCCGAAGGATGGACTGCCTTGATCACCCAATACGGCTGGAGCGACGCGCTCGGCCATGACTTCGCGCCCCACGCGGCGCGGGGCCTCGTTCCCGGACGCGTGCTTGTCCAGCAGCGCGGCCAGTACGACATCATCACCGACGCGGGCGAAATGGTCGCCGAAATCAGCGGCAAGCTGGCCCGCGACGCCATTGAGGGCGGCCTGCCGGTGGTGGGCGACTGGGTGGCCGTCGCCGTGCGCGAGGACGAGGGCGCGGCCACGATCCATGCCGTCCTGTCCCGCCGCACCGGCTTCGCCCGCAAGGCGGCCGGCCTGGACCAGTCGATGCAGGTCGTGGCGGCCAACGTCGACCTCGCCCTGTTGGTCGCGGCGCTGAACGCCGACTTCAACCCCCGCCGGCTCGAACGCTACCTCGCCGCCGCCCGCCAGAGCGGGGCGAAGCCGGTGGTGGTGCTCACCAAGGCCGACCTGCTGGACGGCGGGGCCCAGGCGGTGACCGCGGCACGGGCCGTGGCCCTGGATGTGGAGGTGCTGGCGGTCTCGGTTGTTACGGGGCAGGGGCTGGATGAGCTGCGGGCGATGATGGCGCCGGGGGTCACCGCCCTGCTGGTGGGCTCGTCCGGGGCCGGTAAATCAACCCTTGTCAATGTATTGGCCGGCTCGGAACGGATGGCGGTCGGCGACATCCGCGAGGGCGACGCCCGGGGTCGCCACACCACCACCCACCGCGAACTGGTGCTGCTGCCGTCGGGCGCCCTGATCCTGGATACGCCGGGGATGCGGGAGCTGGGCCTGTTGGACGCCGAGGAGGGGGTGGCCGCGACCTTCGAGGACATCGAGGCCCTGGCCCTGACCTGCAAGTTCAGCAACTGCACGCACGGGTCGGAGCCCGGCTGCGCCGTCCGCGCGGCCCTGGCGGCGGGAACCCTCGATGAGGCCCGCTGGCGCAACTACGACAAGCTCGGCCGCGAACTGGCCTTCACCGACCGCAAGGAAGACCGCTTCGCCCGCGAGGCCGAGCGCAAACGCTGGATCGCCATCAGCAAGGCGCAGAAGGCCATGCGGAAGAAGCCGGAGCGGTAGGGGCGGGTTGCGGGGCGGCCGTGCGTCCTTCGACACGGTCGCTTCGCTCCCTACTCAGGATGACGCCGAGAGGTGGATCGCAAAGAATGACGTCATGCTGAGCAGCGCGCCCTTCGCGCGCGTGTCGAAGCACGCACGCTGGGGCAGCCGCTGTTCAAGGATTACGCCCGCCTTACAGCGACCGCTTCACTTCCTCGACCGTGAAGCACTCGATCACGTCGCCGGCGCGCAGATCCTGGAAGCCGAAGTTCATGCCGCACTCCTGGCCGGCGGTGACCTCGTTGACCTCGTCCTTGAAGCGCTTGAGCGTGTGCAATGTGCCAAGCTCCAGGGTGACCACGTCCTGGCGGATGATCCGGACGCGCGCGCCCTTGCGGACGACGCCTTCGGTGACCCGGCAGCCGGCCACGCGGCCGACCTTGGAGATGTCGAACACCTGCAGCACCTCGGCGTTGCCGAGGAAGGTTTCGCGCTGGATCGGGGCCAGCATGCCGGAGAGTACGCCTTTGATGTCGTCCAGCAGGTCGTAGATGATCGCGTAGTAGCGGATCTCCACGCCTTCCCGTTCGGCCAGGTCGCGGGCCTGTTTCGAGGCGCGGACGTTGAAGCCGATGATCGGCGAGCCGGAGCCCTTGGCCAGCATGACGTCGGACTCGTTGATGGCGCCGGCGGCGGAATGGATGATCCGGGCGCGCACCTCGTCGGTGGAGATCTTCTCCAGGGAGCCGATGATGGCTTCCACGGAGCCCTGGACGTCCCCCTTCACGATCAGCGGGAGTTCGGAGACCTTCTTGTCCTGCAGCTTGGCCATCATGTCGGCCAGGGAGTTGCCGGCCGCGCCCACGGGCACGATCGAGCGATCCCGCTTCAGGCGGATGCGGTATTCGGTGATCTCCCGGGCGCGGGCCTCGTTCTCCACGACGGCCATGGGCTCGCCGGGATCGGGGGTGCCGTCCAGGCCCAGGACCTCGATGGGCTCGGAGGGGCCGGCCGACGTCATCTGCTCGTCCCGCTCGTTGATCAGGGCGCGCACACGGCCCCAGTTGGAGCCGGCGACGACGATGTCCGAACGCTTCAGCGTGCCCCGCTTGATCAGCACGGTGGCGACGACGCCCCGGCCGCGATCGAGCTTGGATTCGATGACCACGCCCTCGGCGGACCGGTCCGGATTGGCCCGCAGGTCCATGACCTCGGCCTGCACCAGGATCGCGTCGATGAGCTTGTCGAGGCCGATCTTCTTGGTCGCCGAGACCTCGACGATCTGGGTCTCGCCGCCCAGGCTTTCGACGACCACCTCGTGTTGGAGCAGCTCGTTGATCACCCGGGTGGAGTTGGCGTCGGGCTTGTCGATCTTGTTGACCGCCACGATGATCGGGGCGCCGGCCGCCTTGGCGTGCTTGATCGCCTCGATGGTCTGCGGCATGACCCCGTCGTCGGCGGCCACCACCAGCAC
>PLSW01000248.1 GCA_003165275.1 Caulobacteraceae bacterium
GGGGATTGGCGCCCCGCGCGAGATCGGGCACCATGAACCCGTGAACAGGCCCGCCGCAGCACGCCTACGACTTTGACGCTCCTTAGAGCGTGAAACGTGCTGCCTGCGATCTTCCGCTGACCTGGTCAGCGATTTTCCCCGCGAAGCAAGCCTAAGCGCCCGCCCGCAAGTCCGGCGGACCAGCCTTCCATTTTGCTTCAGGAAAGACCCTCCCATGAATGACAGCGCAGACGCCTTCGCCCCGGCGGCGTGGATCGAGATCGCCCGCGAGTCCGCCGCTCAAGGGTTCGACATGCCCTCGGAAAATCGCGCCTGTTCGCTGCTCAGGCTCCTGGTTGCCTCCAAGCCGGGCGGTCGCATTTTGGAACTTGGCACCGGCACGGGACTGGCGACAGCCTGGTTGGCGGCCGGCCTGGGCGAGTCCGCTCAGCCTGTCTCCGTCGATGTCGACCCGAAGTGGCAGTCCATCGCCCGTCGGCGCCTCGGCGATGATCCAAGGGTGGAGTTCGTCCTGTCGGACGGATTGGACTTCCTTCGGGCCCAGCCGCCAGCCTCGTTCGACCTGATTTTCGCCGACGCCATGCCGGGCAAGTATGAGGGGCTGCACGACGCCCTTTCGCGGGTGAAGGTCGGCGGTTTCTACGTCGGCGACGACATGCTGCCGCAGGCGAACTGGCCCGAAGGCCAGCAGGCGCGGGCTGACGGCCTCATCGCCGAACTGAGCGCCCTCGACGGTTGGACCACGACCGTTCTGGCGTGGGGCTCGGGGCTGGTCCTGGCCGTGCGGCGGCATTGATCAGCGCTGAGATGGGATCTGGCGTTGCGGCTCAATGACGCCGACAACGGCCCAGAACAACCCGTCGAGCACGGTCACGGAGCGCCGCCTGCAATTCCTTGGCGCGCCTCCGATTCCGTTGACCCCGCCGCCGGCCGCGGTCCCAACAGGCGCCCAATACCTTGGTGGCTAGCCGCATGGGCGGTTGGCTATCAACCAAGATCCGTGCTAGTGTCCCCGCGTAGGAGGCCCCATGTCCCGCACCGAACCCGCCCAGTTCAACGTCCGGTCCAGCTATGCCCGCAAGCGGGCGCGCGAGATCGCCGAGGCGACGGGCATGACCGTCACCCGGGTGGTCGAGGACGCCCTGCGCGCCTATGCGCCGCCGTCCCCGGCAACGACGGTCGGCGCCTTGGTGCGCCGGGGCCCGCTGCTGGTGCTGCCCGCCAAGGGCGGGTCGGTCAGCCTGGATGAGGCCAACGCCGCCTTGGACGCCACGCGCGGGGAGCGGCCTTGAAACCGGCGGCGCTGATCGACAGCAACGTCATCATCGCCGCCCTCGCCGAGGCTCACGAGCACCATGCCCCGTCCGTCGCCCTGTTCACCGGTCCTCGGCCTGCGGCCTTCGCCATCGCCGCCCACAGCTACGCCGAGGCCTATTCCACCCTCACCCGGCGGGGCGACCACTCGCCGTTCCGCTTCAGCGCCGAGGAGGCCTGGGCGGCCCTGGACAGCCTGCGCGCGGTGACCGCCCTGGTCGGCCTGACCCCGGCCCAGAGCGTCGAGGCCGTCCGCGACTACGCCCGCGGCGGCGGGATCGGTCCGCGCCTCTACGACCGTCTGATCGGCGAGGTCGCGGTGGCGCAGGGGATTCCGGCGGTGATCACTTGGAACACGGGGCACATGCGCGGGCTGTTTCCGCGGTTGGAGGTGGTCACGCCGGTGGGTTTTGCGGCGACGACCGGGTAAGGTGGCCGAGGGTTACCAATGATCGCCTTTTGGGAGTGCGTCGCCGCTCACGCCAAACCGACCGCATTGGGAAGGTAGAGCAGCGGCTGAAGGTCGCGCAAAACCTGGTCGCATCCAGCCTCCCAAGGAAACGCGCCGCTCACCGCGCCCGGCCAGAAGATCTGGTAGGCCTCAAGCGACTTGCCGCGTTTTGCCGGATCGCCCCAGTACCAAAGCGCGGAATTGAAACGCTCCCGGGTCACCTGAGTCGGATGTACGGGGCGCGAGACGCAGTCGAAACCTTGCAGAAGCCCTGACCATCTGTGTCCGTCCTGCAGAGCCCCGCCGGCCTTCAGCTGGTCGAAAACGCTCCACAGCATGCTGTGCATCAATTTGGAAGGCAGGCCGAAGATGATGCATTCCGGCGACTTCAAGGTTTCCGCGAACCCGACCGAGTAGGCAAATCCGGGGGCATCGCCGTGGGCGTGAACGCTGACGCAAAACCAGCCGACTTCAGCCACCTTGTCGACGAGCCGCTGTTCGTAGTCGCTGAGCGCCATCGCACGATCACCCTGACCGAACCGGCGTTCCCTGAACGCGCATCCCGCGCCTGAAGGTCTTGGCGGATTGGAACCTGCGATCCTGGCTTGGTCAAGGATGGTCTAGAATACGCCTCCGTCCAACGCCTGCCGGAGGAGGTTCGCCACGAGGCCAGCGCCCTGAAGGGCGACCTCGGTCGCCTCGGTCCGATTGCGCGCCGATTCCGAAGCGTGCAAAATCGCCCTCCCACTGGTGAACCTGCGGCGAATTATTGGCCATGACGCCGAAGAACCGCGCCAAACTGTCCGACCGGGTCGCCACGGCGGCTGGCGCCGCGCTCGCGGCCCAAAACCATGTCGCCCCCCTGGATGTCCTGGTCGGGATCGGCTGGCTTGACCCCGGCGCTGTGAAACGTTGGCGGCTGGGGCAGACGGGCGATATCGAAAGCCTCGTGCAGGTCGAACCTCGGCGTGTCTCCGAAGCCCTGCAGCTGTTCCAGGCCTGGGCGGCGGCGCGGGGCCTGGTGGCCAGCGAAACCGACTATCTGGCGCGATCAACGGAGCGACAGGCCCTGCGTTTCAGCCAGAGCGGAGACCCGGCGGCCGAGCGGCTCTATTGCACCCACTGGGTTTCCCCCGCGCTCTCCGAAGCCAAGCGCGAGCGCCTGGCTCAGAAGGCCAGCGCCGCGCCGGAACTGGTGGTGGTCGTTCCCTTGAACGACGCCTGGACCTGCCATCGATGCGGGGAAACCGGCGATCTGCTGATGATGGAGAACGCCGGCCCCGCCTGCCTGCGCTGCGTCGGCCTCGACGACCTGGAATTCCTGCCGACGGGGGAGGCGCTGGTCACCCGCCGCGCCAAGGCCGGCAGCGCCAGGCACGCCGTTGTCGTGCGGTTCAGCAGGGCCCGCCGACGCTACGAGCGGCAGGGCCTGCTCGTCGAATCGCAGGTCCTGGCGCGGGTGCGCCGCGAATTGGGCGACTAGGCCGGCTCCCTTGCCGCCCCCACACCCCCGCCGGTAAGCTCGCCCCCGCAATCGCCGCCGCCCCCAAGGACGCCCCCCATGCCGCCCTTCGATCCCGCCGCGGCCACCGCCGCCTACCTGGCCACCCTCTCCCCCGCCGCCCACGCCAGGGCGACGGCCTACACCCAGGGCGGCCACTGGC
This sequence comes from Caulobacteraceae bacterium, assembly GCA_003165275.1. Classification (GTDB taxonomy): domain Bacteria; phylum Pseudomonadota; class Alphaproteobacteria; order Caulobacterales; family Caulobacteraceae; genus Poindextera. Next base: position 3,430 of record PLSW01000248.1, read on the forward strand.
TGCTGCTGTGGTCGTGGCTGGTGAGCGTGGTCGCCGCCTTGGTGATCATCCGCTCCGGCGTTCTGGCCCGCACCGAGGCCGGGCTGCAACGGCGCAAGCCGCGGCCGATCCTGGTCAGCCTGCTGATCAGCGGCCTCTACATCCTCCTTGATGCGGTGCTGGAGCTGCCCTGGGAGGTCTACGCCCATTGGTGGCGGGAAAAGGCCTATGGCCTGACCAGCCAGGCCTTTTCCGGCTGGCTCACCGAACAGACCATCGGCCTCGCCATCTCCGTCGTGGTCACCAGCCTGTTCCTGGCGGTGATCTATGCGGTGATCCGGCGCTCGCCGCGCTGGTGGTGGGCCTGGGCGGGCGGGGTGGCTGCGGTGTTCATCCTGGCGGCCCTGGTGCTGGCGCCGATCTATATCGAGCCGATCTTCAACCACTACACCCCGGCGCCCCCGGGGCCGATGCGCGACGCCGTCGTCGCCTTGGCCAAGAAGGCCGATGTGCCGTCGGACAAGATCTTCATCTTCGACGGCTCGCGCCAGTCCAACCGCTATACCGCCAATGTCTCGGGCCTGTTCGGCTCGGCCCGGGTGGCGATGAGCGACGTGATGTTCAAGAAGGGCGCGGATCTCGCCGAGGTGCGCGGGGTGGTGGGCCATGAGATGGGCCACTATCGCCAGGGCCCGCTGATCCTCGCCGGCCCCTTCGCCCTGCTGGCCATCGTCGCCTTCGGCCTGACCCACCTGTTGTTCGCCCCCGCCGCGCGGCTGCTGGGCGCCAGGGTCGCCGGCATCGGCGATCCCGCCGGCCTGCCGGTGCTGATGGCGGTGATCGCCACACTGGGGCTGGTGGGCACGCCGGTGACCTCGACCCTCACCCGCTGGATCGAGGCCGACGCCGACAGCTTCTCCCTGCGGGTGGCGAACGAGCCCGACGGCCTGGCCAAGGCCCTGGTGCAGACGATCGAATACCGCGCCTCGTCCCCCTCCAACCTGGAGGAGTTCCTCTTCTACGACCACCCCAGCGTCGAGCACCGGGTGCGCAAGGCCATGGACTGGAAGGCGGCCCACCCGCCGGGGTGACGGGGGCGGCCCCTATGCCTTGGCCGGCGTCAGCACGAATGGCTGCGAGATCGCCTGGAACACCGGCAGGGCCTCGCAGCGGGCCGCATGGGCGGCCAGGGCCCCACGGCCGTCCAGGTCGAAGACGCCGGGGAGGGCCTCGCGCAGGAAGCGCAGCATCGCGCCCAGGACGATGTCGGCGTGGCCGATCCGCGTCCCGAACCACCAGTCGTCGCGGCGCGCCGCCCGGTCGGCGTTCAGCTGGGCCAGGGTGTCGTTGATCTGGACCGTGCACCGCTCCACCCAGAACGGAAACGCGTCTTCCCGCAGGGCCCGCTCGTAGAGCAGGCTGACGCCCTTGTCGGCGGTCCCGGCGGCGAGGGCGCAGACCCGCAATCCCTCCCGACGGTCCGGCCCGGTGCGGGCCATCATCGCGCGTTCGGGGCCGACCAGGTCGTCCAGCACCTCCAGGATGGCGGCGCTGTCGGTGATCACCCCCCCGTCGTCCATGACCAGGGTCGGCACCCGGCGCAGGGGATTGTACTGGGCGATCTTGTCGGTGTCGCCGAAGCCCGACCAGGGCTCGTGACGAAACGGCAGCTCGTAGAGGGTCAGGGCGATCGCCACCCGGCGCACGAAGGGGGAGTCATACTGTCCGATCAGGATCATGGGCGCGGCTCAAGGGCAGAGTAAGGACGGCCTCAGCAAACCACGGCCGCGCCCGAGCCGCCACGGGGGCTCGGGCGGTGTTCACATCTTTTCGCCGGGGCGATCGGACCTGCGGCCCGGTCCCCGTGCCGAGACGATCCAATAGCGGACGGCCCCGATCTTGCTGAGCCGAGGGCCAATTCGCTGGATCGGTGAAACGGCGTTCCAGTTTTGATCAGTCGTGCGAGGTAGTCGATGGAACTGACAACTATAAACCCGGGGGAAACGGCGCCGATGTTCCGCCTCGTCTCGAAGTCCGCTGTCGTGGCCCTGATCTTCGGCGTCGCCGGCCTGGGCGCGGCCGGTTCGGCCGCCGCCCATGGCTCGCGCCACGTCGCGGCCGCCCCCTCGCCGATCGACAGCATCACGGCCGCCGCCGAGACCGGCGACGCCCGGGCCCAGGCCCAGCTCGCCGACGCCTATGCGCGGGGCGCCGGCGTCGCAAAGGACGCCCGCCGCGCCATCCTGTGGCGCGAGCGCGCCGCCGACCAGGGGGTGGTCCAGGCCCAGGACGCCATGGCCCTGGCCTACGCCAAGGGCGACGGGGTCGACAAGAACGAGGGCGCCGCCATCGGTTGGTGGCGCAGAGCCGCCGCCCAGGGCGACGGGGTCGCCGAGCGCGGCCTCGCCGACGCCTATCGCGACGGCCGCGGCGTCGACCAGGACTACGGCCAGGCCCGTGGCTGGTACGAAAAGGCCGCCGACGCCGGCGACGCCGGCGCGCAGTTCGGCCTTGGCGAAATCTTCCGCCTGGGCCTCGGGGTTTCCGCCGACCATCCCCGGGCCATGTCCTGGGATCGCAAGGCGGCGGACCAGGGCCTCGCCCCGGCCCAGCGTGAAATGGGCGCCTTCTACCGCAGCGGCACGGCCGTTCCCGCCGATCCGGCCCAGGCCGCGGCCTGGTATCGCAAGGCCGCCGATCAGGGCGACGCGACGGCGGCGCGCGAACTGGCCGTCCAGCTTTGGGACGGCGAGGGCGTCGCCCAGGACCGCCATGGCGCGGCCGCCCTCTTCGCCCAGGCCGCGGCCCAAGGCGACGCCGAGGCCCGATACCGGCTGGGCGTGGCCTACAACATGGGCGCCGGCGTCGAGCGCGACGACGCCCTGGCCGCCGGCCTCTACCGCCAGGCCGCCGAACAAGGGGGGGGCCTCGCCGCTCTGAACCTTGGCCTCGACTACCAGTACGCCAAGGGCGTCGAGCGCGATCCGGCCCAGGCCGCCCACTGGTTCGCCGTCGCCGCCGAGCATCACGTCCCCGCCGCGGCCATCGACCTGGCCATGCTCTACGCCGCCGGCCAGGGGGTGCCGCAGGACGCGCATAAGACCCGGGAAATCCTGCACGGCCTGGCTGCGGGCGGCAATGTCCGGGCGCGCGAGCTGCTGCGGTGGGTCGACCGGGATCGTAACTTCGCCGCCGACGCCGCCAGCGCCAACGCCGCCGGCGCCTTCACCCTGGGCCTGGCGGAAACCGCCGCCGGACGACTCGACGCGTCCCGCAGCGAATGGCTGGCCCGGTGCGTGGCCAATCGCTCCCGCCCCGACGACCTGGTCCAGTGCAACACCCAGGAGATCGTCTTCGAGGGCCTGAAGCTGCAGTCGACCCTGAACCAGGTCTTGGCCCTGGCGGCCGACGACGGCGCGCGGCGGGTGCTGGTCGAGGATCAGGCGAGCTGGGCCCGTCTGGCCGACCGGGCCTGCGCCTTCCCCGCCGTGGAGGGCCGCTCGATCGTCACCGTCAACCTGCAGTTCTGCCGGATGGACTCCAACCTCTCGCGCATCGCCGCCCTGCGCTCGCAGATGAACCGGCCGGCGACGACCTACGCGGGGGGATCGAACATCCTGGAGGCGGCGCGCCGCTAGAGCAGGCTGGGACTAGCGGGAATCGCCGTCGCCTCTTCGCGTCATCCCGGCTCTCCGCGCAAGGGCGCTCCGGCCGGGACGACGAGGGGTTGGGTGGATCAATGTAAAGTCAACGCGCCGCTAGGCGCGGTGACTGAGGCGGCGAAATGAAACGCCCCCTTTCCAGACCGGACGGGGGGCGTTTTGCTGTCCGGATGCTCGACCGTGTTCGGGGAATCCGCGCCGCCCCCATCCCGTCACCCCGCGCTTGTCCCGGGGTGACGGATTTTGTTCGCCGATAACCAATCTTCCCCTAAGCGGTCCAGACCTTGTCCAGGGCGCCGCAGAAGGCGGTCATGTCGTCCATGGAGCCGACGGTCACCCGGGAGACCGTGGGCCAGATTGGCCAGGAGCGCCCGATTTCCACGCTCTGGCCGCGGAAGGCGGCCTGCATCTCGTGGGCGGGCTTGGACTTCCAGTCGATCATGATCATGTTCGCGTCCGTCGGCAGGACCGTCAGGCCCCGCTTCCTGACGTGCTCGATGGTCATGCCGCGGGCTTCGCGCATCTGATGGCGGCGCTCGGCGATCAGGTCGGCGGCGGTGAGGCTGGCGGTGGCGCAGGCGAGGGAGGGCAGGGGCAGGGCGCCCGACTGCATGCCGCCGTCATAGCGCATCATCCGGCCGATCAGGTCCGGCCGGGCCATGATGTAGCCCATGCGCATCCCGGCCATGCCGAAGATCTTCGAGAAGGTGCGCATCACCACCACGTCCTTGCCGGCGGTGGCCATGTAGGAACAGGTCGGCACCCCGGCGAAGTGGGTATAGGCCTCGTCGATCAGCACGATGGAACCGGCGGGCTTGTTGGCCACCAGCCATTCGATGTCCGCCACCGGGGTGATGGTGCCGGTGGGGTTGTTCGGTGTGCAGATGTAGTAGAGGCCGGCGTTGGGGTCGGCGGCCAGCATGGCCTTGACGTCGTGGCTCAGGTCCGGCTTCAGCGGCACGCGCTTGACCGGAACCTTCAGCCATTCCGCGGTGCGGCCGGCCAGTTCGAAGGTGGGGTCGGCGGTGACCAGGCCCCGGGTCGGGGATGTGAAGGTGACCACCGAGCGCGACAGGGGGTCCGACGAGCCGGGCCAGGGCGCCACATGGTCATAGGGCACGCCCTCGACCTGCATCACCGTGCGGATGAAGTCGCCGCGTTCGTCGTGCGGAGAATAGCGGTTGCCGCTGGCGATGATGCCGGCGGCCGCGGCCGCGCCCGGCGCCATCGGGCCGGTCCAGCATTCGTTGGCGCCGATGCGCACCTTGGCGGAGGGGGCGGCGTCGGGGGTGCCGGCCGAGGCCCAGGCCGGGCGGCCGACGCTGGCGGCGGCCACGGCCCCCAGGCTGAACACCGAGGCGATCCGGGCGAGCTGCCGGCGGGAATAGCCGCGGCTTAAGAGGTCGTCCTGGGCTTCATCATTCATCAGCCGATCGGGCATCGCCGTCCTCCAGTGTTTTGTCCAGCTTGGTCAATTTTCGCCCATTGGGCTAGAAATTCGTCGTGTTCGTCAGCATCGGCGAGGACTTAATCGCCCATTGGGCGCAATTCCCTCGCCGCTGAAGCGTTGGCGGCAGGCCGCGCGCGCCATTCACAGCGCCTTGGCCAGCAGTCCCAGTCCGGACACCCCCAGCAACAGGAAGGTGACCTTCCGGAAGTTGATGTCCGAAATGCCGCGGTAGAGTTTCACGCCCAGCAGGGTGCCGGGCAGCACGACCGGGATCATGATCGCCAGCAGCATCCAGTAGGTGGGGCTGAAGGTCTCCGGATGCTGCACCGCCAGCAGGGTGAGCGAGACGATCTGCATCCCCAGGATGAACGGCTGCACGATGGAGCGGCCCTCGTGCTTGGGCAGTTGCCGCAGCCCCGCCCACACCACCACGGGGGCGCCGGGGAAGGCGGTGAAGCCGCCGATCAGGCCGCCGAAGAAGCCGATCACCCCGGAAAAGAACGGCGGCTCCTTGGTCTTGATGTGCAGGCCGTCGGGCTTGAACAGGGAATAGGCCGCGTAGCCGAGCAGGAAGCCGCCGAACACCACCATCAGCACCTTGGTCGGCAGGCTGTGCAGGATCGCCAGGCCCACCGGGACCCCGAGGACGCCGCCGAGCAGATAGGGCGCCGGGCCGTCCGGCCACCATTCCTTGATCGGGCGAAGATCCTGCTTGAGCTGGCCGAGGGACATGAACTGGTTGGCGGTCGAGAGGCTCATCAGCAGCGGCACGCCCAGCTTGGGCGGCAGGAGCCACAGGCTGAGGGCGCCGATGGCCGAAAATCCGAATCCGGACAACCCGCTCATCAGGCCGGAGACGCCGAGGATGCAGGCCAGGCCGACCAGGACCGGCAGGGGATAGGACTGAAGCAGCGAACCAAAGAATGACAAGTCGAAGGGCCTTGCTGGAAAGTGATGGCGCCGGCCCGAATGCGGCCGCGAAAGGATTTTTCAGGGTTGGGAAAGCGGGGTTACGAGCGCCGCCTGAACATCGGCGTGCGCCAAACGCGGGCCATGCCTTGGTCTGGTCCTTTCTGAAAGAAGTGCAAGATGCGCCGCCGGCGGGGTCGCCCAGACGCTACGCATCCCAATCCATCCCATTTGTCCGAATGCGTCAATAAATTTGCAGTTGTTGATACACATATTTTGAGCGCTCTTAGCCAGTCGAGCGTGACTATCAACTGCCCAGCGCTGGATAAGCTCAACGCTTATGTTTGATGACTCGGTGTCATCCCTTTATGTTTCAGTGTTGCATTGCGATAGCATGGATATTCGGAGGAATGTTGCCTATCACCTGGGCAGTATTCGTGAAATTCAGCCGTGCGAATGATCGTTTTCAGAAAAATTCGCACGCGGCGAAAATCGTCCTTGCGCCATCGCGCGGCTTAGCGTCGGCGATCCGCGCGCCACCCGTCCAGGGTTCAGCGGTCGCGCCAGCCGCCCAGGCTCGGGCCCAGGGCCGCCTTGAGCGGCGCAAGCTGGTCCTCGAACCGGCGCCACTGGTCCAGTCCCTCCCGGAAGATCGGCCGGCGCACCTGTTCCGAACTCACCGTCCGCACCGCCCGGTTGTTTTCGTAGAATCGCAGGCAGGCCGCTTCGAAGGGCAGGCCGCAATAGTCCAGCAGCCGGCGCACCTCGGCTTCGGTGTCGTCGACCATGTCCTCGTAGATCACCCGGTGGATCCGGCCGGGCAGGACCGCGTCGAAATGCTCCATCAGCTCGACATAGTCGCGGTAGTAGCGGCCCAGATCGGTCAGGTCGTAGGAGAAGGACTGCCCCTGGGCGAAATGCTGTTTGAACGCCGAAAATCCGCTGGCCATGGGATGGCGGCGGGCGTCGATGACGCGGGCGTTCGGCAGGATCAGCCGGATCAGGCCGATGTGCTGGAAGTTGTTCGGCATCTTGTCGATGAACTTGGGCCGGCCGAGCTTGCGGTGAACGGCGGTGGTCGCCAGGTAGTCCTCGCCCAGGGCGCCCATGGCGGCCGCGTCCAGCCCCGCCAGGGCCTCGGGATAGTCCATTCCAAGCCGCCGGGCGATCAGGCCGATGTCGGGCAGCTCCATGGTGCCCTCGACGTCGGAATGGCTGGCGAGGATCTGCTCGATCAGGGTCGAGCCGGCGCGAGGCAGGCCGACGATGAAGATCGGCGCCGTCGAGCCTGATCCGGCCTCCCGCCGGGCCTCAAAGAACTCGCGGGTAAAGAGGGCCTTCGATCGCCGCATCCGCCCCGTGGTCTCGTCCGCGTCATAGCCGCCCTCCGCCCGGCGAAGCCTTGCGCCGGCGGCGTAGCGGTCGAAGGCGCCGGCGTCGTCGCCGGCGTCCTCCAGCGCCTTGCCGAGGGCATAGCACAGGTGCAGCCGGTCGTCCGCGGCCAGGTTCGGTCGCGCCAGGGCCGCGGCCATGGCGGCGACGTCGGCCGCGCTGAACACCGCCACCTTGAGGTTGGCGAGGCCCCAGTAGGCGTCGCCCATGTCGGGATCGAGGGCGATGCAGCGGCGGAAGGCGGCGATGGCCTCGTCCCGCCGCCCGACAGCGCGCAGGGCGTGGGCATAGTTCAGCCAGACCTTGGGCTGGTCTGGATAGTCGGCGAGCAGCCCCTCGTAGATCGTCCCCAGCCGGACGTCGTCGCCGATCAGCCCCAGGCAGGCGGCCAGGAGATTGCGATAGGCCGGATCCTTCGGCGTCGTCTCCAGGAGCCGCTCGACATGGGCGATCGCCGGCGCCGCCTTCTGCTGTTGGAACAGGGCCTCGGCGAGACGGTAGCGCACGCCATCGTCGCCGGGCTCCAGTTCCAGGCAGCGCGCCAGCAGCACCTCGGCGTCGGCGTGGCGGCCCTGGCGGTTGAACACCGAAGCCAGCATCTGCAGCGGGGCGACGTCGTTAGGACGGCGGTTGACCTGCCCGCGCAGCATCGACTCGGCCTCGCCCAGCCGTCCCGCATAGACCGCCTCGGCCGCCGGCCGCAGCGCCGGGTCCGTGATCAGGGACCGGGCGTGTTCGGCGAAGGCGGCGTCGGCGCCGCGGGCTTCCCCCTGGGCAAAGAGCAGGTCCCCCAGGGCGCGCCAGGCTTCGGCGAGGTCGCGGTTGAGGGCCGTGGCCCGGCGCAGGGCCGCGGCCGCCGCCGCCCCCTCGCCCAGATCGGCGAGGCTTGCGCCCAGCTCGTACTGGGTGTGGGCGGCGCCCGGAAAGCGGGCGGCGAGGGGCCTCAGGATGGCCAGGGCGCCGCGGGGGTCCCCCAGACGGCGGCGTGAAGAGGCGGCGATCAGCAGGGCGCGGGGATCCTCCGGCGCCCGCGCCAGGATCGCCGCCGCCGCCTGGCCCGCGCCGGCGGGATCCTCCGCCAGCCGAGCGGCCGCGGCCTCGATGGCGACCATCAGCGGCGACGGTGACGTCTTGACCATGTCTGCCGCAATCCCACGCTCTTGATCCCGATACCGATGCATACCCCCCGTGCGGGCGCCCTGCAAAAAAATGAAAAGCCGGAACGCATCTGCGTTCCGGCTCCCCATCGCGAGGTCTTGCGCCTTGGAAGGCGGCCGCCGACCGGCGACCGCCTCCGGGGGCGTCAGAAGGTGTAGGTCAGACGGCCGTAGTAGTAGCCGCCGTTGATACCCCAGGGCGAGAAGGTCAGCGGCACCCCGTAGACGTTGCTGCCGCTTTCCGGACGGCCGGCGGCGTTGTTCGGGGTGATCGGCGGCTTGGTGTTGAAGAGGTTCTGCGCCCCCACATCCAGCTTCAGGCCCTTGACGATCTTGTAGCCCACGTCGAGGTCGGTGATGCCGGTGGTGGGGATCTTCAGGTCGTAGGTGGTGTTGGAGACCACCGACAGCTCGGAGGTCGGTCCGTAGACTGTCTCGCGCAGGGTCACGCTGAACTGTCCCAGGCTCCAGTCGGCGCCGAGGATCAGTTTTTCCTTCGGCGTCGCCGTGGTCAGGGCCGAGATGGCGCTGGGGCTGAGCAGCGTGGTCTGCGACTGGATGCCCGGAAAGGCCGAAGCGTCCACCGCCGGCAGCGGGTGCTCCTTGGTGACCTTGTTTTCATTGTAGTTGAAGCCCGCGTTCCAATCCACGTGGCCCAGGTCGCCGAAGTCCGAGGCGTAGTTCAAGGTCGCCTCGACCCCCTGGGTGCGGGTGTCCACCGCGTTGGTGAACAGCGCGATCCCGGCGTAGGAGATGCCGGTGTCCAGGGTGTTGCCGTGCAGGGCGATGGCGTTCAGCACGGCCTGGGAGATCACGTAGTTGGTGCCGCCGCTGAGAACCGAGCCGTAGAGGAAGCCGGTGGTGACGATCCGGTCGGTGATGTCGATCTGGTAGGCGTCCAGGGTGATCTGCATCTTGTCGATCGGGTGGGCGACGAAGCCGATGCTGTAGTTGGTGGACTTTTCAGGCTTCAGCGGCCCGAAGCCCGCGGCCACGGCGGCGGCGGAGTTCGGCGGCAGCTGCACCTCGGCGGAGGACGGCGAGACGTTGGTGCCGGAATAGTATTCTTCCGCCAGGGTCGGCGCCCGGAAGCCGGTGCTGACCGTGCCGCGGATGGCGAAGGCCGGGTTGAAGTCGTAGCGGCCGGTGAACTTGCCCACGGTGTCGCCGCCGAAGTCGCTGAAGTGCGAATAGCGGCCGGCGAGGTCGAGGTGCAGGCCGGTGATCGGATCCACCGCCAGGTCGACGTAGCCCGCGTAGGAATCGCGGGAGTGGCTGCCGGCGTTGGTCGGGTCGTACCCGGTGAACGACTGGGCGCCGCCGCCGTAATAGGACGAGGGCTCCCCAGCGCTGAGGCTGAAGGTGTTCTTGCGGTACTCCGCGCCGAAGCCGACGTTCAGCGGCGAGGCCAGACCGACGGGGAAGGCCTTGTCGACGTCGACATTGGTCGTCCATTCGCTGTTGGCGAACGTGCCGTCATAATAGTTCTGCAGCGGCGGCAGGTAGGGGGTCGATTGCCCCGCCTGGATCACCGGATACAGCGAGGCGTTGGCGGAGTTGTCCGTATAGACCTTGTCGGTGTCCTTGCCGTAGGTGGTCGACAGGTCCCACTTCCAGCCCGCGAGATCGCCCTTGACGCCTTCGGTCAGCGAATAGTCGTCCTCGGTGATCGCTTCGGAGGGGGAGAAGCCCGACGGGTACGGGTAGACCTTGGTTCCGGCGCCCGGGGTCCCGCAGAGGGCGAGCTCGCAGCCGGACACCTTGTTCGGCACCCGGTAGTTTTCGAAGGAGTTGGCTTCCCGGTGGCCGTAGCTGCCGAAGGCGTAGGCTTCGACGCCGCCGCCGAGGTCATAGCCGGCGTTGTACATGAAGTTGTAGATATTGTAGGCCGGATCGCCGAAGATCTTGTTTTCCTTCGGATATCCATCGGCCGACAGCTCGCCCGTCGAGTTCGGCGGGGTCAGGCCCGGCAGCGGCGCGCCGCTGACCGTCGAGACGCGCCGGTCATAGGTGCCCTGCTGAGTATGCTCGTGGTAGCGCTCCTCGGCGGTGATGTTCAGGAAGCCGGCGTCGCCCAGGGCGATGCCCTTGTTCAGCGAGATCGCGCCGGTCTTGCCGTCGCTTTCATAGAACTCGCCGGCGGTGGCCGATGCGGAGCCGCCGTGGTTGGCGTCCTTCAGGATGATGTTGACGACCCCGGCGATGGCGTCGGACCCGTACTGGGCCGAGGCGCCGTCCTGCAGCACTTCGATGTGGTCGATGGCCGAGACCGGAATGAAGCTGAGGTCGGTGGTGGCCGAACCCGAATAGGGGCTGCCGCCGTCGACGCCCAGGTTGGCGGTGGTGTGGCGGCGCTTGCCGTCCACCAGCACCAGGGTGTCGTTGGGGCTGATACCGCGCAGGGCGGCCGAGAGGGTCAGGGCCTGGGCGTCGGCGCCGTAGCCCTGCGCGTTGAAGGACGGCAGATTGGTGGCCAGGGCCTGGATCAGGTCGGGCTGCGGCGAGTTCCTCAGCGCCGCGGCGCCGACGATCTCAATGGGCGCGGCGCTGTCGGCGGCTTTCATGCCGGTCGTGCGGGTGCCGGTGACGATAACTTCGCCGCCGCTATTGGCGTCGGCTGCGAAGACTGGTGTTGCGAGCGCGGTGGCCAGGGCCAGCATGCTCGTGCCTAGAAGTACGGATTTCATTTAATCCCCCGTTGTTTGATGACCATTGGCCTGCGCCGGACGTTTCACATCTCGTTATGCGCGGTTGAAAGTCTTCGGCTCGCCAACTATCGAGCCGTTCCGAGCTAGCACTAGTCTCGAACGGTCCGATAATTGATTTTCAAAATATGAATCGTTAGCCAAAATCACGCATAGCGCGAGTTTAGAACTCACGAAGCCCCGACCTTTTCTAATTCTACCGCAGAAGAGAGCCTGGTCTTTGGGTTCGGCGGCGGCAACCGGCTTGGATTTTTTGGTTCCCCAAAAGTAAACAATGCCCACCGTCTGCGCCGAATCCGCACATTCAGCGTCGCCCCTGGCTAAGGAATGGGCGAATCGATCCGATCGCGGTGATATTCGGTCCGCGGACGCCGCCCTTTTCGGCAGGCGTCGCCGCCAAACGCCGCATCGGCTAGCCTGCCGGTCGTCGCGACCCCGGACCGGTCGGAGCCCCCACAATGACGCCTAGCCAAGCCGCCAGCCCGCCCTTCAGCCACCGCCTGGCCATGAGCGCCGACGCCCCCCGCCTCGCCGCCCTCATGGACACGGCCATCGGCGAACTGCAGAAGGGCTTTCTCAGCGCGGAGCAGATCGCCGCCAGCCGGATGATCATGGGCATCGATCGCCAGCTCATCGCCGACGCCACCTATTTCATCGTCGAGTGCGGCGGCGAGATCGCCGGCTGCGGCGGCTGGAGCCGGCGCGCCACCCTCTATGGCGGCGATCATTCCCCGGGCCGCGACGCCGCACTGCTCGATCCCCGGGTGGACGCGGCCCGGGTGCGGGCCATGTACACCAGCCCGGCCTTCGCCCGCCGGGGGGTGGGCCGGCTGATCCTCTCCCTGTGCGAGGCCGCCGCCCGGGCCGAGGGCTTCACCCGGGTCGAACTCGCCGGCACCCTGTCCGGCCAGCCCCTCTATGAAAGCTGCGGCTATGGGGTGATCGAGCCGATCCTCGACGACCGCGGCGGCGTTCCCGTCCCCCTGGTGCGGATGGGCAAGGCCCTCTAGCCGCCGGTCCGGCCGGACGCGGGGGCCGGACGCAGGGGACTGGCGCGGCTGGGCCTCGCCGCCTAGTCTTTCGGCCATGCTGCGGACCGTGCTGATCTACGGGGTGCTGCTGGCCCTGGCCGCGATCGCCCTGCAATGGCTGGAGTACCTGACCTGGGCCAGGGTCCACACGGGCCAGATCTATGTGGCCCTGATCGCCGCCGCCTTCCTCGGGCTCGGGGTCTGGGTGGGCGCGCGGGCGTTCCGGCCCCATGTCGCGTCCGGGCCGTTCGAGCCCAACGCCCAGGCCCTGGCCGCTCTTGGCATCACCCCCCGGGAATACCAGGTGCTGGCGCTGCTGGCCGCCGGCGGCTCCAACAAGGAGATCGCCCGCCGCCTCAAGGTGTCCCCCGACACCGTCAAGACCCACGCCAGCAACCTCTACCAGAAGCTCGAAGCCCCCCGCCGCACCAGCGCCGTCTCAAGGGCGCGGGAGTTGGGGCTGATCGCCTAGCGGCGGGTTCCGATCGGGGGAATTCGGTAACTCCCAAGCACCCCCTGATG
>PLSW01000089.1 GCA_003165275.1 Caulobacteraceae bacterium
CGTTGCGCAGCAGGTTCTCCAGCAGCACCTTCATGGAGGCGGGAAGGCGGGACACGCCGGAAAGACCGGCTTCCTCGGCGGCCGGCAGGCTGTAATAAGCATAGGTCTTGCCGCCCACCGTCAGATCGCGGCGGGTGTTCAAGCTGTCGTTCGACGGCATGGAAAGGAACCTTTCTCTCTGTTTGAGGCCGCCCGAAAATCGGTGACGGGATCGCGCGCTCGAGGCGGACACACAGCGTCCGTCCCTGCGCGGCGTTGGACCCGCACGGCCGGCCGTGTCATAGCCCCCACTGGTTGCGCCGTCCATGCGGAGCGGGGTGATTGGGCCAAGTGCGCCGCCGGCCGCCAACAATTGGCATGGCTCAAAGACGGCGCCCGGCGCGCCCTGCTATCCAGCCGCCCGTGATCAACGCCCTGACCGTCACCGACTTGGCCATCGCCCGAGGCGACCGCCTGCTGTTTTCCGGCTTCGCGCTGGAGGCGCGGGCCGGGGAGGCCATCGCCCTGATCGGGCGAAACGGCGCCGGCAAGACCAGCCTCCTGCGCGCCATCGCCGGGTTCATCCGGCCGCATGCGGGCAAGATCAGCTTCGCTGGCGACGACGGCCCCGCCGACGCGGACGAGGTGCGGGGACTGCAGATTCACCTGCTCGGCCACCACGACGGACTCAAGCCCGGCCGGACGGCCTGGGACGAACTGATGTTCCAGGCCCGCTGGACCGGCGGCGACGCGGCCCGGGCCGAGGCGGCGTGCGCGCGCCTCGACCTTGGGCGGCTGAAGGACCTGGAGGTGCGCAAGCTTTCGGCGGGCCAGCGGCGCCGGGTGGCCCTGGCGCGGCTGTTGGCCGCACCGCGCGCCATCTGGCTCCTCGACGAGCCCCTCGCGCCCCTGGACGCCGACCGGCGCACCGGGTTCGGTGCGATCATGGCCGAGCACCTGGCCGGGGGCGGTATGATCATCGCCGCCGTGCACGATCCCCTGCCGATCGCCGCCCGCGTCGTCGAGATCGCCGCGTGACCGGCTTCGGGGTGCTGCTGCGGCGGGAGCTGGCGCTGAACTGGGGCCGGGGCGGCGGGCCGCTGCTGGCCCTGGCCTTCTACCTGTCCATGGCCACCCTCCTGCCCCTGGCGTCGGGCTCGGAGCCTGCAAGGCTGGCGGTGGTGGCGCCGGGCGTGGCCTGGCTGGCCCTGGCCGTGGCGTCGCTGCTTTCCCTGGAGCGGCTGTTCGAGCGCGACTACGAGGACGGCGCCCTGGATCTCCTCGCCCTGGGTCCGGCCCCGCTTGAGGTCGCGGCCTTCGTCAAGTGCGCGGCCCAGTGGATCACCACCGGCGCGCCCCTCGCCCTGCTGGCGCCCGTGGTGGCCATCTCCCTGGGGGCGGAAGTGCGGCTGGCGCCGCTGGTCATCCTGACGGCCCTGATCGGCGGCCTGGGATTTTCCTTCTGCGGCGGCATCGGCGCGGCGCTCAGCCTGGGCAGCCGCCGCGGCGGGGTTTTGATCGCGGTCATTGTTCTTCCGCTGTTTGTCCCCCCAGTTGTGTTCGGCGCCGGGGCCATCGAGGCCTACGCCGGCGGACTGGATTGGAGGACCGGCCTGATGTTGCTTACCGCCTACAGTCTGGCGGCCGTGGGCCTGGGGCCCTTCGCCATGGCCGCGGCCTGCCGCAATGCGCTATCGTGAGGCCTGAATGATCGCCGCCCTGACCAACCCCCTGCGCTTCATGGCCTTTTCCCGCTGGGCCGCGCCGAGCCTCGGCGTGATCGCCGCCGTCTGCGGCGCCGCGGGCCTCTATCTCGGCTTCGCCGCCCCGCCGGACTACCAGCAGGGCTATACGGTGCACATCATGTTCATCCATGTGCCGGCGGCCTGGATGAGCATGTTCTGCTACGCCTGCCTGGGCGGGGCGAGCCTGATGGGGCTGATCTTCCGCACCGCCCTGGCCGACGCCGCGGCCCGCGCCGCCGCCCCCCTGGGCGCCGCCTTCACCTTCCTGGCCCTGATCACCGGCTCGCTCTGGGGCCGGCCCATGTGGGGGACTTGGTGGGTGTGGGACGCGCGCCTGACCTCGGTGCTGGTGCTGTTCCTGTTCTACCTCGGCTACATGGCCCTGCAGGCGGCCATCGACGACGAGACCCGCGCGGCCCGGGCCTGCGCCATCCTGGCCCTGGTGGGGGTGGTCAACCTGCCGATCGTGCATTTCTCGGTGAACTGGTGGAACACGCTGCATCAGGGCGCCTCGGTGTTCCGCAAGGACGGCCCGTCCATGCCGCCGGCCTACCTGGCCCCCCTGCTGCTGCTCGGCCTGTGCTACATGGCCGCCTTCGGGGCGCTCTGGCTGGTGCGCATCCGGGCGGAGGTCTGGCGGCGGCGGGCCGGGGCGCTGGCGCTTCGAGCTGCGGGGTAAGGAAGATGTTGGATTTCGACGCCGGCAAATACGCCGCCTACGTCTGGCCGGCCTACGGGCTCACCGCCATCGTCATCGGCGGCATGGTCGCCGACACCCTGGCCCGGGCGCGCCGGTGGCGGCGCGAGGTGGAAGCCCGGGAGGCGGCCCAGGCTGAGGCCGCCGCGCCCGTGGCCCGCACGCCCAAGCCCGATCCGGCCCCGAGCGCGGAGCCTCAGTCCGGGACGACTGAATGACGCGCTGGCTCGCCGCCCTGCCCCTGGTGGTGCTGGGTCTGCTGGCCGTCCTGTTCGCCGGCTACGCCCTGCACCACGACCCGCACGTCAATCCATCGGCCCTGGTCGGCCAGCCATTGCCCGACCTGACCCTGAACGCCCTTGAAGGCGGCGGCCCGCGGCGATTGCGGACGGACGCGACCCCGGCGACCCTGGTCAACTTCTTCGCCTCCTGGTGCGCGCCCTGCGCCGAAGAACATCCGGCCCTGATGGGTCTCAAGGCCGAGGGGGTGCGGATCATCGGCGTCGCCTACAAGGACAGGCCCGACAACACCCGCGGCATGCTGGTCCGGCTGGGGGACCCGTTCGCGGAGACCCTGGTGGACGCCGACGGCCGCGCCGGGGTCGACTTCGGCATTTCCGGGGTGCCGGAGACTTTCCTGGTCGGGCCGGACGGGCGCATCCTCGCCAAGCACACCGGGCCCATGACCGCCGACGACGCCGAAACCCTGATCGAGAAGGCGCGGCGGCCTTAACCATCGATTAACCATAATCTTCAAGGCTGATGGGTGATCGCTTTGCCCGGAAAACCCGCCTTGGCCATACCGCCCATCATCGGCTCGACACCAGGGACCGCCCAGCCGCGGCCGGTGAGCGAGGCGCGGGCGGCGGCCCAGCGGGCCTTCTTCCAGGCCGCCCTCGGCAAGGTCGAGGCGCCGCAGGCGGCCCGTCCGGCCGCGCCGCTGCAGACCGCCCGCGCGGCGCCCCAGGCCCCGATCTTCCGCGCCCACGCCGAGCCGGTGCCCATCCCCGCCAAGCCCGACCGGATCGTGCGGCCGGGGTCGCTGGTGGATATCAAGGTCTGAGGGTAAGGGCTGTCGCAGGGGACGCCGCCCCTGCAGGGCATGGATCTAACAGCGATCGAGACTCTTCTCCTCTCCCATTCATGGGAGGTCGAGAGCTCTCGACGGCCCCGAGCAACGCGAGGGGTCGGAGAGGGCAAGTGTGCGGTCCTCGACTTGCCCTCTCCGTCGCTTCGCTACGCTCGCGCCACCTCTCCCATGAATGGAAGAGGAGAAGGAAGCGGGCGGTTCCGCTGAACCTGACGCGTCCCTAGGCGACGACCGTCGCCGCCGCCTTCTTGGCCTTCTTGGGCTTGGGCGCGGGTTTCGCCTTCGCCGCGGCCTTGGCCGTTTTCGCGGGCTTGGCGGCGCCGTTGACCGGTTCGGCCTTGGCGGGTTTTGCGGCCTTGGGCGGCTTGGCGGCCTTCACTGGCTTGGCGACCTTCCCCGCCTTGGCGGGTTTCTCGGCCTTGGCGCCTTTCGGGGCCTTGGCGACCTTCTCGGCCTTGTCCTTGGCCTTTTTCTTCTTCGCCTTGGCGCCGCCCTCGGCCTCGGCGGCCTCGGCGAAGAGTTCGGCGGCGTGGCTCATGTCGCCGAGGATGTCGAGGAAGGCGTCACGCTTGCGGGTCGGCAGCAGCTTGAGGATCCGCGCGTCGGCGGCGGCCACCCGGGGGGAGGCGGCGGCGAGGGCCTCGCGACCGGAGGCGGTCAGGCTGACGGTGTTGGCGCGGGCGTCGATCACGGAGCGTTCGCGGGCCAAGAGGCCCTTGCCGATCATCCGCGCCACGAGGTCGGCCAGGGTCGAGCGGTCGATGCCGGTGGCGCGGACGAGGTCGGTCTGGGTCAGGCCCTCGTGAACGGCGACGGCGGCGAGCACGGCGTACTGCCGCTGGGTGATCGCGTCGGGGCCGGTCTCCTCGGCGTAGATGTCGAGGGCGAGTTGCAGGGCGCGGTGCAGAAGGTGGCTGGGAGAGCGTTCCAGAGCCTTGCCGGCGTCGATTTTCTTGCCGGCCTTCTTGCCGGCGGCCTTGGCCTTCAGCTTCGCCATCACACCTGTTCCTCAATGGTCGGGGCACGCCCTATCACGGCCGTGCGTCGTTTTGACGACAGAACTATCCGTACACGTTGCAGGCCCGCGCGTACATTCTACTCCGTCGGCGGAGGGGGCGCTTCGGCGGAGTGCAGGTATTTCATCATGAAAGGCACCTGGGTCAGGGAAAACACCACCGCCAGGACGATCAGGCCGGGCATGCGGAACAGCACCCAGACGTCGTTGGACTGGGTGCGCCGGATGATCTCGTTCAGCACCGCCATGCCGAGGAAGAACAGCGCATAGCGCAGGGTCAGCTTGCGCCAGGCTTCGTCCGGAAGCGGAAGGGCGTCGCCCAGAAGCCAGCCCAGGGGATTGCGCTTCAGCCAGAGCCCGGCGAAGAGGGCGATGGAGAAGGCGAGGTTGGACGCCGTCGGCTTGATCTTGATGAACTCCGGATTGTGGAACACCAGGGTCAGGGTCCCGAAGACCAGGGCGAAGCCGCCGGCGATCATCGGCATTGGGGCCAGACGCCGCTCGACCACGAGGCCGATCAGCAGGCTGAGGGCCGAGCCGATCACCAGCCACCAGGTGGCGCCGGTCAGGTCCCGCGGACCCGCCCCGCCGATCGCCAGGGTGAAGTGCAGCGCCGAGGCCGGCGCGGCGAGGAACCGGAGCTTGGCGAAATAGGCGAGGACGAACAGCCCCAGGCCGCCGTAGTCGACCACGGCCCGGACGATCGCATGGGTCTGCTTTGAGGGTTCGCTCACGGGTGATCCAATAGATTTGAAGCCAGGCGACCGCGCCAAACACCCCTGCGCTCATCCCCGCGAAGGCGGGGATCCAGGGGATAGTCATCCGCCCGCGCCCAGTCACCTGGGTCCCCGCCTTCGCGGGGATAAGCGGGAGGGATGTCGAGGGATCGGCGCATATCCATCAGGACCCTAAGCCGCGGCCAGACCGACCAGCGTCCTTGAAAAGGCGCGGGCGTCAAAGGGTTGCAGATCCTCGATCCCCTCGCCGACCCCGATCAGCTTGATCGGGGCGTCGGAGGCCTGGGCCACGGGCACCAGCACACCGCCGCGGGCGGTGCCATCGAGCTTGGTCATGACGATCCCCGTCACCCCCGCCATGTTGCCGAAGATGTTCTCCTGGGCCAGGGCGTTGCGGCCGACGGTGGCGTCGAGCACCAGCAGGGTCTCATGCGGGGCCTCCGGATCGACCTTCTTCAGCACCCGGACCACCTTCAAAAGCTCGTCCATCAGCGCCGACTTGTTCTGCAGCCGCCCGGCGGTGTCGATCAGCACCACGTCGTAGCCCTCGGCCCTGGCCTTGGCGCAGGCGTCGAAGGCCAGGCCCGCCGCGTCGGAGCCGGTGGGCCGGGAGATGAAGTCCGCCCCCGCCCGGTCGGCCCAGATCTTCAGCTGCTCCACCGCCGCGGCGCGGAAGGTGTCGCCGGCCACCACCAGCACCTTGGCCCCGCGCCCGGTGAGGTCGGCGGCGATCTTGCCCAGGGTGGTGGTCTTGCCGGAGCCGTTGACCCCCACGAACAGCACCACATAGGGGCGCGGGCCGGACAGGGCGTCGAAGGTCCCCTGGCGGCCGACCAGCTCGGCGGCGACGGCCTCGGCCAGGGCCTCCTTGACCTCGGCCTCACTGGCCTCGCGGCCGAAACGGGCCTTGCCGAAGGCTTCGGTGATGCGGCCGGCGGCCTGTGGCCCGAGGTCCGCCTCGATCAGCATCTCCTCGAGGCTGTCCAGCATGGCCTGGTCGAGGGGCGTCTTTGCGAAGACCGAGACGACCTGTTCGGTCATCTGCTTGGATGAGCGCGACAGGCCTTCGGTCAGCCGCGACAGCCAGCCGGTTTTCTTGGGGGCGTCAGACATGGTGAGGGCTTCTAGCCGGGACCGCCGCCGAGGTCACGCGGCGACCGGCTCGCGGGCGGGGGCCGGGATCGGATTGGAGAACACCATCGCCCCGTCGTCGACGGAGGAATACCGCAGGTTCATCAGGTCCAGGGCGTAGTTCTGGTGCAGCTTCCAGGGCGCCTTGGTTCCCTGCTTGGGGAAGGCGCCGATGGAGCGCTGGACATAGCCGGAGGAGAAGTCGAGCCAGGGCTGCTCCTCCATATGGTCCTCGGTGAGGCGCGGGGTGCACTGACGAAGGCCGGTCTTCCGCATGTGGTTCAGCAGTCGGCAGACATAGCCGCAGGTCAGGTCGCACTTGAGCGTCCAGGAGGCGTTGGTGTAGCCGAAGGAGGAGGCGAGGTTGGGCACACCGGAATACATCATGCCCTTGTAGCTGAACACCTTCCCGGGTTCGATCGGCGCGCCGTCGACGGTGAGCGCCACGCCGTTCATCGCCTTGAGGTTCAGCCCGGTGGCGGTGACGATGACGTCGGCGTCGAGGACGCCCCCCGACTTCAACGCGATCCCGGTCTCGGTGAAGGTCTCGATCTGGTCGGTGACCACCTGGGCGCGGCCGGACTTGATGGCCTCGAAGAGGTCCGCGTCCGGCACCAGGCACAGACGCTGGTCCCAGGGATTGTAGCGGGGGGTGAAGTGGGTGGCGACGTCATAGTCCGCACCCAGCTGATCCCGGACCATGCCGATCAGCCGCTGCTTGACCACCTCGGGCTTCTTGCGGGCGTAGTTGAAGAAATACATGCCGAAGAGGACGTTCCGCCAGCGGATCAGGCTGTAGGCCAACTTGGCCGGCAGGTGTTTGCGCAGGCTGTTGGCGAAGGCGTCCTCCGCCGGGCGCGAGACCACATAGGTGGGCGAGCGCTGCAGCATGGTCACCCGGGCCGCGGTCTTGGCCATCTCTGGGGCCAGGGTCACGGCGGTGGCGCCCGAGCCGATGATGACGACGGCCTTGCCGGCGTAGTCGAGGTTTTCCGGCCAGTGCTGCGGATGGACGATGCGGCCCTGGAAACGCGCCGCACCCGGGAAGTCCGGCGTGTAGCCCTGGTCGTAGTCGTAGTAGCCGCCGCAAAGGAACAGGAAGTTGCAGGTCACCGTGCGGGTCTCGCCGGCGGCGCCGGCGACCTCAACCGTCCAGGCGGCGGCCTCGGTGGACCAGCTGGCGCCCGTGACCTTGCTGCCGAACTGGATGTGCCTGTCGATGCCGTGGTCGCGGGCGGTGTCGCGGACATAGCGCAGGATCGACGGGCCGTCGGCGATGGCCTTGGCCTCCGTCCACGGCTTGAAGACATAGCCGAGGGTGTACATGTCGGAGTCGGAGCGGATGCCGGGATAGCGGAACAGGTCCCAGGTGCCGCCGACAGCCTCGCGGCCTTCCAGGATCGCATATGTGCGGCCTGGGCAGTCGGTCTGCAGGTGGACGGCGGCGCCGATCCCCGACAGGCCCGCGCCCACGATCACCACATCGAAATGCTCGCTCGCCACGGACATCATCCTACAGACCGCGCCGCAACAGGCGCTGAAGCCCCCATTTGGCATTGGCCCGCCGATAATTCCATCATGCGTTTGCGCTGACGGCCGGCGCGGCTTGACGGGCGTCGGGCGCGGGCGGCAAAGGGGGCGATCAGCCTTGGCCGTGGGCGCCCCTGCCGGCCAGCTATCGACGGACCTGCCCGATGCACGACTATCCCGCCGACATCTTCACCGAGAACGACGACATCGACGTCGACACCCTGGCCAACCTGGGGCCGCTCCGCGCGCTGGCCGGCGTCTGGGAAGGAACCAAGGGCCTTGACGTCAATCCCTACATCGACGCCCCCCGGCGGCAGACCTACATTGAGACGATCGACCTGCAGCCGATCGATCCCCAGTCCAACGGGGCCCAGGTCCTCTATGGTCTTCGCTACCACACCCACATTGTGAAGCCTGACGAGGTGGAGACCTATCACGATCAGGTCGGCTACTGGCTCTGGGAACCGGCCACCGGGACCATCCTCCACTCCCTGACCATCCCCCGCGCCCAGGTGGTGCTAGCCACCGGCTACGCCGCCGCGGACGCGACCAGCTTCGAGGTGACCGCCGTGAGGGGGTCCACCGAGAACGGCATCTGTTCGGGGCCGTTCCTGGAACACGCCTTCCGCACCGACAGCTTCCGCTTGGTGGTGACGCTGAACCCTGACGACACCTGGTCCTATTTCGAGGACACCGTGCTGCAGGTTTTCGGGAGGCCGGAGCCGTTTCATCACACGGACCGGAATACGCTTTACCGGGTGGGGCCGGCGGTTCCCAATCCGCTGGCTCGGGGGTAGGGCGACTTACTGTCTCTGCGATCGCGCGCAGCGGAAGGATGAGGACAGGCTTTCGACACCGTAAGCCCTCACCCTCCCACGCCTTTCGGGGTGTTCCGGGCTATCGCGCCGGCGGCGGGATCCGCAGCCACAGGGTGAAGCGGCCGAAGGCGCCGTCGGCCATCAGGTCGGGGCTGACGGTGAAGACGTAGGGTCCGGTCTGCGGCAGGGCGATCCCCTGGGGCAGGCCCGGTCCGTCGGTATGGCCGTCCGGATAGGTCATCACCACCCGCACGGCGGCGCCCGTCTCCCGCCAATAGAGGGTCTGGCCGGCCTGGGCCGCGAAACGGTAGGCGCAGCATTGCTGGTTCTGGCGCAGCACGCCGGTGAGCCGGATGGAATCGCCGCCGCGATGGAAGCGGACGGGAATCGGCTGCTGGTCCGAACCGGGCTGGGCCCCGGCGGGCGCCGCGGTCAGCAGCAGGGCGGCGAGGGCCGCAAACGCGATGGTCCTGGTCATCCGAGGGGTCCTGAAAGATCGTATCCCGCCGCCGCGCCGAGGCCGATGAGCTCCTGGCGGCTGCGGGCGCCCGCCTGGGCCTGGCCCAGGGACCAGATGGTGATCGAGCGGGTGCCCGAGCGACAGAAGGCCAGCACCGGGCCGTCGGCGGCCTCCACCGCGTCGGTCATCGCCTCCACCAAGTCAGGGCCCGGCAGGCCGCGGAAGGGGATGTAGGCGTATTCGAGCCCCGCCGCCCGCGCCGCCGCCGCCATCACCGCGCTGGAGGGCTGGTCGGGCGCCTCGTCGTCGGGGCGGTTGTTGATCACCTTGACGAAGCCGAGCCTTGCGGCCTTCGCCAGGTCGTCCGGCGCGATCTGCGGGGCCACCGAGAAGGTCTCGGTCACAGTGCGGAAATCAGGCATTTTCGAAGAGCTCCAAGCGGCCGCGCGGCGCGGTTTGACAACATCCAGGCTCCGCGCCAGTTTCGCAACCGCGACGCGCTTCGATCCGGTCTTTCGCGCTCGCCAGGACGACGCACCCTATGTTCCGCTTTTTGTTGCGCCGTCTGCTGGTGGCCGTGCCCACCCTGCTCCTGGTGATCACCGCGGCCTTCTTCATGATGCGGGCCGCCCCCGGCAATCCCTTCGAGACCGCCCGCAAGCTGCCGCCCCAGGTCGAGAAGAACATCATGGCCAAGTACGGCATGGACCGGCCCCTGCCGGTGCAATACGCGGCCTATCTCGGCGGGGTGGTGCGTGGGGATTTCGGCCCGTCGCTGAAATACGCCGACAAGAGCGTCCTCGACATCATCCGCCAGGGCTTTCCCACCAGCCTCGCCATCGGCCTCTCCGCCCTGACCCTGGCGTCGGTCCTGGGCGTGTTCCTGGGGGTGATGGCGGCCCTGCGGCAAAACCAGGCCTTCGACTTCGCCACCATGGCCCTGGCCATTCTCGGGGTGTGCATCCCGACCTTCGTCACCGGCCCGATCCTGCTGCAGGTCTTCGCCTCCTGGCTGGGCTGGGCGCCGACGGGGGGCGTCTCCAATGGTGCGCGCAGCCTCGTCTTGCCGGTGCTGACCCTGGCCCTGCCGCAGATCGCCATCATCTCGCGCCTGACCCGGGCCGGGATGATCGAGGCCCTGCGCTCCAACTATGTGCGCACGGCTAGGGCCAAGGGCCTGCCCAATTCCGCCATCGTCTTCAGGCATGCCCTGCGCGCCGGCGTCCTGCCCCTGGTCAGCTACCTGGGGCCGGCCTGCGCGGGCCTGGTCACCGGCTCCCTGGTGGTGGAGCAGGTGTTCAACCTGCCGGGCCTGGGCAAGAGCTTCATCACCGGCGCCCTGCAGCGGGACTATACGGTGGTGATGGGGGTGGTGATCCTCTACGCCGCCCTGATCCTGGCCCTGAACCTGGTCGCCGACGTGATCCAGGCCCTGCTCGATCCTAGGGTGAAGCTGTCATGAACTTCGCGGTGGGATCACGCGTCGGGGCCGCGGCCATGGTGGTCGCCGCCGACCGGGGCCGCAGCCTCTGGGACGACGCCCGTCGGCGGCTCTTCCGCAACCGCGCCGCGGTGGCCAGCATGATCCTGCTGGCCGTGCTGCTGCTGGCCGCCGTCATCGGCCCCTGGCTGCTGCCCTACCGCTACGACGAGATCAACAAGAACGACGTCTGGGACGCGCCGATGGTCGCCGGCCACATCCTGGGAACCGACAGCCTTGGCCGCGACCTGATGGCCCGGCTGCTGATCGGCCTGCGCGTCTCCCTGGCTATCGGGGTGGTGGCCACGACCGTGTCCCTGGTGATCGGGGTGATCTGGGGGGCGACGGCCGGCTACCTGGGCGGCCGGGTGGACGAGCTGATGATGCGCATCGTCGACGCCCTCTACGCCCTGCCGTTCATCTTCTTCGTGATCCTGTTGATGGTCACCTTCGGCCGTAACTTCATCCTGATCTTCCTGGCCATCGGCGCCGTGGAATGGCTGACCATGGCCCGGATCGTCCGCGGCCAGACCCTGTCGCTGAAGCAGAAGGAGTTCATCGAGGCGGCGCGGGCGGCGGGGCTGACCACCCCGGCCATCCTCGCCCGCCACATCGTTCCCAACCTCCTGGGGCCGGTGGTGGTCTACGTCACCCTGACCATTCCGGCGGTGATCCTGGCCGAGAGCTTCCTCAGCTTCCTCGGCATGGGGGTGCAGGAGCCGCTGACCTCCCTGGGCACCCTGATTTCAAACGGCTCCCAGGACCGCGACCTCGCCCCCTGGCTGCTGATCTTTCCCTCGGTGGTGATGGTGGCGACCCTGATGGCCTTCAACTTCATCGGCGACGGCCTGCGCGACGCCATCGACCCCAAGGACCGCTGAGCCGATGGCCCCGATGCTTCGCGCGGCCGCAGTCCTCGCCCCGGTCCTCGCCCTGACCCTTGCGCTCGGCGCCTGCAGTCCGTCCAAGCCCCTGCGCGCGCCCTGCGCCGCCGGAAAGCTCTGCCTGCAGTTCGGCAACACCGCCGAGCCCACCTCCCTGGATCCGCCCAAGACCGTCGGCGTCTGGGAGGACCGCATCCTCGGCGAGATGCTGATCGGCCTCACCCAGAACGACCCCGAGGGCCGCCCCGTCCCCGGCATGGCCAGGTCCTGGGAGACCAGCCCGGACGGCCTGACCTGGACCTTCCACCTGCGCGACGCCAAATGGTCGGACGGGGTCCCTGTCGTCGCCGACGACTTCGTCTTCGGCGCCCAGCGGCTGATGAACCCGGCCACGGCCTCGGAATATTCCTACCTGGACTACGTCATCAAGAATGCCCAGGCGGTGAACGCCGGCAAGCTGCCGGCCTCCGCCCTGGGGATCAAGGCCCTCGATCCGAAGACGGTGCAGATCACCCTGGAGCACCCGGCGCCCTACCTGCCGGAGTTGCTGAAACACCAGACGATGTATCCGGCGCCCCGGCGGGCGGTGGAGAAATGGGGCGACGCCTGGACCCAGCCGGCCCACTACCTGGCCAACGGCCCCTACAAGCTGGCCGAATGGCGCTTCGGTGACCACATCCGCCTCGTCCGCAACCCCGCCTACTTTGACGCGGGCAGGGTCTGCTACGACGAGATCAGCTTCTATCCCACCGCCGACGCGGTCTCCGCCGAGCGGCGGGTGCGCAGGGGCGAGCTGGACGTGACCACCGACATCCAGTCCAACCGCATCGCCTACCTGCGCCGTCCGGACCAGATTCCCGCCTCTGTGCACGTGGCCACCTACCTCGGCGTCGCCTATCTGGTGTTCAACACCCGGGACGTGCCGGCCTTCCGCGACCGGCGGGTGCGCATCGCCCTCGACATGGCCGTCGACCGGGAATTCATCACCAGGAAGCTGCTGCGCGGCGGCCAACTGGCCGCCTACACCTTCACCCCGCCGGGGGTTGCCAACTATACCGGCGCCAAGCCCCCGGTCTGGGCGAGCTGGAGCATCGAACGCCGCCACGCCGCCGCCCGGGCGCTCCTGGCCCAGGCCGGCTACGGCCCCGGCCATCCCCTGACCTTCGAATACAAGCACATGAACACCCCCGACCCGATGCTGATCGCCCCGGCGGTGCAGGCGGACTGGAAGGATATCGGGGTGAGCGTCACCCTGGCCCAGGAGGACGGGCAGATCGCCTACCAGGACTACCGGCTGCGCAACTTCCAGGCCGGCTTCACCTCCTGGATCGCCGACTACAACGACGCCACCAGCTTCCTGGGCCTGCTGCAGTCGCAGACCGGCGCGCAGAACTACGGCGACTACAACAACCCCAAGGTCGACGCCCTGCTGAACGCCGCCGACCACGAGCCGGATGTGGCGAAGCGGGCGGGGTACCTGAAGAACGCCGAATCCATCGTCCTTGATGACGCGGCGGTGACCCCGATCTACTTCTTCGTCAGCAAGAACCTGGTGAATCCGGCGATCACGGGGTGGAAGGACAACATCGTCAACTGGCACCGGGTGCAGTTCCTGTGCCGGGGGCGGTGAGGGGGCGCGCGCTGGCATGGGCTCGCACGGTTCGTGCGGCGGCCCGACGCCCCCTCAGTCCGCTTCGCGGCCAGCTCCCCCGTTTCACGGTGGAGCAAAGCGTTTGTTGTCCTCCACCGCGTAG